>JBEBHJ010000033.1:0-38111 GCA_040081075.1 Fimbriimonadaceae bacterium | reverse complement strand
GCCCCCTCTCCCCCGGAGGGGCGAGGGGGTGATGTTGCGCCAACTTGGGACGAGGGAACTTATCATGTGGGTGTTTACTTCATTAACGCCCTAACCACAAGCCCGTGCACGTCGGTTAGGCGGAAATCTCGGCCTTGGTAGGGGAAGCTGAGCTTGGTGTGATCTACACCCATCAGCCATAGCATGGTGGCTTGCAGGTCGTGGACGTGGACAGCGCCTTCGGTGAACTCGTGCTTGGTTGGGCTTATCGCGTTGCCGTCTTTATCGGCGATGTTGTAACCGTAGTCATCGGTGCGGCCGTAGGTGGTGCCGGCGTTCACGCCGCCGCCCGCCATGAAGACGGTGAAACAGCGAGGGTGGTGGTCGCGGCCGAAGTTTTCAAGCGAAAGCGGCCCTTGCGAATAGCTGGTGCGCCCAAACTCGCCGCCCCACAGGATAAGCGTGTCATCCAGCATTCCCAGCCTTTTGAGGTCTTTGATAAGCGCGGCGGTGGGTTGGTCGGTTTCGCGGCATTGGGCCGAAATCTCGCCCTTCAGGCTACCGTGCTGATCCCAGCCTTGGTGGTAAAGCTGGATGAACCGCACGCCCTTTTGGGCTAGTCTTCGGGCGAGCAGGCAGTTGGCCGCGTAGGTGCCGGGTTTTCTGGCGTCGGGTCCGTAGAGTTCAAAAACCTCATTGGGCTCTTTGCTTAGGTCGGTCACTTCGGGCACACTTGTTTGCATCCGAAACGCCATTTCGTATTGGGCGATGCGACTTTCGATTTCGGGGTCGAGTTCCCTCTTAAACTGCTGCTGGTTAAGCTCGCTGAGGCGGTCGAGCATCGCTCTTCGGCCCGAACCACAAACGCCGTCGGGGTTAGAGAGGTACAAGACGGGGTCGCCAGCGGAGCGGAAGCGCACGCCTTGATACCGTGAATCCAAGAACCCGCTTCCCCACAACCGGGCGTAAAGCGGCTGATCGCCTTGGCCGGCGCTGGCTAAAACGACGAATGCGGGCAAATCTTGGTTTTCCGAACCCAACCCATAGGCGAGCCACGATCCAAAAGACGGGCGACCCGCGATTTGGCTACCGGTTTGAAAGAAGGTGATGGCGGGGTCGTGGTTGATCGCTTCCGTGAACATGGATTTCACGAAGCAAAGCTCGTCGGAAACTCCGGCGAGGTGCGGCAAAATCTCGCTAAACCAAGCCCCGCTCTGACCGTGCTGCTCGAACTTGAACGGCGAACCGGCGAGGGGGAAAACGGCCTGATTGGAACTCATTGCCGTGAGGCGCTGCCCACGCCGAACGCTATCGGGCAGGGGTTCGCCGTGCATTTTGTTCAGCAACGGCTTGTAATCAAACAAATCCTGAGTGGCTGGCCCGCCCGCTTGACACAGGTAAATGATTCGCTTCGCCTTAGCGGGATGATCAAGGTAAGAAGGCTTCTTTTGAGTTTGGCCGCTGGCGAGACTGGGCAGAATCGAAGCCAAAGCCACCGCCCCAATCCCCTGAGCCGTCCGTCCGAAGAACTCGCGCCGAGTAAGGCCGAAGAGATTTGAAAGCGGATGCTCAGGATCGTAAGGAATCATGCTTGTCTTTGCATTCTATTCGAATTTGGAGTCCAATATTGCGAACCACAACTCAATCTCGGGCGAGGCCGGAAAGCTCGGCGGGTAATACTCCATCGTATGTCCTCTTGCTTTGTAGGGGGAAGCAGGTAGCCACTCGCCATAGAAGGTTCCGATGGTGGGCCGGATCTCATCGAGGGACGGACACTGAACAACGCCATAAAGCCCAACCTCAAACTCCCAACTAGTCATGCCATCGGGAATTTGGTCTAGGTTGTGCAGCTCGCGCCCAGCTAGGTAGGAGAATACACCCGGCGCAATCTCGCCTAATCCGCTGCTAACCCCAAAAACACGCCCACCGCCTGGGATCTCGGCAAGACGAGGAACGAACTCATCCCAAAGCGCAGGAATCTCCCCAATCTCAGCTTTCCCAACATACTGCATGCCGACCAAAAGTCGAGCGGGTTCTTCACGGATGACGACGTTCATAGTTGACACTTTTACGAGATGACATCAGGGAAACGGACCACTTTAACTGGACGTCAAACTTTGACGCAATGGCACACCCGCCCAAGGTTGTGAGTTTTGGGCCAATTTATGGAATCGTGTCTGCCTTTGCATTCAATTCGGGATTCCGCCTTCCACTATTGGAAGCCAACCTGGTTCGGGAGGCATGGCAGAGCCCTGTAAGAAGAAGGCGCGATCCGTCTTAACCTGGACTAGTTCGGTGGGATGCTTGAAATTAGCATCTATCACTGGCTTCGATTGTGGCCCTGGATTCGCCAACCGAACCTTAATGACAACGCTTCCAGATTTAAGCGGGGACGCACCTGCCAACGGAACTTTATACACTCCATGAGCATCCGGGGTCAAACCCACGACGTTTACGCGAATGTAACTCTTCCCACTGCCGTCAACTGGTCCGAAGGGAGTCAAAGATAGGTCAGCCGTCTCCGCCTGCGTCTTCGTGCTGCGAACTAACACTCCGATCGTCCAAATGTATTCATCCTTTGCGGCCGTTAACGGGTCGGTTACGGAATCCATAAGGGTTATCGGGATCGTCCCGCCTTCTAGAATGCGATAGTCTTGCCGAACGATATCCCCTCCGCCATCTTTCACGGCGGGGCCACCCGTGCAACCGGCCAAAAGCGCCACCATAACCGAGCCCAACAACAATATTCTGCCTTTCATAATAAAAACACGTTACCCCAAACAAGTTGGGAAACTCGGTTAGCTTGTCACCGAGCGCAACAACTCGATGGTGCCTTTCTTGCTCAAATATTCGTTTGCCGCCTCGCATCGGCTACTCATGAGGCAGGCGGGGCAGCCTTCTTTGCACGGGCAGCTCGTGAGGAGGTCGACGGCGCTGGCGAGCCACGCGTCGAGCATTTGGAAGAGCCGCTCGGTGAGGCCCACGCCGCCGGGAACACGATCGAAAACGAACACGGCGGGTTGGAGGGTGTCGGGTGAGACTCCGTACCATGCACTGCCAAGATCGTTGCGATCGCAACCGGCGAGGAGCGGAGCGACGGCGATCAGAGCGTGCTCGAGGCCATGAACGGAGCTTATCGCGGCACTTGGGTCGTCGTCGTCAAAGGGCAACTCGGGCAAATCGAGGCGGATGGCGAGCGTTTCGAAGGTTTGGGGTGGAAGATCGAGGTCGACGATATCGAAAACCCGATTCCCATCATGAAGCTTCTTACGATAAGCGATAACTTGATCGGTCACCTTGAGGCCAACCAGAGAAAAGGGACCACTCCGCTCAAGGCGGCTTAGCTCTTCCACCGTCGCCTGGGTTACCGGTTGGGTGTAATAGTTCGCGTCGGTGGGAATCACGGTGGCGATGCCTTGATCCAGATCGAGCGACCTTACGAAGTAACTTTGGCCGCGATGAAGGTAGATGGCGCCAGTGTGAGCGTTTTGTAGAGCGCGGTTACGCTCCATCGTTCCGAGTTGTTCGCCTTCGCACATCAACACGATTTCCGAGCCCGACGCACCCCGAATATTCACGCCTGGTGCCGGTGGTGAGAAGGCCGGATAGTAGAATAATCCGGCTCGGTAAGAAAGCTCGCCGGAGCGATCCATATCCTCGGCAATCCCAATGGCGGAATCGCCGAAGTTGCTCAGTTCGGCCGGAGAAAGCGGGCGCTCGTGGGCGGCACAAAGCAACTGACGGGAGAGAATCTGGGGATTTTCGTTGTTGATGGTTACGCTCTCGACCGGCTTGTCAAACAAGAGACTAGGCTCGCGAAGGAGGAACTGCTCAAGGGGGTCGTCGTGGGCAACCATAATGGCGAGGCCATCTTTTGAACCACGTCCCGCTCTTCCCGCTTGCTGCCAGAAGCTTGAAATCGACCCCGGATAGCCATTCATCACCACGGCATCGAGATCGCCGATATCCACCCCCAACTCCATTGCGTTCGTCGCGATGAGCCCTTTGAGCTTGCCCGTGCGGACCGCCTTTTCAATCTGCCGCCGCTCTTTGGGGGTGTATCCGCCGCGATAGCTCTCCACCAAGTTGGCTTTGTCGCCGAGATCTTTGCGCGCTTGGACCAAGACCAACTCGGTCGATATCCGGGCTCGACAGAATGCGAGCGAAGTAAAGCCGCGCTCCACCAGATCGCTCACGATGTGGGCTGATGTAACATTTGCCGAAGCGCGCTCGGCATCCTTTAGCGGGGGCGGATTCCAAAAGATAAACGTTCGCCGACCCTGAGGCGAAGCATCTTCATCTATAAGAACAGGCTCGCGCGAGGTGAGCCGTCTAAAGGCAGAAAGTGGGTTCGCGATCGTGGCGCTGCACGCAATGATTTGCGGACGGTTGCGGTGCCATTCGCACAACCGAAGCAGCCTTCGCAGAACATTGGCAACATGTGAGCCAAACACACCCCGATAGGTGTGCATTTCATCAATCACGATGTAGCGCAGGTTTTTCAGGAACGTCACCCAATTTTCGTGGTTGGGCAAAACGCCTACATGGAGCATGTCGGGATTGCTGAGGATGATGTGGGCGAGCTTGCGGATACTTCCCCGCTGCGATGCGGCGGTGTCGCCATCATAGGTTCCGGCGCGAATTCCTTCAGGCAAAAGATCGCTCATGCGCTTAAGTTGATCTTGGGCGAGCGCTTTGGTCGGGAACACATAAAGCGCCCGCGCCATGGGTTCTTGGATGCATTGATGAAGGGTGGGGAGCGCGTAGCAAAGCGTCTTCCCCGAGTTCGTCCCCGTCACAATCATCACATCCTTGCCATCCAGCGCCGCCTCGCACGCCTGGGCCTGGTGGGCGTAAAGCTGCTCGATGCCCTTTGCTTGCAGGGTTTCAAAAATATGAGGATCAAGCCGAGCGGGAATGGGGGCGAATGTGGCCAAACGCGAAGCAATCTCCTCCACATGAACAATCTGATCCCCAAACTCACCGTACGGATTCAACGGTTAAGTTTTGCATGAAACTGGGGATGCCCCGCTAGCATAATGGCGGGCTCAACGCAGCAATCCGTCTCGTTTCATCGATAAGTTTGTAAGTCGACCTAAGGGCTTCTCTCAACTTTAACTGGCGCGCCTGAACACGAACCAGCATTTTCAACGCGTCGGTTTCGCTAGGGCGGATCCCCAGTAACTCAAGGAGTGCCCCTTCGGCCCGTCCAAAGTCTTTCATTTGGACAAGAATGTCCGCTTTTAGCTGCAACGATTCACAATAGGCCCGGCTGCTGGGAAGGACGGCATTGACGCATTCTATGGCCTCAGCGTACCTCGCGAGTCGACCGTAGCAGTATGCTTTGTCCAGGTGTCGTTCGGCTGGGCCAGGGGAAGATTCATCTTCTGAAGACAATAACTCCAGCGCTCCAAGATAGTCGCCCTCAAGCAATCGGACGTGTGCCCGGGCGTCCACCCAAGTCTTAGGTGAGCTAGCAGCTAAATGATCAACGATTTCGCGAAACAGATCAATTCGCCCGCCCTCCTCACTTGCCCGGAGCATCCGCGCCACGCAACGAGATAAGGCTGGCTCCTTCAGATTCGGCATGGCGGCGATCAAAGTGTCGAACGCCTCTTCGAGGCGTCGACGCTTGATAGCAAGGAACACGGTAAGCTCGGTTAACTCCTCCCTGACATACCGTTCGGCATACCGGTCGATCACCTCCTCCCCGCCACCAAATTCAATCGCCAGGAGGGACGTAATCAGGTCGTAGTTGGCGCCCGCGAGTCCTTGAAGTGCCAACTGGGACACGGCCGCGTTCGCACGCTCGCGGCCGTAATACAACCAAATAGCCTCCAAGTACATGGATGCCTCCCACTGGGACAGCGTACTTTCCCGTTCAGAGAGTCCAGAAATTACTTTTTCATATTGCCCGTCTTCGAATAGACGAACCAATCCAGGGTCAGGCCCAGCGCCTGAACCGCTCAGCCCTGTGGTAGAACCGCTAATTGGAGCACCTTTGGGTCTCTCGCGCCATACGATCTCTTTCCGATGGCTTGCTTTTGCCTATCAGATCACGTGTGGCGCTATTGCAATCCGAGTGCTGATCCCTCATTCGCGATTTCTAACGATGCGAGTGTACTCCCGATTCTGGCACGAGGTGCGCGGAGCCACTCAAGTCAAGGTAGCCGGTGCGTTTCACCAAGTCTCACCAGGAGCAAAGTCTTGTTCCACCCAGTTGGTCGCCAGCCCGCGGGCACTCGCCGCAGCCCGAAACGCTTCATTGTTGGCGAGATTTCGAAAACCAACGCTTGCACGTTTCAATCTCGGCATCTCAAAGAGAAAGTCAAAGTCGTGCACCGGAAAAATTTTTCCAGGACTGTATAGAAACTCCTCTAGGTTCTGGGCTTGGCGGACTTGATCAAGCGCATTCAAACTGTTAATTTGGATCAAGACGAGACGTCGCAGGTTTGCCAACTTCGATAAATCGGGAAGATTTGTGATGTGCTTGAGCAGTTCCAATCGCATGCAACGCAATCCGGTGAGCTCCGAAACCGGGCCGAGGGCGGCAAGCCCCTTGACCCAGTTAAGTTCCAAGCACTCAAGATTGGAGAGTTGGGTTAGGACAGAAATGTCCTTTGCGCTTCCCAGCATCATGCGGAGTGACCGAATCGTGCATCCTTCCAGAAACTCAAGGCTAGCCGACGAGACGCTCGTCAGGTTCAAATGACGCAGTCGCGGTAGCTGACCCACAACCTCGATGTGCTTTTGTTGGCCGCACAGCCACAAGTGTTTCAGCTCCGAGAACCGCTTGATTGGCGACAACGAGGGGCGCTGAGAGCGCGTTTCTTGCAAACCCAGGCTCTCAAGTGATCCGGGTAGACGTTCCAGAAAACCGAAGTCAGTGAGGTTGTAGACTCCGATCCGCACTTTCAGAAGTCGCGGGAGGTCGTATAAGCCCTCAAGGTTCTCGATCCCTTCCATGCAATCTATGGAGATGTTCTGCAGGTCGGGCATGTGCCGTAGGAATCGAAGGTGGTGGCCATTTGTGTACAGCCGCAACTTCAACTCGGGCCGCACGGCAAGCAGCTCATTATTTAAGCGTCGCGCAAGATCGTCCGCAATCGGCACAACCGACTGAATCGTACTCAAGCGCGGCATCTCGAGCAAGTCGCGAATGCTTTCGGTCGATAACCTTGGACCGAACTCGACCCTGCTTGCATCGAGCGCAACGTAATGCTTTTGATCCCAAACCTTTCCCGCTGGGCTACTCAACCTTCAATCATCGCCACCTATTGCACGCGTCCCTTTCTTGCACGTTTAGCGTACTGGAGCAGTTCAGGACGGGCGAAATTGGCCTCGCGGATATAGTCGTCCAAAGCGGTCCTTGCCTCAATCAAAGGCTCAGAGATTCCAACGGCATGGCCGAGACCGTGGATTGCCGACTCCTGAATCGCTGCCTTTGGGGACGCGAGGCATTCTCGGCAAATAGAAACAAAGAACGCGGAGTCCACTGGTGTCATCGATCGGTTGCCGGGATAGAATGGGGAAACGTCCCACCACATGTAGCAAGCACCATCAAGGCGTGCTGTGCCTTTGGCGCTCTCGTTTCGGTGGCTGAGTGAGTCCGATACATTCGGCGCAAAGAGCTCCCCGCACAACGGCGAGAGGGCTCGCCATGCGCGGTTTCGCAGTTCACGCGGTAGTTGGGCGCTCCCATAGACGTGTCTCTCACGCATCATCACTTCTCCTATCTGGTCCAACGTGAAACGCGTCGTTAGAAACTCTGTGGGACGCTCCCAAGTTAAGACCACGTACTCGGCGTAGGTCGCGCGCGTCTCAAAGTGGTCGTCATGGGTCGGTCCGCCGCCGGAGTACCTTGTTTCTAGCCACTCGCAAAAAGGGATCACTGGCCTTGAAGACGGATATTCCAGCTCTGGGCCCTCCATAGGCAAATGCGCTAGTGATTGTGAGACTTGATACAGGCTTCGCAGGCCATCTTGCCGTCGTGGCTGGCCAAGCTGGACTTCGCAACCTCGGTTCCGCACAACTCACATTTCGCCAATTCGGCGGTGGCCGTATTGGTTGCCTTCGGGTCGGCTGTCTCCGCCGTCTTCTCGGCCGGAGCGCACCCAACGGCAAGGATTGCGATGCTTGCTAAACAGAATAGGAGGAGTTTTTTCATATTGATTCAACCGCCCCCTACTTCGGGGGCTACAGGAGAGACGGACAAGCTCGGGATTGTGCCTCACTTTTGCGCGCGTTCACTTCACTTCTTTGTAGTCGTGTGAGAAGCAAGTGTTGAGCCGGTCTTCTCGGAGCACTTTGTTTGGCGAGGTCGATGGGTTCTACTTCAAACATAGCGACTGGCCCGCTGGCCCGCAGTTCGTCATCGGCCACACGATGCTTACATCGCTGTTTCTGTTCTTTGTAGTGGTTTACAGTTAGGGCGGCCCTAGCCACACCCCTCTGCCACACCGTTTTGGCAGGTAAAGGTTCTTCTTATGCGCATCATTAGGTTCCTGAATGACCCAATGGTAGCCAGATGTGACCGCCGTTGGCGACTCTACTTTCGCTTTCGCTTGGTGAGTAATCCCGCGATACCTAGGCCAAGGGCGCTCATGGTTGCGGGTTCGGGAACCGCGGCGATTTGGCGCACTTGGTAGTCGGCCGAAGGGTCAACGTCAATCCCAATTTCGATTACGTCAACGTCTGAAAAGTCGAACGCGCCAAAGCTCGAGAATAAGAAATCAGCATTCTGGTTATATCCAGGTCCGAGCGTTGCGAAGCTTTGTACGGGGCCATAAACCGTTTCTGCATCGTAGAGAGTGATGGCGATGTTCATGATCGAATCGGTATGAAAAACCGACATTCGGAAGCGATCTGTGCCAGTCAGGTTAAGGTTCAGGTCGTCGGAAGCGTTGAATTGACCGGTGCTGTCTACTCCATAGAACAGGCCCAACAGGGTTTCAACTTGAAATTCGCCCGAAACATCCATTGCGGGAATAGAAGTGTTCACTTTCATTCTGGCGCTGTTGCCGAAAGCATTCGCAACGTACCCGAAGTCGTGAAATGCGCTTCCTCCCACCATCGAACCAGTGCGGTTGACTTGGACGATATTGGTCGGCGGCGTAAGCACAACATCGATTGCACCAGACGAAAAGTCATCAATCAAGATAACGGCTTGTGCACTAGAAAGACACGCAATGGCAGCAACAACAAAAAGGCAACGCTTCATAGTCGAAATAATTATATCGTAGGAATTCGAACTCCACCTGTAAACATTGCCAGGAAATGGCAAAATTCATCTCAAAGTTATTGTTCGATTCAGATGAACCTTTGCATGGCTGTTCATAACTACCAAATCTTCTTGACCGAATAGTCTCCGCTCAGATCCTCTCCCAAAAAGCCCCATGCGGCGGCGTTGTCTTCGGCTTCGGGTTCGAGCAAGGTGAAGGCGAGGCGGCCGAGGCGCTGGTGCGTGGGGATCACGTAATCTCCAGGGGTTAAGTTGATTGTTTCGGAGCGAAATTTGCCTTCAAGCGTGATAAGACGGTGGCCCTGGAATGAGCCGTTTGCACGCGCGAGTTTGCTTATCGCGAAAATATCAGCCTTGGCGGCGCTAGGAGCTTTGATTTGGGTGAACTCGATGCCGTGGCGCATCAAGAGCCGCATCAGTTTCGATTCGGACCGGGGGATGAGATAGGCTTTGGGTACGCGCGCCATTTGAGTAGCAGTGAAGCGATCCCAAACTTGCATCTTGATCATTTCCACGACCTTCGGTCGACCACTGAGGGGGGCTCTTTCGCCCGCCGCAAGCTTCTCTATGGGAACATTTTCAACCCTACCCTGCGCCATGGCGAACTTTACGCCAAGTTCTTCAGGCATGGGCGCCGTCGACCGCATTTTGATGATTTCTTTTCGGTTTCGCACGAAGTGATCTAACACGCCAGCTACAAATCGCTCGGTGGCAACGATCCGATCTTTGAATGGGATGAACGTGGTGGCTTCGCTCAGGATGCCGATTCGGCCCGCGAGCCCGGCGTAGTTCGTTACATAGCGGCCATAAGGTTCAAAGGAGGACCACTTCGGCGTCTCGCCCCGGCTCCCATTTCCGTAATCGAAGAGATCTTTGCCGTACTTCTTAATGGATTCGCGGCGAACGTCAGGCAGAAGCCGGTCTCGAGAGTAGGCAAGAATTGCCGGATCGGTGTTTGGATGCAGGGGCGGCGCGTAGGTAAGGTCGAAGCCATGGCGCGTGCCATCGGTCGTGTGTAAATCTAGCACTGCATCGGGATCCCACGGCCGAAAAATATGATCCATGGCCGCGCGCATTTCGGGCGACTCGGCCTTGATGCAATCGCGGTTAAGGTCGAAATTCTGACCGTTAGCGCGCACGCCCACTAGTTTCGGCCCATCTTGTTCGGGGCGATTGCGCTCGACCGGACCCCATTTCTCGTTGCCATCCGAGTTGTAGATCGGATTCATGAGGATGACCATGTTCTTGAGCCAGCCTGATGCGCCGGACTTGTGATCCCGGGCGATCTTTCGCAGCAAATGAAGAGCGGCCTCCTTCCCTTCGACTTCGCCGGCATGGATGTTCCCCTGAACATAAACAATGAGCTTGCCTTGCTTTCTGGCCTCGGCGGCATTGGAAACCGGCGGATTGCTAATGATCGCGAGAGGAATTTTTCGTCCTTCGGTAGATTCCCCAATCCATTGCATGGTCATCGGCGCGCCCATTTGCTTGATGGTGGTCATGAAGTCCACCACGTCTTGGTAGGACGACGTTGCTTCATAGTTGCTGATTTCAGCCTTAGAGAGCGGCCAGGACTGAGCGGTGAGGGCAAGAAGTGGCAGAAGCATAGGGGTAGGATACTCCGCCAGAACGAGCCAAGTGTATTTTGTCGCCCAACCAGTTGAATCTCAGTTCACTTAAACACTGACCAACGGTGGGTTGTCACCGGCGTTCTGAACCACGTGTTCTCATCACTCCGACCGTTAAATATTGCCACATGACCTACGCCTGGGTCGGCTTGGATCCACTCTTCCCCACCCAGAAGCACGAGGATGTGGGCGCCTGAACTTGTGACGGCGAGGTCGCCGGGTTGAAGTTCGTCATAACTCATGTCTTTGATTTGACCCTTTGTCTTCAGGGGCACGGTGTAACCCAAATAGCCGTCGCCCAAAGCCTTTGCACTCGCGTCATTCCACCACTGATAGAGGAATGTTCGCAGTGCGCTTCCGTTCATGGTATCAATCCCTTGGCGCAAGTAGGCGCGTCGAAGTGCCAGCCGGGGTAGCCCCGAACAATCAATCGCTCGGCCCGATTCGGCTCCCCAAAGATAAACCGCGCCGGTGGTTGAGCGGAGATTCGCCAGGTAATCGGCTCGAAGTTTGGCGACATCAACCGTACGACCAGGAAGGAGAAATGGGAACAGCAACAGCAACGGCAAGAGCCCGGCGATCCACTTTGCTCGTTTTGATTTGCATATCCAAACCACCCCAACCCATAAAGCTAGCAATGCAAGGATCATGAGAAGGCGCGTGATGCGACTATTAATGGGATTGAAGAGAGTGATTCCAATCAGAACGAAGGCGATAACGCCGATGATTTTCGATCGAGCCGACCCCATATGCAACTCTACCCGACTAAATCCGTTGAACGAAACGAGCGGCACGTTACAATAACTGGTAATGGTCAATCTGGTTCTAGCAGCCTTGCTGGCACCAAATCCTTGGAAAAGCGTATCGCTTTGAACTCGAATAACAATTCAATCAAACTTGAATTTGGATTCAAGATTTCTTCCTTTTGTTGTTAGGGGTCTTGGGGAAGTTCGGTGGTTTGCCGTTCGGCATCCGAACCCCCGAACTTCCGAACTTTCCAAAGTATCGCTAGCTTTACCGCTCGGAATGCGAACCCTCCAACTAACAAAAAGGGCCTCAACGCGCGCCAATTCCCAAAGACATAAGCATACGGATTCCTCGATGCAGGTTCTCTAGGGAGTTGCCTTCGTATTGGACCGTATAGGCGTCGAGTTTGTTTGCGCCGGGCATTCGGCAGGCGAAGTCGGCTTCTTCCTGACGATTGAACTCGATTCTCGCAATCAGTGAAGTCGGCAGATATCGGCCCACAGTCACCCGCTTATCGATGCCCTCCATGGCGGCGCGTTCGATGAACGGGCCAGTTTCCGACGGATGCAGGCACCTCGCCATGTAACGACCGTAACCCACCTTCGTTGCGGCCGTCGCACAACCCTCGAAGAACGCTGAGGCTTCTTGGCAACCAGCCTCATCGCTGCTAACCATAACAATAGGAACGTTGTAGATTCCACAGGCCAGGGCCGAAAGCGCCATTTCGCCAACTTCTTGGTCGCCGATCCAGGTTCGATGAACGCCGCCCGTAATTGTGTGCTCCATCACGCCGCGATCTGTTCCAGCCATGCCGTGGTATCCAACAAGAAGAGCTGCGTCGAATCCTTCGCCGATTCCGTGCATCATGCCATCGGATCCGGCGCCCTCACCGGAAATGAGTTCAATCCCTGGTTCAAGTTCGTCAATCAGAAGGTTACGGCTGGTTCCATGGGAATCTTTCACCACAACCCGAGTCGCTCCCGCACGACGAGCGCCCCGAATGGCTGCGTTTACATCGTGGGTCATCATGCGTCGGGCAAATGCGAAATCGTAGTGTTCGCTGCTGGGAGCACCGCAGGCTTTCCACGTTACTTGTCCGGTGATTCCCTCCATGTCGGCGGAGATGTAAATTGTCATAGCGTCATTATCCCCAACAACGACGTCTTTGGTTAAGACCTTATGGCAATCCGATTCCTCGTTGAGGACCACTACCGAAAAGTTCGCGGAGACGCCTCGTTTTGGCAACCGTTAGTTGAAGAGGCTCTTCGGCAGAATCAGGTTTCGATCGAGCCGATGACTTCGATTGAGCAAGACGGGACAAACGCCAACTTCTGGTTTGGTGCGGACAAAGTGCTCAAGATTTACACGCCGTTCTTTGGTGGGCGGGAGAGTCGTGGAATGGAAGTGGCCGCCCTCAAGGCGCTTCAACTGGAGAGTGGAATACCCGTGCCGAGGATCATCTCCAAGGGCGATCTCGAGCCTCTGGAGCGCGAATGGAAGTGGCCCTGGGTTTTGCTTGAGCGAATGCACGGACGGACATTAGAGGTCATGTGGCCCTCGTTGACCACGGTCGAACGGCACCGTTTTGCTTTTGAACTCGGCTCGATGTTGCGCCGAATGCACCAGGTGGTGCCGGGCGGCGACCTTTCGCAAACTTATCAAAGCATTTGGCCCAAAGGATTTGCGGAGTTCCTTACCCGCCAACACCAACTCGTTTCTAATCAACCAGAGTTGGCGGTTATTCCCGTTTACGAAGAAATTCTGAGGATGAGCCCAACCGGAGTCGTTTCAGGCTGGCCAGTATTGCTTCATGGTGATCTCGACGGCTCTCACATTTTGGTGAACGACGGTGCGATTACTGGGCTCATCGACTTCGGTGATGCCAAGCTCGGCGACCCCGTTTATGATTTCATCCCGATTCACCACGATCTGTTTGGGATGGACCGCTCCCTCTTTGCCGAGTTCTTGAAGGGTTACGGACTTAACCCGGCTACCGAGCCTAGATTCCGCGATCGGCTCATCACTTACACGATCTTGCATGAGTGGGGTTTTGCGGGCCGGCTCACAAAATGGACCGTTCAAAGCGGGGCTACAACGCTCGGTGACCTCGCCTTGTGGATGTGGGGCTAGGGATACATCCTTTATAATTCAAAGGTCCCACAACTACAAATCTCGTTTGAGGTAAAATCTCGGCGCGACCATCCAATTTCAGTGGCAAGGGTGGGCGGCGCGGAGAGGAGAACAACCCCCGCACTTCACTGAAAATAAAGAAGGATTATAAGAAAAACAGAAATGGCAAGAGCTAAATTCGAAAGGAAAAAGCCGCACTGCAATATCGGCACGATTGGTCACGTTGACCACGGTAAGACGTCACTCACGGCTGCCATCACTGGCGCCCTCGCGTTTAAGGGCTTCGCTAAGAAGGTTGCTTACGATGAGATTGACAACGCGCCCGAAGAAAAGGCACGCGGTATTACGATCAACATCTCCCACCAGGAGTACGAGACGGATCAGCGACACTACGCACACGTTGACTGTCCTGGTCACGCTGACTTTATCAAGAACATGATCACGGGTGCTGCCCAAATGGACGGCGCGATTTTGGTTGTGGCTGGTAACGACGGCCCGATGGCCCAAACTCGCGAGCACATTCTTTTGGCTCGTCAGGTTGGCGTTCCATACATCGTCGTATTTATCAACAAGGTTGACTTGGTTGACGATGATGAGCTGATCGAGCTCGTCGAAATGGAGATCACCGACCTTCTTGAGAAGTTTGGATTTAAGGGCAGCCCGATCGTTAAGGGTTCGGCAGTTAAGGCTCTCGAAGCGTTGGCAAGCGATAAGCCGGTTGACGATCCTGCGTTCAAGCCGATTTTCGACCTCATGGATGCGGTTGACGCTCACATTCCTCAACCAGAGCGAGATAAAGACAAGCCATTCCTCATGGCGGTTGAAGACGTATTCACGATTACTGGTCGTGGAACCGTTGCAACCGGTCGTGTTGAGCGCGGTCAGCTCAAGTCGATGGAAGAAGTTGAGATCGTTGGTATCACGGACACTCGTAAGACGGTTTGTACAGCGATTGAAATGTTCCGAAAGACGCTTGACTATTGTGAAGCGGGCGACAACGTCGGACTTCTCCTCCGTGGCGTTGATCGAACTTCGATCGAGCGCGGTATGGTTTGCTGTAAGCCCGGCTCAATCAAGCCTCACACGAAGTTTGATGCCGAAGTTTACGTCCTCTCGAAAGAAGAGGGTGGACGACACACTCCATTCGTTCCTGGTTACCGACCGCAGTTTTACTTTAGAACGACGGACGTTACCGGCGACATCAAGGAGATTCGATCTTCGAGCGGCGAAAAGGCTGAAATGTCGATGCCTGGCGATAACGTCCAGATGACCATCGAACTCATCGCCCCAATCGCGATGGAGCAAGGTTCTAAGTTCGCTATCCGAGAAGGTGGCCGAACCGTTGGTGCTGGCACCATCACTAACATCTATTAATCTAAGATTAATAGTCACGCCCCAATGACTACATTGGGGCGTTTTTGTTTATGAACTTTTCGGAACTCAGCAGAAGGAGTCAAATCGCACGATTGCGACCGCTCGCAGTTGCAGCCCTAAGGCAATTTGGGGTTGAGGATGCAAGCGTCAGCTTGCTCAACCACGGGTTTAACTCGACGTTCGCCGTGACCCAAAACAACGGCTTGAGGTTTGCTCTACGCCTGAACACCAACTCACACCGGAGTGTGGAAGAACTAAAAGGCGAGTTAGCCTGGGTGCGCGCGCTCGGATCGCAAACTGCGTTAGAAGTTCCGGCTCCTCAGCCTACTTTGGAAGGGGGCTTTTTGGCAACGATTGCCAACACATTTCTTGGCAAAGACATGCACGCGGTCTTGTATAGCTGGTTATCAGGCCCACTCGCCGGAGACCGGATGAATCCGGTGATCGCAAATGCCTTTGGCGGGGCACTTCGCGTCCTGCACAATCACGCCGCCAAGTTCAAGTTCCCGACAGGAGCAGAGCTCCAACCTCTAAAGAACAGCTTGTTTAACCGATCCTACACTCTGGATCAAAATGCACCGGCGTTAGACCACAGCTTGTTTCGAGATGTCTACCAAGAAGCCGACCTCATCATGGCGCGTGTGATGAAAGAACCGTTGATTCCAATTCACTATGACCTTCACCCCGGCAACGCTAAGTGGCTTCGCGGGAAACTTTCTGTGTTCGATTTTGATGACTCCATGCTTGGGAGGCCGATTCTGGATTTCGCTATTTCAAGCTTCTATCTTCGTAACAAAGGTGTTGAAACCGATGCGGCGATGTGGGACGGAGCAAAAAGCTCACCCAACGACCACGGGGTGACACGTCAAGAATTTGAAACTCTGGTAGCTGCCAGAGGCGTTGGCTTGGCGAACGAGCTCTTCAGCATGAACACGGCTGACCTGATCGAGATCGCTCCGAAATATGCGGTCGTTGTTGAAAAGCGACTAGAACACTTTAAGAAAACAGGCGTGTTTG
This sequence comes from Fimbriimonadaceae bacterium, assembly GCA_040081075.1. Classification (GTDB taxonomy): domain Bacteria; phylum Armatimonadota; class Fimbriimonadia; order Fimbriimonadales; family Fimbriimonadaceae; genus JANJUB01. Next base: position 21,995 of record JBEBHJ010000033.1, on the reverse strand, counting down.
ACCCGACCGTCGCAAAGCTTTCGAGTTGACATGCGATGCCTGGACTGGAACTTCTGAAGAGCGCCGGACGCCGTTAAGTCAGCTTCACATTTCAATTACGGTGAAATTCTCTCATTGCCGGGTGATATCTGGTGATTTGCGCGCTAATTTCGTTGATGAAAACGACTACAACCCAATACATCCAATCGGTGCGATCACTTCTGACCAAGCGCTACCCGAACTACGCACAAATGCCTACCGGCGAACGCGTGCTCTTGGCCATGTCAACTCTTGCCCTAGACTTTCGGGTCAAGGAATCTGGAACAAACCGCGGTCCGTGGGTTGAGGCAATTCTGGATTGTGCCGGTTTAGGACGAGGGTTCCCATGGTGTGCGGCTGCGATCAACTTCGCATGCGAAGTGGCGTGTGCAGCGATTGGACCAAAGAAGGGAGAAGCCGCCGTCATCTCTTGGTACCGTTGGGCAAAGACCAACCAGCGACTCCGGGTTCAGCCGCGAAGAGGGAGCCTCGCGCTCTGGCTCAACCCAGACGGTTCGGGTCACATCGGCATCGTTGCGGGCGTGACACACCGTTGGATCACAACTTATGAAGGGAATACTACTTCGGTCGAATTGGGTTCACAGCGCGACGGAGACGGCTTGTACCGTCGTCGTCGACCGCGTAAAACGTGGGAGCACTTCATCGAACTCAACTGAGGGCAACCGGCAGGTATCCTCCACCTTGTGATTGGATTCAAAGGAACAACGCTTGTGGCTCTCGCGGCGGGGGTAGGAATTGGGTTTTCTTTGCAACGCCCAAACCCGCAAGAGCCACTTTTGCAAGCTAACCTCTACATGCAAAATTCGGCCGAATTTCGAGCGGCTTGTCTACAAACGTACGGATGGGCAGAGGCAATGCTGCAATTAAAAGTGCGCGCGTTTCGATCGGAGATGGCGAGAACGCCGGGCGCGAAGAAACCCGCGATCATTATGGACCTCGACGAAACCGTTCTCGATAACGGGTCATTTCAAGCCTATCTAGATCGAGAGGGCAAAGCATACAGCGAGGCCGATTGGCAACGATACGAACAAACTCCCAGCGATGTGCGCCTCATCCCTGGTGCCAAGCAGTTTGTCGAGCAAGCTGAGAGGTTGGGAGTGGAAGTCGTGTATATCAGTAATCGGTGGGCCAAAAACAGAAGTTTTACCGTTGAGGCGTTGAGGCTGCTCCAGATAAGCACGGCGAATATTGAAAACAGGCTACTCCTGCGCGAAGAAGGTTCATCCTCGAACAAGACAGAGAGACGGGCCAAAGCCGCCGAAGGTAGGCAGATTCTCATGCTTTTGGGCGATAACTTGCGGGATCTTTCTGAGGAGTTTGCAGTGCCTTCCATCAAAAATCCATCGGATATCGGTGAAGTTAGGGCGGCGATTTCAAACCGCGCGAAGGCGGTTGACTCAAGAATCGACAAATGGGGTAGCGAATGGATTATCATTCCGAACCCGGTTTACGGCGAGTATGACAAGTTAAAAGGAAGCGACCCCCATCAACTCCTGAGGCCAAGCTCGCTTAAGTGAAAAGGGTTTGCATTCTCGGCTCGACTGGGAGCATCGGCACTCAAACGCTCGACGTGATCGCTCGATTGCCGGAACACCTGAAGGTGGTTTCTCTGGCGGCGGCAAGCAACGGATGGAAGCTTCGCGAGCAAGCCCAAGCATTCGGCGTCTCTAAGCTTGCTCTCTTCGATGAAGCGGCGGCGAAAGAGTTCGACTTACCGGCGGGAATTGACGCGATGTGCGACCTGGCCACAGCCGACAATGTTGATATCGTCGTCATTTCGGTGGCAGGAGTTGTCGGTCTGTTGCCAACTCTGGCCGCCATTCGAGCCAAGAAGCACATTGCCCTCGCTTCAAAGGAGGTTCTGGTGGCGGCGGGCGAGATTGTTATGCCCGCTCTAAAGGAGCACGGGGTCACCATGACGCCGATTGACTCAGAGCACTCGGCAGTTTTTCAATGCATGCAAGGATATCGCACGGATCAGATTGGCGAGCTTATCTTAACCGCCAGTGGCGGGCCATTTCGAGGAAGAAGCCGCTCAGACCTGGCTCACATAACCGTCCAAGAGGCTCTCAATCATCCGACCTGGAAGATGGGTGGGAAGATCACCATTGACTCGGCGACCCTGATGAACAAAGGTCTGGAAACGATCGAAGCGAAGTGGCTTTTTGATGTCCCCATTGAACACGTGGAAGTGGTGGTTCACCCTCAGTCGGTTGTTCACTCCATCGTCAAGTTTAAAGATGGTAGCGCGCTTGGGCAAATGGGCTGGCCCGACATGCGTTTGCCGATTCAATATGCCTTGCTCTATCCTGAGCGCCTAGATGCGCAACTACGTCCTTGGAATCCGGTTGACACACCTAACTTGAGCTTTGAACCGGTGGACCACGGAACATTCCCTGCTCTTCGCCTTGCCCGCGAAGCGGCGAGAATCGGTGGAACCATGCCGTGCGTGATGAATGCCGCCAATGAAGCAACCGTTGCCCGATTTCTTGCAGGCGAGATCGGCTTCTTGCAAATCACAGAACTTGTCGCAGAAAAGATGGCACAACACGTGGCTCAACCGGCGACGTTTGAGTCACTTGTGGAAGCCGACAAGTGGGCTAGACTTGCTTAAATCTTTGGCGCTGATTGCTTAGGCTTTGTAGCGGCCAGCTTCTTTTGCTTGGCATACTTTTCTGCCCACTTCGCAGTTGCAAAGGCATCCCATCGGCGTAACATCTCGGGAACGGTCACGAACTCGTAGCCATGCTTCTTGTAAGTTGCAATCACCTTCGGAATCGCAGCAGCGGTGTGAGCCTTGCCGATGGCATCATGAAACAGAATCACATCACCTGGTCTGATATTGGTTGCGGAGTTCCAGTAGACGGTCCCGGCCGTCGCGTTTCGCGCGGTGTCAGCACTTGACTTGTTCCATAGGACGCTGGGGTAGCCTTCAGCTCGGGCAATGCGAGCGGTCCAACCCTTATCTAGCCCATAGGGCGGTCGAAAAACGGCGGGCCATGCGCCCGTCGCTCGATAGATTGTCTTCGCAGTCCACCAAACCTCAGGGCCAGCCTGCTGGCGAGATCGATTTGCTTTGTGAGTCCATGTATGACTTCCAACTACGTGCCCCGCTTGCGCAGTTTGTAAAACGAGCTGCGGGTGGCGCTTTGCATAGCTTCCGATCACAAAAAACGTTGCCTTGACGCCTTCTTTTTCCAAAGTTTTGAGGATCTGGGGAGTGACCGTTGGTTCAGGTCCATCATCAAAGGTCAGTGCGACGACCTTTTCGTTGAAGCCCGCCGGCTTATTGAGGATCGACCTACCGTGGTATCGCTTTGGAATCGATTGATCGGCATAAAATGCAGTGTTTAGGTGGGGATGGCTGAGAAATGCAACGAGAAAACCAAGTGACATGGAATGAACCTAGATTAAACCCTTACCCGAGCCCAATTATCTAGGGTTTTGCAAGCAATTAACTTAATCATCGGCTAATGCAAGGCGGTACCCTTATAGGAGCAATGGAAGACGTTTTTATTCTTGGCGGTTGTCGCACCCCAATTGGTTCTTTTGCAGGATCACTTTCTTCACTTTCTGGACCGCAACTCGGTTCGATCGCCGTACGCGAAGCGGTAGCGCGGGTTGGCATTGAGGGTGCAGAGGTTGACGAAGTGATTTTGGGCTGCGTGTTGCAAGGTGGTCTGGGCCAAGCTCCCGCGCGACAAGCTGCGATTGGCGCCGGTTTGCCAAACTCAATTCCCGCGCTCACAATCAACAAAGTGTGCGGATCAGGCATGAAAGCCGCGATGCTTGCGGCGCAGGCAATCAAACTGGGCGACTCTCGGGTGGTTTTGGCCGGGGGCTTCGAATCCATGTCCAATGCTCCTTATTTCCTTGATAAAGCGCGTTCGGGCTACCGAATGGGCAACGGCACCATCACGGACATGATGATCCACGATGGGCTGTGGGACCCTTACAACAACTGCCATATGGGCAATTGCGGCGATGCAACTTCGGCAGAGTTTTCTTTTAGCCGCGAAGATTTGGACAAATTCGCCGGCGAGAGCTATAAGAGAGCCACCGCAGCCCAGGCCGCGGGCAAGTTTAATGACGAGATCGTTTCGGTCTCGATTCCCCAGCGAAAGGGCGATCCGGTTTTGGTTTCCTCAGATGAAGAACCGGGGAAAGGCGACCCCGCAAAGTTTGCCTCGCTTCGGCCCGCGTTCTCAAAGGAAGGGGTCACGACGGCGGCGAACGCGAGTTCGATCAACGATGGGGCATGCGCCATGATCTTGTCGTCCGCTTCGTTTGCCGATCAGAAGGGACTGAAGCCTCTGGGACGCGTAGTTGGCTATTCAACCCACGCCCAAGCTCCCGAATGGTTTACAACCGCCCCCGCTTTCGCCATCGAAAAGCTCCTCGAATCTTCGGGCCTTTCGGTTGGCGATGTGGATTTGTTTGAAGTGAACGAGGCGTTCGCGGTGGTTGCGATGGTGGTTGCCCAGAAGGTTGGGATCTCCTATGACAAGCTGAACGTGAACGGCGGAGCGGTTGCGCTCGGGCACCCGATTGGGATGACGGGAGCTCGTTTGATTTTGACGGCGCTTTATGAGCTTCGGCGACGCGGCGGGAAGTATGCGATTTGTACACCATGCATTGGTGGCGGCGAAGCGACGGCGATTTTGGTGGAAGCTCTTTAGTGACTTCCCTTCCTTCGCCAACTCCGGTTGAGCGAAGAGGAGGGATTAAATACTCCCAGCCGCAACTAGGAGAGAGACCAAGCCCCCACCCTCGCACGCAGGAGCGGCGAGGACTCCCCCTTGAAGGGGGAGAAACCGAACGCCCCAAAAAGTAAGAAGCCCCTCCCGCAACAAAAGAAGCGGAAGGGGCGGGAAGAGTTTACGCTAAGCTGCCTGCGGCAACGATTGCGAACCGAACACGATTTGAACGGGCTCGCTACCAAACGAGCTTTGCTCGCCGCGGTGCGATTGCACCATGTAGGTCGCGCTTGAGGAGCCGATGGGCAGGGTGTTGTCGGCAAACTTCTTCGCCGCCACAACTCCGATCTGATCCCAGTTGTTGGTCGACAGTTTTCTCCAAACCGAGAAGAACTGGCCTTTTGCCAAGGTGCCTTCCCAAGTAATGAGGATCGCGCCGTTGTTCTTTAGCGTCGCGGCCACGTTAGTGGCATCGGTTGGAGGGCCAGCGGGGCTTGGAGCTGATGGCGAAGGAATCTGAGCCAAGCCATAAACTGAGCTCGGATTCGCGCTGCTGTTGGCCTTGCCCTTGATAATCGAAAGCGTGTCGCTGGCGACGGCGCGAAGAGTCGCCTCGGCTGATTCCATCGCTTCCGTAGCCGCTCGGGCCTTATCATAGGCCTCCTCTTGCGCCAGAATCGTCGTGTTATACGCGGCACTGGCGGTGGAGAAAGTTGTGGCCTGAGCCGGGGTCAAACCAATCGCAACCGCGTTGGTTGTGAATGCATTAACGTGAGCTTGCGCCCAAGTGTTGAGTCCTGATTTTGATGAGGGCACGATAGCCATGTCTTTATGTTTCCTTAGAGTAGATTTACCGGGTGGTTACGGCAGTTCTACTATAGCTTTGGCAAGATCATGCCGACTCCTTAGGGCCTTGTGTGAAAAAAGAGAGGAAAAAGCGTAGCGTAGGTTCAAGCGCTATGAGTTTAAAGACGACCTAACCCCCTCGCCCCTCCGTGGGGATTGGAGGCAGGGGGTGTCCCGTGGCTAGGGCGTCTCGCCCAAGGTTTCCACGGCGCGTCCCGCCCGTGTCCGCAGTAAAGGGACTCTTTTGGCGCTGCATTCGCACGATTCACCTAAACCCGGTGCGCGCCGGGCAATGCCCTCGTATAATAGATTGTCCTTGGCGCTCATCGATGCTGTTATGGAGAGCGGATGGACGGAAGAACATGGGATTATGGAGGCGATTTGAACCTAACTACAAGAGCGCCATACAGGCAGGGCCGGTGTATGGCGCGAGGACGCGGAGCTGCCTTAATCCTGAATGAAGAATCGTAATCGCGAATCCATTGGCACGATTGCAACTACGAGAGTGCCACACGGCCAAGTGGCGGCGTATGGCGCGAGGGCGCGGAGCTGCCTAAAGTGCAAAGGAGACATCTTCTGATGCTGCCCGGTTTGGTCGCTACTCTAATCATGGATTCCGACATCCGGCGCGATGAAGTGATCAGGTTGCTTCTGGCTATTCCTGACCCAAGTCACTACTCCCGCTTGCGAGACGTGCCTGAGATTGATCCTCGGCGGCGAGCGCTCGATAGGTACATGACATCTGGGTTAAGGGCGGTCTGCCGGCTGCAGCTGGATGATATACAGACCGCGCTTGCGATCATCCAGGACGTTTACATGGGGGGCTGGGACCGCCCGGTCTCTATGAGGGTGTTTGCCAGCATTGTCGATTCAACGGGCAAGAGTGCGTCTCCTCCCGGGAGCCCGCGCGTCAATTTTGCCCAGGATTCGATTGCCGACCGAACAGCGCTGCTTGTGAGGGCGCTGTTTGAATGTGACGTGTACGACAGACGTGGAGGCGGCGCTTCTCATCGCTGGTCCATCCTGGGAGAGTTTGAGGCGAAGAAGAATGGACTGACGGGAGCGCCCATGCAGTTCCCTCTTATTTTCGATGGACGTGACTTCGGGTTCGATACGCGAGTTTTCCGCATCCAAATGGGAGGGTCAGGGATGGTAGGGGGCCCGGGCCCAGAATTCAAGTACTACCGAGAGAACTTTCCAGTGCGCAGCATTTGGAAGCGGGGAACGAAATGACCGAGCCGGGCCTAAGGTGCCCGGCTCATAGGTGAAGTGTACCTGTGGCGATGAAAGCACGAGTTTCGAATATGGCTGGGCGGATTGTTAGGGAGAAGCGTCGGGTCCCTCGCGCCATACACCGGCCCTGCCTGTATGGCGAATCTGTAGGTAAAGTCCACCTAGGAATCCCGAATGAAGAATCGTAATCACGATCAGGGGTCTTGGAGAGAATACAATCAAGCGCCACTCGGCCAAGGGCGGCGAATGGCGCGAGGACGCGGAGCTGCCTAAAATTGAGTTGTCGGAGAGTTTACGATCATGCAGACTGCTTTTAGAATCACCCTAGGAATGGCTATCATTTTGGCAGCTTCATGCGATTTCAAGCAACCATCGCCTGAAGTAATTCAACGCCCTGGGCTAAATCTGCCTATGCGTACTCCGACAGCCAGCATGGCACGCGACTATGCCGAATTGGGATGGGCCAGAGAACATTTTGGTGATAGCGATGACTTGCCGAAGCACTATCGGGTCGGGATCATACGTAACAGTCCTTCCCCGAGGACAACGATGCTGTATGAATTCGGAGATTCGTCAAGGAGGTATCAACTAACCGTTTCTCCACACGAAAAAGCTGAAAGTGCCTGGCTGTGCGCATTGGCTAAAAGAGGGAATAGGTTATGGCCCGAATGGTCAGTTCCGCTGGTTAAAGTATCCCGGGCAAATCCAAGTGGTGGCACGCTTCTTAGGTTTCTTGCAAATAACGGGTTCCTACCAAAAGGTAAGTTAGCCCAGAATTGTCGCAACGACCTTTCGCTGGAAATGGATTTAGCTGCCTATGAGCTGAATGCCATGACTGGGGCCCTCTCGGTTGCTCTAGTAGACCGGGACGGGAAGCACACCACATACGGTGAAGTGCATTCGAACGGGGCGACTCTTAGATCTCCACACATCGGACTACCCTATCCGATTCCGGATAGCGAAATGAAATGGCTAAACTCCCGGCTCAGATCACTCCAGTCCGAAAGTCGAATGCAGTGAGCTACGTGCACCTTGCGCCATTCGTCGCCTTAGAGTCCCTTCGGGTCTCTCGTGCCATACACCGGCCCTGCCTGTATGGCGCTGCTTGTAATTCTGCGGTGAGTTACCTCAAAAAAGTGAAAGGCCATCATCGTTGGCGGAACTCCCAAGAAGTATGCCGAACGATGTTCGCCACTACCATCTGTCTCGGATTCTACCACGCCCTCAAACGGCCCGAGATCAAGGAGGCCGCTGCTTGTTCGGATGGTTTCAGAGTGTCGCTACTGTGGCGCGGTGCTTCCCGCCGAGTGATTTGCTTGGCAATTTCCCTGCCTTAGGTTCAAACTGCCGAAATTTAGCGAGCGAACTTCGCGGTTCGGTTAGCGGCGACCGCAATTCGGTGGCTGGGTTTCGCAATTCGGTTGTCGGTGATCGCAATTCAGTGAGGGAATTGCAGAATTCGATGGGTGGGGTCAGATTCACGGTAAGCGAATTTCGGAATTCGGTGATCGGAGAGCGCAATTCGGTGACCGAATTGCGGTGAGCCCTCGCCGAAGGGCTGATTTCGGAGTCAAGAGCGGGGCTTGCTGGGCCGGGCCCGAGTAATTGGGTAACGCCAATGCGCAAGGCCCTCACAGGGGCACGAACCAGCCCCTGTCCCTCGTGGCTCTCGCTGAGTCTCTGCTTTCGGTAGAATGAAACCGCCGCTCCATGGGGGGCAGGGTTAGGGATGGTTGAGCTAAAGACTTGCCCAGAATGCGGAGAAAACCTGGTACAGGAGCGGTTGGGCTCCGAAACCACAGCGTGGGGTCATCGGCTGCATATGGCCAGAGCACTTCTTACCGTGTTTTTGATCCTTGCCATTCCTGTTTACTTTGTTCCTCTCCTGATTTTTCCAAGGGGGCCCAGTCCGCTCTATTTGTTCGCCCTCTTGGTACCTTATTGGCTCCTCGGTTCGATCCAGGACCACCGCATGTTTAGATGTCCGGTCTTGAACCAGCGTTGCCTGGGCTGTTTCGTTAGAAAGACGGTCAGCCTTGAGGTTGGGGTAAACCGTCGAAGTCATGTCGGGTGAAACTGTGATTGGGCTTAGCCGGAGCAAGCTGCTGAATGCGCTCGTTATTGGCGGAGCATTCGCAGTTGGCCTGGTTTGGTTTGGCGTGCTCGACGAGCGTACGCTGCAAAGTTACCATCCTGGCTTTAGCTTTGCCTACCGCAAGCTTATCGGATTAGGCTTGGGTGGTGGTTTGGCTCTGTTCTTGGTCTTAGTTATCTTTCCAAAGTTGCTCGATAAAGGGCCGGGGCTGATCCTAACACCGTCTGGCATTCTGGACAAGACGGGACCCACGCCCACATTTATCGCTTGGCTCGAAGTCTTGGCTATCCAGGCATCGTCCAAAACCACAGGTGCGATCTACATTCAGGTCGAAGATCCCGACAGATTTTTAAAGCAGGGGAATCTTTTTGTTAGATATATTCACTGGGCAAACTTGCAGATGCTGAGGACGCCGATCGTTATCAACACTAAGACGCTTGAGCTCGATGAGGGAGAACTCCTTAGACTTCTTCAGCGCAGCCTACAAGAAGCCCAAGAATCGTCGCAGAAAGACCTGGCGCCTGCGTGGGTTGAACCTAAGCTCCCCGACGGTTGGTGGCACAAGCCGGGCGCTTGGGTTTTGGCATGGATCGCTTGCACCTTCGCGGTCAGCATGATGATGCTCCAAGCTTTCGAACACTATTCCGCCCGGGCGAGGTCCGGTACTGAAGCAATGATGATGCTCGCAATCATGGGTAGCCTGGCAATATGGTTCCTAGCGAAGAGCAAGGCTGAAACTCGCGCCATGGAAGAGCAGAAGAATGCCAAGAACAACTCGCTGCGAGAAGGTTCTGAGGACCCCGGCCCTTAGTGCACGAGACTCCAATTTCGCTTTTGATAGTAATCAGAATTTACTGAGCTCTCACAGGGTCACAAGCCAGCCCCTGTCCCTCGTGGCTTGGCGGCGAGTTCCGTCGCTTGGAACGATTCCCTTCACCCTCACCCCGGTGCACGAACATCGCTGACCCTCTTCCTTATGCGGGGAGAGGGTGTCTGGCTCAAAGGCTAGAAGCCTTTGGCACGCATTGGCAAGATGCCAATGCCACGGGATCGCCGGTAAACTGATTCCTGCCTGTGGCCACTGAAAACCGTCTGCAAAATCTTCAAACGCTGCGAGCAGCGAATGCGGATGGGGCGCTGGCTACGGCGTTTGCGACGCTGGTGGGCGGCGCGTTTCTTACTGGGTTTATCGCCATGCTTGGCGGTAGCGATTACATCATCAACCTTGTAAGCGCGATTCCTGCTCTCCTGGGAATCCTGCAAATTCCTGGGGGCATTTGGGGGCGATCCGTGCATTCGATGAAGCGGTTTGTTTTACCCGGCGGGCTGCTTTGGCGGGTCTTCCACTTGCCCCTCATTGCGCTACCATTCGTGCCTCTAGCGAACCCTGTTAAGCTAACGGTTCTGGTTGTTTGTGTGGCCACGGCGGCGGCGTGTTCGCAGATCGTGAACCCCGTTTACAACGAGTGGGTTTCGGGCTTGGTGCCGGTGAGTTCACGCGGGTTCTTCTTCTCTCGCCGCAACGCCATTCTCACCGCGACTGGCGCTTCCATAGGCCTCATCGGAGCGACAGTCTTGGACTTTTTCAAGAAGTCGGGCCAGGAAGAACTTGGCTTTTCGATCCTGTTCGGAGCGGGTTCCATTTGTGCAGCCGCGAGCTTTATCTACTTCGTGAAGATGCACGATCACGTGCGAGAAGAACCCCAGAAAGTCTCGATGCGTACCGCTGTTGACGCCCTAAAACTCCCGCTGGCTGACAAGCGCTTCAGAGCGGTGATGATCTTCTTGGCGCTGTTTGTTTTTGGTCAAGCGCTACCGGGAAACCTCTTCTCTGCTTATGCCATCAAGGAGTTGCACCTTCCCTACTCCATCATCCTTTGCGCAGGATTCATGCACGCGATGGGCAATGTCATCAGCGCGCGATTCTGGGGATTTCTAGCGGATAAATACGGGAATCGTCCGGTTCTCGCGATCACGGGATTTGGACTCACCGTTACCCCCGCCGTGTGGCTCGCGTGCCGACCCGACAGCGACATCTATAACGCTTGGGTGCTTCTGCCCGCACACTTGCTGATCGGCGCGACGTGGGCCGGCGTGGCGCTGTGCCAATACAATATCATGCTCTCAACGGCCAAAGATGAGCAACGGGCGAACTACATGAGCCTCGCCCTTGCCGTGCAATCCGTTGTCGGGTTTGCGGCTCCGATGTTGGGGGCTCAGGCTTTTGCTTCTTTTGTTACGACCGCGGCTGCTGCCGTCGCTTACAAGGGCGTCGTTCTCCTAACGATGGTCATCCGGTTCCTGTCAATCTGGTTCTTGTTTCCCGTAAAAGAAGAAGGCGCCACCGAAATCAAGCAAACGCTAAGGGAGTTGACCACCGTAACGCCTACGGGCCTTAAGGCATTTCGAGCGCTCAGTCGTTCCGGCGACGCTTCCTTACGCGCCGAGGCCATCGCTAGCGTCGCCGATGCGGGCACGTCTTTAGCCGGGGACCAGATCATAAAGGCGCTCCACGATCCATCTCCGCGAGTTAGGCGTGAGGCCGCTCAAGCGCTCGGTCGATTGAACGACCCGAACGCAACGCGGGCATTGCTTCACCAACTTACAGAGCACCCGGATCTTGTTGAGGAGGAAACGGTTGAGGCCCTCGGACACCTTGGATCGCCGGAAGCGGTAGCTCCGCTGATAAAGATGCTCGGCTCACCTCGTTCGCTCACGCGGCGGGCCGCGGCGAAAGCTTTGGCCCGCATTGGTGACGCTCGGGCTGTTCCAGCTCTTGTGGAATCCGGATCGCAACCCGGCGACCCCGATCTACGCCGCGCTTCGTTACAAGCCCTGCGCATCCTAGGGGCAGCGGAAGCAAGCCAAGCATTTTGTGATGCCTTGTTCGATCCAACCCCAAGCGTGCGAATTGCCGCAGCCGAAGGAGTCGCCGATTTGGAACTCGAATCGGCCCTTCCCTACGTTCGGCAGTCTCTGAGCTACTACGATGACGAAGCGGCTTCGGAAGTTGCTTACGCTTTGGGTGCGATTGGGTCGCGCGATGACATTCCTCTCATTCTTAAGGAGGCCCGGCAGTGCGTGAGCATGATTACAAGGCGGCGATGTTTGTTAGGCGTAGCCCGGGTGCTTGGCGTTGAGCAACCGACTTACCGACTCATGCTGCTCGAAGGCATGGCGCGCGACCAGGCCATCATGAAGATGCTGGCGCCACACCTTAAGGGAAGCAAGCGACTTCGTGACGCCCTTGAGCTCTACTCCCAGGGACGAGAGTTGGAGGCAATTCGACAACTCTCACCCAACCGTCGGTATCCCGAGTTCTCGGATTTTGCCGAGAACCCCGTGGATGAGCTATTCCTTGTAGTGGCCACCCTTGCCAGCGCATCTTAAGCTCACATTTTTCATTTTCCCCGTATTTTTGCCGGGTGACGGTTTTCAATTTGCTGTTTACAATATAGTAGATATACGTCTACTACAATATTGTAACAGGAACCCATGAAAATCCCCTCAGACCCTCACTGTCCAGATCGTCCATTCGTGCGCGGGCGCACATTGATTCAGCGCAATTTTCGCGACCTCCACGCGGGCCGCTTTTATCGATCCTCGTCCAATCGCAATCCCGACTCGGAGATTCTGAAGAACGAAGTAGCCGATATTCTTGAGCACGCTCGGCTCACTCAAGCTCAAATGGCCGCCCTTCTTGACCGGCTGGGCATCAAGCGGTGCCGGAATGTGCCTCGACAAGTTGTTTTTCGAAGATATCAGCGTGCAGTTGCGCGAATTGAGGCCGCTTACAACGTCTATCCATATGCCGGACTCTGGGAGGTTTACCATAGTGAGCAAAAAAGAGGCTGATTTGAATCTAACCTCCGGTACAATATAAGAAGTCCTGAACCGAGGCACAAAACATGACCTGTACGCACTGCAAAACATCGAACACGCTGGACAGTCTCTTCTGCAAGAGTTGCGGTCGAGAAATTTCGGAGCAACTACGTGAACTTGCCCGCGACGAAAACATGAAACTGCTGGCCCGAGGCTACGAGCTTCTCAGCTTGGGTCGGAATGAAGAAGCAGAGCTCATCGCGAAGTCTGTCCTTGAGATCGACCCCAATGCGGCTGGAGCCCATTCGTTGCTTGGAATGTTCTACGAGCGAGAAGGGGAAACAGTCCTAGCACTAGAGTGCTATGAGCGTGTCGTCGAGCTCAATCCTGATTCAGCACTTGATAAAATCAAAGTTACTCAGGTTCGTAACGTTATCACAAGGCAGGCTCAAGAACCCGCGCCGCAAAATCGAAAACTTGCCTTAGCGGCCGCGGCATTGGTTGTTGTCTTGTTCGTTAGCGGGGGCGTCGCATTCGCTATTGCCAGCTCACCCACTAAGCCCGCAACAAAGGTCGCCTCAAACGAATCACCAGTCATTTTGAACGAGTCGTTCACTGGAACTCCGAAGCTAAATCCATCTAACCCTACGGGAACGCAAACACCAGAGTCTCAAAGTCAAGGCACCGAAGATCAAGGTGATCCGGAGAAACGCATCATCCCCCGTGGCAACGGCAACAACGCGGGCAACGGGAATAGCGGGAATTATGACGCGAGCAATGCACAGCGACCGCCCCTGACTGGCGGCGGAACACCCACGTTGCCTAACCCCAAAGAAGACCCTAAGGAAACTGGAGATGCATGGCGCCCCGTTACGGTGGAACCAAGTCGTCAAACAGCGCCGCCCGAAACAGTAACCGAGGATCCCAAGCCGGAAGGCGGCTCAAACCCTCCAGCTCAAAACCCCCAACCTGAGGACAAAGCCAGAGGAATCACGATTGTGCCGCGTAAGGGACCAGGCAAGAGCACGGGAACCGGTGGGACATTCATTGACCCACAACCTGAAAAGAATGGCAACGGCCTCACCGCCGTCGTGAAATCTGCCAACGATCAAATGATGGTTGGCAAGTTCGATGGAGCGGCAAAATCTCTGGAGCGGGCGATCCAAATGGGTGGTGATCGCGGCAAGCTGAACCAAAAACTCGGCATGTGCTACGAGCGATCGGGCAAAAAGAGCGAAGCTATATCTGCCTATAAGAGCGCAAAATCGCACCTTGAATCCAAGGCCTCATCCGATCCTAAGGCTAAGTCACAACTTGATTCGGTCAACCAGGCTCTGAAGAACCTAGGAGGTTGACGATGTTCCGCCGCCTACTTGCTATCGTTTCGCTGGCTCTCACGGTTGGGCAAGCTTCAGCAGCGGGCATCCTGATTGTTCAACTTAAGCAAGTTGGTCAAACGCCATTTGATCCCGAAGGAAACCTCCTCATGATGCTCTCATCGAACCTCTTCGATGACGGAAGAGTGATTCCTACCGCGTGGTCGATGTCTGACCCACTCTTCAGGGTCGCGCGCCAAGAAGGATTGGTCGCAAGGAGCGATAACCCCAACGAAGAGGACGCAAAAGCTGCTGGTGTTAAGCTCCATTGCGATTACGTGATGACAATTACACTATGGCGAAAGGCGACCACCGTTTTCGCCAAAGCTAAACTCTTTAAGACGGGAAAGCAAATTTGGAATGACCCAGTTATTGATTCCAGAGTCAATCAAATCCAATCGAACTCGGCCAAGGCGGCCGGAGATACAACTCTGACACAAGATGAACTGACCGCACGGATGATCACCATCCAGGGTATTGGTCAGGATGCCTCCTTCGACACGATGAGATCCATTGCCCAAACTTGGTCCGACCTCCTCTATGCCGGGCCCTTAAAAGCACTTCCACCCAAACCACGCGCGCCCGATGCAACTTCGATCATTAAATCCGACATCAAACCGCCAGTAGAGCCTCCCGTTGCGACGAAGGTTGACAACAGTGAACTCATGACCAAGGTGATGCAGTTTATGGGCAAAGGCGACAAATCCAGCGCGATCACACTCTTGCGAGATGCCGTTGATATTGCCCCTCTCGACCTGGAGCGACGTCGTGCGCTAATCAACGTTTTGCTATCGGCCGGCTACTATCAAGAGGCCGCTGGACAAGCACGTAGAGCGGCCACGATCTTGCCCGATGTCGTCCCGCTCAGCCTCCTTGCCGTGCGGGCATGGCTAGCCGCCGGGTTTTTGGAGCAAGCCGAAGTTGATCTAAAGGAAGCTGTTTCGCGCGAGCCAAACGGAGCCGAAACCCGCGCATTGCTCGGCGAAGTGAGTCTTCGTCGAGGTCAATACGCCGATGCAATCCCTCATTTTGACAAAGCCATCGAACTCTCGCCAACAGCTGAGCTTCATTTCAAGCGGGCCCTGGCCCTCGCACTTAATGGTGACGGCGGCAAAGCGAAAGCAGATTTGGATCAGGCCCTAAAGATCGGGTTTGGCGAAGATGAGATTGCCATTCGCAGCCTCTACCTCAGTTCAATCGGATTGCTTGACGGGGCGGCGCTTAAGGGCTCAGAAACGATCAAGGACCTAATCCAGCGAGCTCGAAGGAACTCCCTTGACAAGTCCCTGGAAGAAGACATTGACCAAGTCCGCATGAGACTTGAGAGTCTCCAGAAGTTTCTGGGAGAGTTGCCAACCCCAACCGAGCATACGACCTCTCACGGCGAACGAGCCCTGGGAATCAAGCTCCTCATTCAGGCCACCACCGAACTTGAATCCTTTGTGAAGGATCGGGAGGAAGATGCAGTTGACGATGCCAACATCACGCTCGGAGAAGCATTGAGAAAACTCTCAGCGGGCCGAGAGCGATATCAAAATGAGAGCTCTGGCAAATTGGCACGCTAGTTGCAACTCTTCCTAACGTGAACGACGTAATCCTGCTGATTTGCTTCCTCATCGCCGCGTTTTGTATTTCGGCATTGGTGGCTTACGTCTTGACGAGGCCCAAATTCGCGACTTCTCCCCCAGAAATTGGCGCCACAATCCGTATTCGAGCTACGACCGGCATGTACCGGGCAAAGTTGTTGAACGTTGAAGCCAATGTCTGGCGCATCAGCTGCCCACTCAGCCGCAATCACTATGTGCCGCTCAGGCCAAATGAGGCGGTAACGATCGAGGCTCCGATCTCACAGGGAGTCTATTTGTTCAAAACCTCCATTCAAGCCCGAGACGAAGAGACCCACGAACTTACGCTCGCCGTTCCCAGCGGCCTCCACGCAACAAACCGACGAAACGAGCCAAGGATCGTTAGTGATGAGAAGGTCTACCTCGATAGCGAACCCGCAAACTTGGCTGATATCTCTACTTTTGGCGCTCGAGTGTTTACCAATCGGCGATGTCATATAGGAGAGCGGATACAAGTAGAGCTTCGCGGCATGCGAATCTACGGATGGGTTTTGGATTTTGCTCCAACAAGGGTTGGCGAAACCTATCGAGAGGCTGTTCGGGTCCGATTTGAAGAGTCAATTGTTCTCTAAACTGTATCCTTTAGTCTGAGCTGTACGTATTGATAAATCGTTCATGCTAGATCAGCTCCTGACCCCCGAAGCCCTCGTTGGCTTGCTCACGCTTACGCTTCTCGAAATCGTTTTGGGCATTGACAACATCGTTTTCATTTCGATCCTCTCGGCCAAGTTACCGAAAGAAGACCAAGCAAAGGCACGGCAGTGGGGTTTGGGTCTCGCTGTCATTACCCGTATCATCTTCCTGCTATCCATTGGCTGGATCATGCGCCTAGAGAACACGCTCTTCACACTGGGCCGAGGATTCTCTGGCAAGGATTTGATTTTGATCTTGGGCGGCGCGTTTCTTATTTTCAAGGCCACCAAAGAGCTTCACGGCAAGCTAGAAGGCGAGGAACACAAATCCGGCCCGAGCAAAGTCGCTACATCACTCGCCGCCATTGTCGCGCAGATTCTGGTTGTTGACCTGGTTTTCAGCATCGACTCCGTGATCACTGCAGTAGGAATGGTTAAGCAGGTCGAAGTCATGATTTGCGCCGTCATCATTTCGGTGGCCATCATGCTGGCGTTTGTCGGCAAGCTGAGTGATTTTGTCGATGCCCATCCGACCATCAAAGTATTGGCCCTTTCTTTCTTGCTCCTCATCGGCGCAAACCTGATCGCCGACGGATTTGGTCAACACATACCGAAAGGTTACACCTACTTCGCCATGGCGTTTTCCTTGGGAATAGAGCTGTTCAACATAAAGGCGCGTTCCAAATCTGCCCCTGTTGCTCTCCGCCATAACTACCCTGTCGAACCGGATCCTGAAGACCTGCCTCGCGCCTAGGTCGGGTACCATTTTGAGGCTGGCAAGCCCAGATAACTATGAAGATTTTGGTTCCAATAAAGCGGGTGGTTGACCCGTACGCTCGAGTGAAACCTCTGCCAGACGGCTCAGGGATGGATGTTTCGTCGGTTAAGTTCGAGATAAATCCGTTTGACGAAATCGCGATGGAAGAAGCGGTACGCATCAAAGAAAGTGATTCTTCTGTGACGATCATCGCGGTGTCTATCGGTGGCCCCGAATGCGAAGAGCAACTACGTAAAGCTCTCGCCATAGGAGCCGATTCGGCCATCCTAGTCGAGACGACGGCACAATACGATTCGCTCGGCATAGCCAAAGAACTGCAGGCAATTGTCGCCCAAGAATCGCCCGATCTCGTGATCATGGGTAAGCAAGCTACTGATTTCGACAGCAACCAGGTTGCGCAGATGTTAGCCGCCCGACTCGATTGGCCCCAGGCAACGTTCGCGTCAAAGGTCGTGATAGGATCTGGATCTGTGGCGGTAACTCGAGAAACCGACACCGGAGAAGAAACCGTTCAAATGCCCCTTCCCTGTCTGATAACCACCGATTTGAGGCTCAACGAGCCCCGATACATTGCCCTTCCTGGCATCATCCGCGCTCGAAGCAAGCCGCTCGAGAAGCGCTCCCCCCAAATCACCTCACAGCCCAAGACTCGCACCGTTCGAATTGATGCGCCACCCGCCCGGGCTGCAGGTCGTAAGGTTGGTTCGGTTGAAGAACTTGTGGCCGCCCTAAAGTCGGCAGGAGCCCTAGCGTGAGCAACGTTCTCGTTATTGCGTTCGCCGGCTCTGATTCAGGCGCCGGATTTGCGGCGGCGATCGGCTCGAGTTACGACGTTCTGGACGTAACCAACGATAACGCGCCAGCCGATGGATTGGCAAAGGCGATCGCTGGCGTTTGCGGTTCATACACCCACATCGTCGCCGTAAGCTCCATGCGTTCGAAAGACGTGTTGGCCCGCGTCGCCGGGTTGCTTGACTCGGCCATGATCACCGATGTGATTTCTTGCGAATCACCCAGCGTGTTTAAGCGCCCGATTGTAGCGGGCACAATGATCGAAACGGTCGAAGTGGTGAGTGGTCCGGTGCTGATTACGTTCCGACCCGCCGGATTCGCGGGGGCAGATCTAGCCCCAAATCAAACTCTTTCAGTTCAAAGCCAGGATTCAAAGGCCACGATAACGTGCCAAAGCTCGAGAGGCGGGGGGCGTCCCGACCTGACCCAGGCCAAGGTGGTAGTTTCCGGGGGCAGACCGCTCAAGGATGCGGCGACTTTTGAATCGATCATTGGGGGCCTTGCCGATGCCCTCGGCGGAGCCGCTGGGGCAACTCGAGCCGCCGTGGATAGTGGGATTGCCGCAAATGAACTCCAGGTTGGCCAAACGGGCAAAATCGTTGCGCCTGATCTTTATATCGCGGCGGGCATCTCGGGGTCCACTCAACACATGGCGGGAATCAAGGATTCGAAGATAATTGTGGCGATTAACAAGGACGGGGATGCGCCGATCTTCGAGTTCGCGGACTACGGATTGGTCGCCGACCTCTACGATGCTATTCCTGCGTTTCGTGCCCTGATCGGCAAGTAGGAGCTTGCTCCAATGAGTCGGACAAGATGGATTAAGTAAACTCGCATCAATGATTGCCATAAGCATCGCTCTCGCCATGTCCCAAAACGTTGCCACGACACCAGCCCATCGCCTCGGAGAAGAATGGTGGAAACAAAGACATGAGCACTGTGTTGAGGTCACGAAAAAGGGCGGTGTTGACGTAGCCTTTCTGGGTGACAGCATTACTCAAGGGTGGGAGGGCGAAGGAAAGGCAATGTGGGACCAACACTTGGCCCCGCTTAAATCAGCTAACTTTGGATTTAGTGGCGATCGAACCGAACACGTTTTGTGGCGACTGGATAACGGCGAGCTACTTGGGCTGAAGCCCAAACTCATCGTAATCATGATCGGAACAAACAACATCGGTCACGGAAGTAGCAATGCCTCGGCTACGAGCGAAGGGGTCAAAGCGATCGTTGGAAAATTGCGAAAGAACATTCCCGCTGCCAAGATTCTGCTGCTCGGAATCTTCCCGCGAGGCGCGGACCTCAATGATCCAGGGCGCCGCGCATGCGCCGAAGCAACCAAAGGGTTTCAGGCCCTTCACGACGGAAAATCTGTGTTCTGTGAAGATGTCGGTCATCATTTTCTTAACCGTGACGGCACCATGAGGCAGCGGCTCATGCCCGATTTGCTCCACCCCAATCGATCAGGCTATGAAATCTGGACGAAGGCGATGATGCCCATTGTCAGCAACCTTTTGAAGTGAGTCCGTTGGCAGTAGACGTAATAAGCCACCCGCTGGCCAAGCAACTTGTGAGTGAGTTGAGAGACAAACTCACGCCGCCCGAGCACTATCGGCGAGTTTGCCACAAGCTCACGACCATGCTAGTTTTGGAGGCGACCACGGGCCTTCAGACGGCGAGCAAGAAAGTTGACACTCCGTTGGAAACGACCGATTGCGATGTCCTTGGGGAGGGGTTGGCAGTGGTGCCAATTCTGAGAGCCGGGCTCGGGATGCTCGATGCGGTAACCGAGTTGTTTGATGACGTCAAGGTCGGATATATCGGCCTAGAGCGCGCACATGATACGGCGGTCGCCCACCGCTATTATTGCAAGTTGCCTGATTTAAAGGGTCGGCGCGTACTCTGTTTGGACCCGATGCTGGCTACAGGCGGGTCTGCTTCCCAAGCCATCTCTTTTATGAAAGCCAATGGAGCCGAACGCGTTGTCATGGTAAGCGTTATCGCCGCTCCCGAAGGGGTCAGTCGCCTGAACCTCGATCATCCCGATGTTCGTATTGTCACGGCTGCGCTTGATCGCGAGTTAGATCCGCGAAAATACATCCTGCCGGGCTTGGGAGATTTCGGTGACCGCTTGTTCGGAACCTTCTAGCTCCCTTTACTTTTTGTGTCGAATATGCCATAATCTGGGTTAGATTTAAGGCAAAGACTCCATGAAAGACGCTACCCATCCTAACCTCTATCCCGTTGTATATGTAGACGGAGACCACCAGTGGACCGGAATTTCCACAATGAAATCCAAGGACACTCGCGTTATTGATGGCGTGGAGCACTACGTGGTGAACGTTGAAATCAGTGCTTTCAGTCACCCTTTCTACACCGGAACCAAGAAGCTGGTTGACACTGCTGGCCGCGTAGAGAAGTTCATGCGACGCTACGGCGCTCAGATGAACAAAGACAACAAGTCTTAGTTTTCACGGTCTAGTCTTCACCGCGTTCGCTTTGAACAAGCGTTAGCCTAGGCACGACTTATGAATCCCTCTTATCGTCAAATCGCAGAACTATTCGGTTTCGAAGTTCCCGGCACCAAGATTGAGCCAACTCTTGCGGGCAAAATAACTGGCGAAACCGCAGAAGAAAGCGCGGCGTTGGGTGGTCAGAGCCTAAGCGAGGGAGATTACGATAAGGCGATCCAACACTTTCGGCGAGCCCTTGAGCAAGGGGGCGAAGACGCGGGTCGATTCCTCGCCTTGGGCGGGGCATATGAATCCGCTGAAATGGCACCGCAGGCGCTCCAACAATATCTCCGTGCTCTTCAAGCGAAAAACAACGCGCCTGAACCCCACTTAGCTATCTCACAAATTTACAAGCGCGAAGGCCGTTGGAAAGATTCGATTGACGAGCTTGAGAGGGCACTCAAAACTGACCCGAACAACGCCTTCTTTCAAATGAAACTGGCGGAGCTCTTCCGCGAGACTGGGTACCGTGAGCAAGCTCTGCAAGCCATCCAAGCCGCGGTTGCCGAAAACCCAACAGACTCCTTTTATCACTTCTACATGGGCGAAATCTTGCTCGAGCTCGGAAGCAACAAAGCCGCCCTTGACGCTTACCGGGCCGCTGTCGAACTGTCTCCGGGCGATGATCACCTGTTCCTGCGAGCTGCCATCGCTTTTTGGAGGCTAGGAAAGCCTACCGAGGCGATCAAGTCGGTGCGACTTGCCAGCGATTTGGATCCGGAAAAGAGCATGTACTATGGCGTGCTCGAACTCCTACTTCGCGCAGACTCAAAACTAGAGGAGGCGGCTCTGGAATCAAAAAGAGCGTCGAGTATGGATCGGTACGACCAAGACCAGCTTGGCCGACTCTCGAAAGAGTTTGGCATTTGAATCTTTACAGATTGATTCATCGTCCGCTATACTGAGTTTGATTTCGGGGTGAAGGAGTTCGTATGCTAAAAGAATTTAAAGAGTTTGCCATGAAAGGCAACGTCATGGACCTTGCCATTGGTGTTGTCATCGGAGCGGCTTTCGGGAAAATCGTTGACTCGCTTGTTAGTCACCTCATCAACCCCATAGTTGGCCTCTTGACTGGGGGAACAGACTTTACAAACAAATACATCGTGCTGAAAGCCGGTGCAGACTTCAAGGAAGGGATGTCATTTGAGGATGCACAGAAGCACGGTGCGATGCTAGGGTGGGGGGCGTTCCTTTCCGCAATTCTCCAGTTTATTATCGTTGCATTTGTTTTGTTCTTGATCGTTAAGGCTCTGAACAAGTTGCAAAAGCCCGCTGCAGAAGCAGCTCCGGCTGGCCCTTCGGAAGCTGACCTTTTGGCCGAAATCCGCGACCTCATGAAAGCAAAGGGCTAATCCCTTGCTGAGAGAAAAGGTCAGAGTATCCACGCTTTGCTTGGTTACTCTGGCCCTTTTTGATTTACTCACCACGCTCCTGTTGATGCGATTGGGCATGCAGGAAGCGAACCCGCTCTTTAGTGGGTTGCTTCATTTTGGAGTTTGGGCGTTCGTCTTGGGCAAAGTCGTCTTCGTGGTGGGACCGATATTGATCAT
>JBEBHJ010000121.1:0-2966 GCA_040081075.1 Fimbriimonadaceae bacterium | reverse complement strand
AACCAAAGGTGAACCAAAGGATATCCAACGGATATCCAAGGGAGACTGGGTGTTTCAAACTCATTCGCCTCTGAAGCGTTGAGTAAGAAGTTGGCTTACGATTCGAGCGCTTTACTACAGTAATTAGAAATGTGAAGACCGTAACTCATCTCTTATCTTTCACGTTGGGTGTAGCTGCCGCGCTCACTTGTGTCTATGCCAATGTAGTGCTTCAGTGGCTCACATCCAATTCAACCGTCGTTAACAGCTCCGCAAGTATCGTGATGGCCATCGCCGCCCTCATTGCCCTTATTGTTAAACGTGCCTAATAAATGGCTCTGATACCGGCATGGCCTGAGCCTGCCTGTGTCGGAGCTAACAAATTTACATCGCTCTTGCTACGAATTCGAACACTGGTTTGCGTAGATGAATTTACCGGGGGAAATAATGAACAACAACTTCGAGCCGACTCACGAGCAATACATGAATGTGTACAAGCTGATGTTGCGCGTTTGTCATTCTCCCCAAGCTGCGGAGGACCTGACACAAGAGACTATGATCCGTGCCTTCCGGTCTTTCAAGCAGTACGATCCAGAGCGACCGCTCATGCCATGGCTGTACCGAATTGCGATGAACGCGTTTAAAGAATCCTACCGCAACAAAGCGGCTAAAGGTGAACAGTTTTCAGTACCGATCGACGCCACTTATACGGATAGCGAGGACTCCTACGGCCAAACAGATTTGCGTCTCACCATTAACGAAGCCTTGTTGCGCCTGACCGACCGTCAGCGTGAAATCCTGGTCAGATGGGCGGAAGGGGCATCATATGTGGAGATCGCGCACTCGTTAGGGTGCACCGAGGGTAACGTTCGCAGCCACTTTCACACAGCCGCTCGGCGGCTCTCAAAGGTTCTGCCTTAAGAATATAAAAAATGTTCTACGATTTGGCCCTTCAATAGCAGTAAGCATAAAAGTAGGAGGAAGAAATGACGCAACATGAAGTAACGCACGCGAGATTGTTGGCCAGCATGATGCTGGATCATCCTGATCATATTGAGGAAGCGGTCCGCCAAACGAGCTTAAAGCTTGCGGGATTGCCTCCGAACAAATCCGAAAACCATCGCAAGACGGCTCTAACCGGAATTCTAAGTGAAATCTGTACGAAGATGCATTTGAAGGCAAATGCGGCTTGTGGGACCGGTGATGTTATCGACGGCATCCTCAAGGTGATGGCACCTGAGGCACTAAAGAAGGTGCCGACGCGACTGCGACAAGAACTTGTCAAAGTCACAACCGGCGATCGAAAGTTGCTAGAAAACCCAGCGGGTGGGATTTTTGATGAGCCGCTCGGGACGGCATACCCCGGAAGTGTGCAGAGTGAAGCGAACCGCATCGAAGTCGATGAGGTTCCAGAAGAAGACTTCAAGGAAGAAGCGGACGCAATCGTGAAAGCCGAAGCCAAGGGTGATTCAAACGGGCAATCAAAGACGGTCAGAGATGACAAATCAAAACACAGAGAGGACAAGTAAATTTATCATGGGGCACTTTAACTTCAAGAAATGGTTCACAAAAAGTAAGCTAGAGGAAGGGCATGACCCGACTCGCATTTCGATCAAAGAGTCGAGCGGAGGCGGATTTGACATCCCGGACTTTGACATTGAGCAGCTTGCTACGATCTTGGTATACACATCGCAGGAGCATCTAACTAGCTATTGGCGCGGAGTTCTCTACCAGGTACTCAGAGAAGCAGAGACGCGGGCCAGATTTAGGGCCGCGTTCTGCCGGGCGCTCATTGCTGAGGCCGAGTTCCGGGTAGGATCGGGCGGGGATGGCGGCGGGAGCGGTCCTGGTGGCGGTGCCACGATTGATATTCTCAGCAATCGGCCACTGAGTCGAGAAGTAAGCAACGGACTGGGTGAGCTCATGGCTCAAGATTTGATCCCAGATCGTGTTCGGGAGCACACCTTCAACCGGTAAACACAACCATAGCCACGGTTTGTTCTGACTGTCCCAAACAGGAAGTACACGCAATTGACCCCCGTCGCCCCGCGGGGGCTTTTGTGCATATCGACCTTGGGCTATCCCGATATGCTACATAGCGGTTGCAACAAGTACTTGCTTTAAGCCATACTCCGATACGTTGGCACGAAAGGCTAAAACAACTCATAAAGAGGCGGGGGCTTATGTTCATGATGAAGCGACCCGAAAGAACAACCCCGAAGCGGGGTTGATTGATGTTGTGGCCAAGGCCGAGCCCAAAAACAAGAACACGACTCACTGTTGGGACCCGCGCGAATCGCCGCAGTTGGTTTGGGCGGGGAAGGCGGGGCTTAAGAGAGTTGAGGTGGATGAACAGGCGAGTATTGAGATTCCGCTGGTCAATCTGCATATTCACGAAAGGGTGAGCACCGAAGCCATCATAAGAACCGCGAAGCGGCAAGATGCCCAGCGCACCCTCTTTGCCGATACCGATCTTGGCGGGGGCAAAGACCTCCAGTTCTATCAGCACGACGTGGATTGGGCGAACCGCATGATCCTCGGCGATTCGTTGCTCGTCATGAACTCCCTCGTCGAGCGCGAGGGGATGCGCGGCAAGGTCCAGTGCATCTACATGGACCCGCCCTACGGCATCAAGTTCGGCAGCAACTTCCAGCCCAAGATTGATCAGCGGGACGTGAAGGACGGCAAGGACGAAGACCTCACCCGCGAGGTCATGCAGGTGCAGGCGTTCCGCGACACCTGGGAGCTGGGCGTGCACTCATATCTGACCTACCTGCGGGACCGGTTGCTACTTGCGAAAGAGTTACTGAGCGAGAGTGGCTCGATCTTCGTGCAGATCGGGGACGAGAACGTCCACCGAGTGCGATGCCTGATGGACGAGGTGTTTGGGGAAGAGAACTTCTGTGCCGAGATAGTTTTTGCCAAGACGAGCGGCTTTCAATCGAAACTGCTCACAGGGGTTGCTGACTATCTCCTCTGGTATGGGA
>JBEBHJ010000032.1:0-38961 GCA_040081075.1 Fimbriimonadaceae bacterium | reverse complement strand
GGACTGCGCCACAATAGTGAGAGCTGAGGAGGGGGCAAGTCTGTACGGGAAAGTGAACCCTTTGCCTGTTCCATCTCGTCATATCGCTGGGCCAATGGAAAACTCTCCCGTTCCTCCGGCGGCCCATATCCTCCAGTTGCCGACCGGGCATCGTTGCCCATACAAGAAAATGCCCCCGACCGGAGACCCGGCGGGGGTTTTGCCCATCAACAAAAATGGATTTAGGCGGCTTGCGAGATGTTTTGCGTGCCGAACACGATGACTACGGGCTCGGAGCCTTGCGAAACTTGGTCGCCGCGTTGCGAACGCACCATGTAGGTGGCGCTCGTGGTGCCCGCCGTTAGCGTTGAATCGATAAACTGCTTTTTCGCGGTTGAACCGATTTGCGCCCACTGCTGGGTCGAGAGCTTTCGCCATACCGTAAAGAACTGGCCGTTGCGGCTGGTGCCCTTCCAAGTAAGCTGGATGGTGCCGTCGTTTCGTAGGTGAGCGGAAACGTCGGTCGCATCAGAAGGAGGGCCGGATGGGCTTGGCTGAGCCGGAACCGGGATCAACGCGAGGTTGTAAACCGCAGTTGGATCGGCGGAGGCGTCGGCTTTGGCTCGGATCGAAGCGATGCAGCTGGCGGCCTGAGCCTTAAGATCAGCCAGAGCGGCGTCGGCGGCTTCGGTAGCGGCAATCGCGGCATCGCGAGCGTTGTTTTGGGCCAAAATGGCATTCGTCAAGGCCAGAGCTTTAGTTTCAAGTCCGGTCGTTTGGGCGGCAACAAGTCCAAGCGCAGTGGCGTTGGTCTTGAAGATAGGTGCGTGTGTGTTTGCCCATACTGAGCATGCTAGTTTTTTCGATGGTACTACGGCCATTTTTTTTCCTTGTCGGCGCATGAGCGTTAAACATCTGGCCAAAGGCCAAAGTCGTTCCCAAAAGCGCTGTACACAATAAGTTGTTGGCGCAACGAAGAGAAATCTTTAGGCCACGAAGCCAACAATTCGAGCATCGAACCCAAGAATTGCAGCAATCGAATGAACAATTGCAGCAATCGGATGAACAATTGCAGCAATCGGGTGAACAATTGCAGCAGTCGGGTGAACAATTGCAGCAATCGGGTGAACAATTGCAGCAATCGGGTGAACAATTGCAGCAATCGGGTGAACAATTGCAGCAGTCGGATGAACAATTGCAGCAATCGGGTGGACAATTGCAGCAATCGGGTGAACAATTGCAGCGATCGGGTGGACAATTGCAGCAGTCGGATGAACAATTGCAGCATTCCAACGAACCCGTAGGGCACTCAAGCGAGGCGTTTCAGCGCATGAAAAGCGTCAGCGCCATGGCACTCGAACGGCCAGGCCCTTCGAGACCAAGCAGAAACGCTCTACTGATCGGCAAAGCGCCATACAGCCCAAGCCTTGGGCCGAGGAAGTTCATGCCCTCACCCAAGTCAATCTGGCAAACGGGGGGTGTATGGCACGAGGCGCGCGCAGCTCCCTAAAAGTGGGCTCAGCGGGCCAGACTGGCAGCATGACTCAGGGCTGCCCTCAACGAAATCGGGATCTAGGGCCGCAACAGGCCTTGTACTTCTTGCTGCTTCCGCAAGGGCACAAACTGTTCCGGCCAACGCGGGTGTGCCTCGTTCTCTTTCCCGGGCCTCCCTCAGGTTGCCGAGAAGTGTTCGGGTACTCACTCACCTGGGTATAGCTCATCGCCCCCCGAGCCAAATAGCCATCAACCTCATGCGCATGCCTCCCCTCTTGCGCTATTCCTCCGTCCAATCATCGTTCGGCAACCACAGGAGGTCTTCGGAAGCGGGTTTGTCTCCCCAGGCGTTCAGCCCGATTCCAACCACTTCGACGGGCTCCTTATGGAGATAGCGGGCCGCGAGCACGTAAGACCAGAGCATCTCTTGCCTAACTTGAACGTAGGCAGCGAAGTCAAGGTCTGGCGGTCGCTGCAATGCCATGAAGACCCACAAGGGATCGCCCGGTCTAGAGGGATGCAGCGCCCGAGCGAACCTACCTGGTTTTGTTGCGGACCGTATGGCTGTCAAGACGCTTTCGCCCAGCATTCGGCGTCGCACCCTTGGTTCTCTCGCCAGCCATGCGAGCGAAGATCGCAAGGGGAACGGCAAGGGTGTATCGTCGATTGGTCTCATCGCCTCGAAGAGATGTTCGATTAAAGTATCCCAGACGTAGCTATTCTTATCCGCTTGTTTTTTCGACGCGTAGGCCTGCGACGCTGTGTACTGGGCTAGCAACCCTTCTTGTGTGGCCACAGCCCCGAATTCCAAAAGGCCCTCAAACCCGTGCAGCCCATCAGGATTGAGTCGTCCCAGAAAGAGCACAAGTAGTTCCTCTTCGCCAGCAGACATGACTGCAGTGCCGCTTCTAGCTAGAATAGCTCGCTGCTGGAGATATCGGAGGAACTCCGGTAGCGTGTCCAGATGCCGCAGAACAACATCGATCACTTCGCTGTCCAGGACGTGGACGACGTTGCCCCGCTCGCTGATGCAACCGACCTGAAACGGTGCCAATTCCGGGTTCGTTAGGTTCCCGGCATGAAACATGAGGCTCCCAGTTCCACCTCCAAAAAATGCTTGGCATGATTTGGCCGCTCCCCGGCAGGTGGCAATAAGGTGGATGTTCGCGTCAGCTGGAATTGGGATGGGTACTTCGCATAACTCATCCTCGAACACACGACCCGGGTGCGATTCCACCCATCGTTTTGCACCGTCGAGCTGACCTGCGGACTCCAAAACTGCGTCTCGATACCACCTGCCCCAAGAAAGTTCCAGGGTCGCGTGCTTTCGAAAGTGAACCTGCTTGTCGGAGAAGATGATAACGTCTCTGCCAAACACGATAAGAAGGTCGCAGTGCTGCTTGCTGCGCACCTTTCCCTTTTGAGATCCCTGATCCCTAAACGGGCTGGGGTAACACCACGGCGTTAGAAGATGTGCCTTAGCTAGCTCGATTAAGATCTTCTCAGACTTGGTCTGCACGGCTCTTCGAGTGTACCGGGGCCTTTGGGTGAGCTCCGCGTACCTCACGCCAACCACCGGCCCTGCCTGTATGGCGCAGATCGGAGTCGGGAGTAAACCCGCCTCAGGACCGAGCCAAACGTGACTGAAATCAAAAGCCGCGCCACAGTTGATCCAGTGGGCAGGAGAATGCAATGGGAAGTTAGCCTGTAGTGCGATGTCTGCGACGCTCGCCAAATCCGATAGCGGTGGCTGGTATAACGTCATCATGTACAGGCAAATTGAGATAAGGGCAACATCTGAGCAGATAGACGATATCGTCGAATCCTTAGGCGAGGAGGGCCTAAGCATTGTTTTGCGTGACGATTTGGGGCTACCCCACGCTCCAAACCGATCTGGTTTTACCCCCGAAGACTTGAAGACTGGGCTGGAGGTCCTAATCGTCGTGATAAAGGCGGCGGAGGCCATGGAGAAACTTATTGCCGCCGTCCGCAAGAATTCTCAAGAGTTGGAGCTTGAAGTACTAGCCGAGGACAACCTCCGAGCGAAATACCAGGTGGTATCGAGGAACACGCCAGAAGGCAAGGTCCGGGACATGTTTATCGGATGAACTCCATTGCTCACTTTGATCCAGCCAACCTAGCAATTTGGATTGACCTCAGGGCGTTGTACGAGGGTCATCACATTCAATCGAAGCTTGTGGGAAATGCCCCTGTATACTCCAGATCGGCAGTTGCCAGTGCCCGCAAGCCCCTATCAGAGTGGGATGAGAAGTTCTTTGACAGGGATCACCGAGTACACCAAACCGCAAGGCTTTGGGGAACGTTGAATCACGAAAAGCGACACTTTCTTGATACTATTTTTACGACCCACGGGTACTGGTTACAGCGGCAATTTAACGCCGTTCATGGAGCAGGATTACTCTATAACGCTGAACTGACTAGCGGAGCTGTAGGGCTGCCAATAGGGGCAGACTCCACTCCTCGCTTTGCGGATAAAACTAACAGGTCGGGATACGAAAGGCTTGTCAAAAACCTGGATTTCCGACGCGGGTTCGAGCGCGAAGACAATACACCCTTCGAGGGATCGCCCATACCGACCGGCGGCAGAAGTATTCGCGAGTGGCTCGCGTTCGCAAGCGAGATCAATCATTTGGAGGAGATTTACGGCACCGCTACCAAGAATTTCGCCGATGGGTTTAACCATCTTTACGGTGACGGATTCTCGGATCCAATTTACACGGCGGTTCTCCACTTTGACCGCCTCCTCCGCGGAGACAAGAATATCGAATTTGATCGTCCGATCGATACTAGCCTTTCTGGCCCGCTGCTTTTTGCGGCGCTAAATCCCGATTTCTGGTGTGAAGAAGAAAAAGTCAGTGGCTACTCAATGCCGAAGCTACGTCTGGACGAGCTCTTTAGTGAAGCAAGTAAGGATAAACCGGAGTTGAGGGAATATGACGCCCAATATGGCTGGGATTATGCGCAGAAGCTTGTAGTGCGGCTCTATGGTGAATCGACCCTGCAAACGATCGAACGCGATATCGACCGGCAATGCGCTTTCGTCGAAAAGTTCGAATCTGCATTCGCTGATCTCGAAGCAAATGTCGGAATGAAACACCCTGCCCTTGTTGCAGCTACTGATGCTCTTAGACTGCGGCAAACGCTACTGAGTGCATTTAAGAATGACCCACTACAGTTCGTAGACCCACGGGTTTACGCAACAAGGTTGGCACCAAAGCTCCATCCTCCGATCATATGGTGCGACTCTTTAGGCATGGACTTCGAGGGAGACCATGAGTTGCGGCCCATTGTGTACACGACCAACAAGGACGATCGAGATCGGGGTCTTGTCTACGCGCGCTTGGACATGGACTCGTTCGATAGGCCAGGATTTGCTCTCAGGGAGGGTGAGGCTTGGTTTAATATGGCTATTGTCTTTAGCCGTTTCGCAAAGCTGGCTGTAGGCGGTCTGCAATATCCTGCCGTAGTCGGCTTGGAACTTGTACAGGCCCTTCAAAATTTCGAAGCGGGGTTCCCCAATCGATTCTATGTCTCAAGGAGGTATGACTATCGGCGGAGCGGGCCCGCCTGGGATGAGCTTTGGAGCTTCCATAGTCGGGAAGGGGCCTTCTGCGATCTGTGCAACAATCGATTATCGAAGGAGTCTTATCGAAGTCTGTCGGGTTACGCGTTTCACTTGGATAGTGAAGTCCGTGCGAAGGTCCTATCGCGCCTAGACCCTCTGACATCCTCTTTGCTCGCCATTGACTGGGGCAACTGGAAGTTCTGCGCCACTTGCTACGAAAGGCTCAACCTGTAGAGTCGACATGCGGGCACCCACGGATCCTTCAGGCAGCCCCGCGTCCTCGCGCCACATTGATTGGTCGTGCCACATTCGCAATCTGGCTCCTCGTGTAAACTCGGCTTAGCAGTTAGTTTAGGTCAAGAGAGAACGGTGAAATCGTGAGATGTATTCGGCTGAACCACGAGCGCGTGTTAAGAGGGAGTTTTGGAGCCACATTGCGAATGTGGCACGAGGTGCGCGGAGCTCACCAAACCGCCAGGCAATGCAAAGAGTAGGGAATTTATGTGCAGCCGGTGCAGCAACATGAAGGATAATTGCACTTCGATAAAGAAGCCCATGAGTCCGAAAGCCAAGGCCATCTGTATTGCCTGGAAGTGTGCAGGTTTCTGATGGGCACTTTCGATCGCGCATTTGGAGGGCAGCATGTGATCGGCCATCCGCGCGCTTGTGGCGGGGTGGGATTTAGGCGGTTAAGGTGGTAACGATGCTTAGCGCCGTCATGTTTCTTGCGATTGGGCCGAGATCCGGCAGCGACTTGGTCAAGCAGTTGCCTCCTCAACTGAATGCCCGCTTGGAATACCTAAGTGTGCCTGGGGACTGTCCATTCCTTCCAGTTAACTCGGTGACCGAAGTCGTATGCGTACCCTGGCTCGGGTGCTTTAGCGGAAGATATTCCGCTGTCCGATTTCAGCCGGAAAGCTGGCTAGAAAGTCGCTACGGCATAAGCAATATCAGGTATCCGAGGGTTTTTTCATTTTGCGCTGAGGTTTGGATGCTCGTCACCCTGGCAAGCGGTCAACAGTTTGCACTGGAAAGCAGGCTGGTGGATTCCGAACGTGACGACCTTTATCGGATTTGGTTTGTTAATCCTAATGTCCGAGGGCGAAGCTTATCCCCGGGGAGACCAAAACATATGGGTTCCAAAGGATAACTAAATATGCTTTGAGTGAGCTTCGCGCACCTCGCGCCATACACCGGCCCTGCCTGTATGGCGCAGATTGGAGTCGGGAGTAAACTCGCAATCGTTAGGTAAATCGTGAACGATGGATCAGCACTCGGATTTGAGTGAGCTCCGCGCACTCGCGCCATATTGATTGGTCGTGCCACATTCGCAATCTGGCTCCTCGTGTAAACTCGGCTCACCAGTAAGTATAGGTCAAGAGAGAACGGTGAAATCGTGAGATGTATTCGGCTGAACCACGAGCGCGTGTTAAGAGGGAGTTTTGGAGCCACATTGCGAATGTGGCACGAGGTGCGCGGAGCTCACTAAAAGTCTTGAGCTTGGCATTTGGCTCGGAACAAAAGGGGCAGGCAGCGGGCGGCGCGAGGATGGTTCTCTCGCCTGAGTCTCCCAACCGCGGCCAAATCGGCATCAAAGGAACGATGTCCCCGATTAGGCGGCTCTAGAAACTACTTTTTGGTGAGCTGAAGCCCCGCGCGCCATACGTGATCTGACAGACAGGAGCGGCGCAAGGACCCCGGGTGGACGTCTAATGAATCTCGCCCGGGATAGGCGCGCCCTGAAGGGTTTAGCAGGATCAGGGGTTTTTCCGCTTAGCTGCCCGCGTCCCCGCTTTCGGGTCGTAGTCCACTCCCATCTCCTTCGGCTTTCCATAGAGCTCAGGGTGTTGGTACTTGCCGCGCTCAGAGGAATCCTTCTGCACTTCAACCGGTGCACCGTTCTTGCGCACCCAAGCGTCATTGCGCGTGGCCTTGACCTCCCAGAAGACCTTAACCCCACCCTTGCTCGTGCGGATTCGGAATGCTTTCCCCTCGAACTCACCCACCATCTTCACCAACACGAAATCGTCGCTGGAGTCATTCACGGTGAGCTGCACGCGAGGGTCTTTGTTGATCTCAAGAAAGTAATCGGGAAGGTCAATGGTCGCCCAACCCTTTGCATCCGTAACCACGGTGCCATCATAGATGTTCTTGGGCTCGGGCCCCTCCGCGCAGTAGTGCTTGAGGTACATGTTGGCGGGATCAAACGGGTGGTCGATGACGAACGACTTAGTGCCGCTTGCGCCGAAGTCCCCGGCTGAATACACACCGTATCCCGTTGCGCTGTTGGAATATCCGCGTACCCCATAACCCAGGTTGCTTGACGCGTCATAGACTCCATAGACTCCACGGCCACTATCAAAGGCCGTCCGTCCATAGACACCGTAATGCACTCCGTTTGAGGCAAATGCACCGCCGTACACGCCAACGGTTCCCAGCCCCCCGTTACCAGATCCTTCAACACCAGCAAAGAGACCGCTGCCATAGACTCCCGCATTGTCGACTGAGTTGGAATATCCCTGAACGCCGGCGCCTGCGATGCTGCTTGCAGAAACGGCTGTGCTGTCGTTACTGCAAGTAATACGACCATCAAACACAGCAGCGTCGCTTGCTGTACTTTTAACATAAAGGCCACTCCTGAGCGCAGAACTGCCTGTGTTGATGATTCTGGCCGCATAAAATCCATTCGAGGATTCGACGTGAAGCCCTTCACCGACACCCTTCACGTAAACACCGTAGCCGTTCGGACTCTTCGAGTCAAAATAGCCGCCATAGTTGACACCCGTAGTTGCGGACGCGCTCCCGTAGACCCCCCTTCCGGTCGTGCTATCAGAGTCGAAATAGCCGCCGTAGTTGATCCCCGTGGGGGCGTTCGCGAGTCCCAGCACACCTCTTCCAGATGCGCTTTGGGTTTCTCCGAACACGCCATAAGCGTTACCAGTTGCCGCGGTTGCAAGTCCGTAAACGCCCCGACCTGAGGTGCTACTGTTTGTGCCCGAGAGAATGCCAGCCGCTGCCTGCGATCCGCTTAGAGCAAGCGGCGCGGGTAGCCGAGTTAGGCTTAGCGTCCCGTTGTCTATGTTCGACGCATTGAGATTGGAAAGTCCCGAACCGTTACCAGAGAAGATACCGGTTGCCGATACATTGCCTTCACCAAAGAGAGCAAACCCGTCTGGGCTTAGGTTGCGTCCATAAACACCATAGTTCAGCCCGGTCGTCGCGTTCGATGAACCTTGGATGCCTTTGCCCGTGGGGCTGTTGGTCGTAAAGAAACCGCCGACGGTAAAACCGCTCGTTGCAACCGCGATGCCGGCCACGCCTCGCCCCGTGGTGCTAAACGATTGGAACAAGCCACCATAGGTAACCCCGGTCAGAGAAGATGCGTTTCCAAGAATGCCGCGGCCCTGATCGCTGACCGTGCGAAAGTCTCCGCCGTAAGCAATGCCCGTCAGCGTCGGCGAATATCCGACCACCGTCCCGGCTTTCGCTACGCCTGTAACATTCAGGTGCCCGTTCTGCGCAGTTCCGGGGGTTGTAGCTTGTAAGTTGACCGAGCCTTGGAAGGCAACACCTGCGCCGACGACGGCGGTGGCAGCTAGCAATGCATAACGTTTCATCATATTCCTCCTGAAGTGGAAGTTATAGGTTAGCACAGGTTCTCGAGCAACAGGGCGACGTCACGGGAGGGATCGGTAGGAAAAATGACACTTTTGAGTGAGCTACGCGCACTCGCGCCATACGATGCCCGTGGTCGTTTGGCGCAATCTGGAATGGTAGTAACTTTTTGAGTGAGCTCCGCGCACCTCGCGCCATATTGATTGGTCGTGCCACATTCGCAATCTGGCTCCTCGTGTAAACTCCGCTTGCCAGTAAGTTTAGATCAAGAGAGAACGGTGAAATCGTGAGATGTATTCGGCTGAACCACGAGCGCGTGTTAAGAGGGAGTTTTGGAGCCACATTGCGAATGTGGCACAAGGTGCGCGGAACTCACCCGAAGAGAGCTTATCCCCTTAGCAGCCGTGATAAGGCGCACTACCTGCCATCCGCGATTCCGATCCTCGTTAATTTTCCTTAGCGGGAAACACGCTGACCCTTTAGCGGGCCGAATTTCCATGGTCGCGTTGCGATATCACCAAACTGTGGAAAGTGCTTCAGGAGCGACGACCTAAGGCTCGCTGAGCCAAACGCGGCCTTTCCGCCAGGCACCAGCTTTTCGAATCGAAGCATGGCTTGGTAGGCAATCACGATCCGATCTTCGGCATAGGGTAGATCCTTCTTCCATGACCAAAAGAGGGCAATCGCCACAGCGCTAGCCCAGTGCGGATCAGAAAATGCCTTGCCGGTGTTTGCTAGGGCGACCTTAGCGGCAGGTGCGTGTAGCGTCCGATCAAAGTAAGTGTCTTTGCACATTTTCAGTTGCATTGCCTCGTCTTCAGGATCGCGCTGGAGCGCGGACAAGGCGATCTTCGAAATGAACGTATCATCCAGCAGAATAGACCCTGTGTAAAGGTAATACACCCTAGCAGCCTCAAGTGAGCCCAGCTTAGCAAACGCAACCCATTCGTTTTCGATCTCACTTCCTATGCTATTCCGGTGTGCCAAAAAGCGGCTTAAGAACGCCATGGAGAAGGCACGGTATAGGTTCTGTGGCGTTGGCTCGCCTTTCCAGGCGGCCAAGGCCGCCCTATAGCGCGCAGAGAGCTCCTTCTTTGGGTCGCCGTTTCGATATCTCTTCCATAGTTCGTTTTGCTCCTCGCGAAACTTCGCAAAAGGAGCGTCTGCCGTAATCACCCACTTTTGATTGGCGAGGGTAGACCCCCTCACTGAAGGAGGGCTCTTGTACACTTTTGCACCGGGCTTTTGTTGCCACACGAATCCGGAGCAAGCAAAAATCAGCAGAGGCAAAACCGGCCAGGATTTTCCGTGGCACATGCGCTTGAGGCTAGCCACCCTGTCCACCACCACCACCGCCGCCGCCTTGAGGAGGCTCCGCGTCCTTCGCGCCATACGCCGCCCCCTGGGCCGTGTGGCGCTCTGCTTGTGGTGTACGCCGGACCTCAGATCGTTATTACGATTCTTCATTCGGGATTCCTAGGTGGACTTTACCCACAGATTCGCCATACGGACAGGGTTGCCGTATGGCGTTGAGTGCGCGAAGCCCATTCAGGCAGCTCCGCGTCCTCGCGCCACATTGATTGGTCGTGCCACATTCGCAATCTGGCTCCTCGTGTAAACTCCGCTTTGTAGTAAGTTTGGATCATCAGGGTCTGGTATCCAAACTCGAAGTGGCTGGAGTTGCTTGGCTGATGGAGCAGTATGACCTTCCAAAAATCATTCGCCAGAGGTTTCACCTCTCTGCCCGCCTCTATGGGTTCAAAGAAGTGACTGGGAAGTGCGCCACTAAAAGCGTTTGGCGAAACGCGACGACATGCCTAGTCTTCGATTACGATTGGAGGGACCAATACCTTGGTTGCGCGGTCATTGACATTAATCATCCCTATCCCGGAGCAGATCTAGCAAGATTTCTTCCGGGTGAAGCTGCGGTTGACTTAAGAGAGGGCCAGGTTTGGCACGGTTCGAATCCGTGGCGAAAGGCAGATGTAGTTATTAGACACCTAAAGAGCTACCTCGAGCAACAGGGCGACGTCACGGGAGGGATCGGTAGCAAAAATGACACTCTTGAGTGAGCTCCGCGCACTCGCGCCACATTGATTGGTCGTGCCACATTCGCAATCTGGCTCCTCGTGTAAACTCGGCTTACCAGTAAGTTTAGGTCAAGAGAGAACGGTGAAATCGTGAGATGTATTTGGCTGAACCACGAGCGCGTGTTAAGAGGGAGTTTTGGAGCCACATTGCGAATGTGGCACAAGGTGCGCGGAGCTCACCAAAGACCCGAACGTGCTCAAAAACGCGTCATCCGAAGACCACTACGGTCGTGCTCATCGCTTAACCTGTTGAGGTGTACTCAAGCCCGCGAGGAGAACCTTACCGGTTGAATCGTCGAGAATGATCGTCATGCTACGACGTTTTCCTCGGTAGACCTGGCTCCAGAACTTGAGTCGCACAGTATTAGCGAAGCCGCTATGTGCGTCTGTGCCTCGCGAGTTTGTTCGGTCTAGACCCAATCGCGTAAACCGATGGTCCGGCCAAATCTTGGTCGCGAGAGCCTCAGCTCGCCGATACCAAGCATCGTCACTGAGCTTCAGGGGAGAACCCCCATTTGCATCCTTGGCTTTCTCCTCCTCTAGGGCCGCATTCGTGGCCAATCTTAAGAGGCCCGAAGGATAGTCAATGCTGACATGGTACTTTTCCGTGTAAAACCGTAAGCCGACGCTTGTTGGTGACGACCTCCAATTCATTGCGCCGCCCTTTGGTCGCTCAACCTCAAAGATCGTCTCGAGGTAACCAGCCGCAATCCCTTCATAGTGTTCGACCTGGCTATTGGTTAGAGTAATGGGTGGATACTGAACGCTTGTCCTTGCTTGCGCAAGCGTTAGCGTGGGTAACATCATGGCTGTTGCGATGGTTACGAGACTCATTGCTTCCCTCCTATTGGGGCATCGGAATGTGCCTCCACGGCACATTAGTTGTCGCTCCGTAAACGTTGAGTGAGCTTCGCGCACCTCGCGCCACACACCGGCCCTGCCTGTATGGCGCAGATTGGAGTCGGGAGCAAACTCGCAATCGTTAGGTAAATCGTAAACGACGGATCAGCCCTCGGGTTACAATAACACGGGACTTCATGGTCATGAGCAAGCCGTCCGTAGGACGTCGTATGGCGCGAGGGACCCGGGAGCTGACCAAAACTCAGGCGGGCTCAGGCGCCAACTCGATTTGCTTAATTTTCACCCACCGGACGTGATCGTCCGCAACCGGGGAGAGCCTATATCTTCTTTGTTTATTGTTCCGTAGGTAAACAACGCCGGAACCGGCATCTTCTACATCCCAACTCCCAGGCTGCTTTCCTTGATCGCAATCTATATAGTGAATGCTTGCAACGCCTCCGTAGTTGTGATCAATTCTATAAGTGTCGCCAGTGTTCTTGTTGTACACAATGGCATAGTCCACTAGACCGGAAATGCCGTGTATCGCGGCCTTTATGGTAACACCGGCGCACCCTCCCTGTAGATCGACGCAATGCGTAACTTGCAAATCCTTATCTTTGCTCCTAACAATGACTTTCGCGGCCCGTTCATCTTGCTTGATAAGAACGGTGATCGGCCACAGGTCGACGGGGAATGGCCATAAGTTTCCAGAGTAAATCGGGTCGATTGTCTCATCCATGCTAAAACCTTACCTCATGTCCAGTGGGAATTCCAGCGCCAGGGATTTGAGTGAGCTACGCGCACTCGCGCGATACGATGCCCGTGGTCGTTTGGCGCAATGTGGAATCGGTAGTAACTTTGCAATCGTTTGGTAAATCGTAAACGACGCATCGGCACCAAGATTACAATAACACGTGATCTGATCGGTATGCGCAAGTCCTCGGATGGCGGTCATACATCGCGAGAGATCCGGAGGGGCTCGGAACGCTTGTGACGATCTTGTGACGGTTGTGAAGACGCTTGTGACGATATTGTGACACTTGCTCCTTTATCATCTTGAGCGTCATGAAAACTTTGTGCAAGGCCGCAATCCTGATTTCATCCCTCGGCGTCATCTCAACTGGTCACGCTCTCGATGTCAACATCCTTAACGAAAGCGAAAGCTTCTCTCGCATCTCGGTGGACTCTTTGGGACGTCCGTATGTAGCGGGAAAATCCACCGGAACCATTTCCAGGGTCGCGGTTGCGGCCGCCACCGCCTCGGGGGTGTTGCGCTGGTCACGCGTAATCGATACAGATCCGGCCGGCGTGGCTGACCCACTGCTGTCGCGCGTGATTGGCAACACACTGACGGTGGGATGGAGAGGCAACTTCGGCCTACCAAGCACGACCGGGCAGTATGGTTGCTTAAGGCTAGCTACTGCAACGGGGTCAACCACTTCGAGCGACACTCAGCCAGTCTCTGGATATTTGCAACTTGAGGGAGCAACACTGGCTTCAAATGGCACCTATTACTGCGTCGGAAACTCCACACCCGACCTCTCGAATGTGCCGTATGCAGGAGCGATTTACAGTTACGCATCGCCCGCTCCCGGGCTCGTTTCAACGATACCCGGCGTCGGTTCCCAACACATCTACTTTAGAGATGTGATTGCAATGCCTAATGGGTTGGTCGTGTGCGGTTACATCCTTGATGCAGGCTACTCCACCGGATTTATCGCCAAATATGACCGCGCAACCAACGCTCAGCTTTGGTTCACCACCATCCCCGGAGTTGAAACCTTTCCGACAAAGCTAGGGATTGATGCTGCCGGAAATTTCTTCGCCTCCGGGGAACAACTCAACGCGCTAGACACAGACACGTTTTTTGCCAAAGTCTCCCCGAACGGCACCCTCTTGGCCCAAACCTCTGTTTTTATGCCTGGAACCAATGAGTATGTTACTGACATGTGCATCGTGGGCGGGTCGACGCCTGCAATCTGTGGGGCCAGCGGCACAAACTCAGACTACTATGTGGCGACCGCCACCGCCGACCTTGCGATGACCCAAGCCGTAACTGATCCAGGGTTTAGCGCCGCGCTAGCCATTGCCCAAGATGGTACAAACTTCTACGCGTCATCGTCAACAGGTCGAACAACGAAGTTCAATGCAGTGGGGCAGACATTTTGGACCAGGGATCACGCTGGGATCGGAATTATTTACGACCTGGTCTGTTCTGGCACATCGCTGTATGCAGCGGGAAAGAACGGGGGCTTCACCGATGGCCAAATCTCCAAGCTAAACACGGCAAACGGCGATCTTGTTTGGTAACGGCGGTTTAGGTGAGTTTCGCTCGCCCTGCGCCATACGATGCCGGTTGGCCGTATGGCGCAATCTGGAATCAGGGAGCCTCGCAATCGTTAGGTAAATAGAGAACGATGATCGGCACCAAGATTACAATCACACGTGATCTGATCGGCATGCGCAAGCCATCGGAAGGATAGCGTATGGCGCTAGGGCCACATAGTCCGGCGTTCGAGCCCATGTGCATAACATGTCACTAAAAGGCTGCCCTAGCAACTTGGCAAAGCACATTTGCTCGTTCATCGGGTTTCAGGGTCGAGTTGCGCAACATAGCAACAATGACCACCCACTCTCCCGCTGCGTTTCTTGCGATTCCAACGTCATTCGTCGCGCAGGTTACTCCTCGATGACTTGAACTTGTTCCAGTTTTGTGCATGAGTTTCCACCCCGACGGAACTCCTGCTTTCAACCGGTCCGGCCCGGTACTTGTTCGCCCCATTACGCCTAACAGATAGGTTGTTGATGCTGGCGACAGCAGCTTCCCCGTCACCAACTTCTCGAGGAGAAGCCCCATGGCTTGAGGAGTAGTTGTGTCTCTCGGGTCGGCTTGGTAGCGTTTGTACGCTTCATCCAATGCCGACCGCGACTGTTTGTTAATCGCGGACTCGAGTTCGCGGGCGTCGACAAATTCAGGTCTCCAAGTAAGGCCGACGATGTTCGTTTGGAGTTCGCTTTCTTGGCGATCCACCGACATGCCTTGAATCTTGTGCCTCTTCAAAAACTCGTTGAGCGCCGTCGTTCCGCCTAACTTGCGAATGATAAAATCAGCGGACCCATTGCAGCTACGTGTCGCCATGAGTTCGATACAATCGGCTAGGGATATGCGGACAGACTTGTTCTTCCCCAGCCGATCTTTAATGGGCTGGGGGTTCACGCTAAGGTCGGAGCGGCTAAATGTAAACTTCATGTCCCGCTTCCATTTGCCCTTGTCCACTTCGCTAAGCGCAGCCATCGCAACGACCATCTTCATCACGCTTTGAAGAGAGAACCGCTCGTTTTTCCTGGAATAGTGGCTTCCAGTGGCCATGAGAACGGCCGCGCCCAATTTCCCCTTTGAAGCGGCTTCGATCTCGGCTAGTCGAATTTCGATGGGCGAGGCGTGAACGAAACTTGGCAATACAATCAGGGCTAGGGCAGTTGTCATCAATGGCCTAATACTAACGTATTTTGAGGTGGCTCCGCGCACCTCGCGCGATACGCCGCCCCTCCGGAGTCGGGAGCAAACCCGCAATCGTGAGGTAAATCGTAAATGAGGGATCGGCCCTCGATTTACAACAGCCCCACCCGCGAGTTGACAGTCACTAGCGAGCCATCGGTAGCGCGAGAGGCCCTGAGGTGCCTTAAGTGCGCCGTGCTCATCAAAGGCATCCCCTGTGCTCTCACTCTTCCTCCCTTACTGGGGTGAATCGTGTCTGGCTGAGTGCCTTAGCCAGGCCTCATCTTCAGGACGGTAGTGTAAGCGGCGTTCCTTGGGTTGGCCGTAGAGTTCCGGATGCTGGTAGGTACCCTTTTCAGGCCCTTCCTTAGCGACCTCAACCGGGGCGCCATGCTTGCGAACCCAGCGGTCATTGCGCACTCCCTTCACTTCCCAGCTCACCTCGACTTTAGGTTCGCTTGTACGAATCGTGAACTGATTGTTGCGGATTTTGCGAACGACACGAACCTGCACGAAGTTTTCGCCCCCGCCGCCAACGATCGTAAGGCCGTATCTCGGGTCACGATTTATCTCCTCGAAGTAGTCAGGCAGGTTGATTGTTGCGTAGCCATTGGCATCTGTTACAGCGTTTCCAGTGTAGATGTTCAGCGCATCCGGGCCCTCCGCGCAGTAGTGGAGCAGATACTCGTTCTCGGGGTTAGTAGGGTGATCAATCCGAAAAGATTTCGTGCCCGACGCGCTGAAACGCCCCTGGGCAAAGACCGCAGTGCCAGCGTCGTTAACGGTGGAGGCAAAGAGACCATAGCTCCCAGACCCGTTTCCTCCGATGGCACCGAGTGCGATCCCGACACCGCTGTCGCTACGAAAGAACCCGCCGTGCCCATAGCCACTGGTCGCGCTGTTGTATCCATACACACCATATCCCTCGCTGCTTACAGTTGTGCCATACACTCCGAGTGTCGCGCCCGCAGTTCCAACCGAATTTCCATAGACGCCTATTCCAGAGGTTCCTCCTACCTGCGCATAGACGCCGCGTCCGGTCGCAGAAGTGAAGTAGCCGCCCCACCCCGAACCGTTGTGAGAACCATAAACACCGATTCCATTTGCGCCGGTGCCGTTGTTCTGCCCCCTCACGGCGGCGGAGATTGCTCCGGGTGTTGTACTGGAGATGACTCCGTGGAGGCCAGTGGCATTGTTGACGGTAGTAGCGTTTTGAGCGCGGATAATGTGGTTCAAGCTACTCGCACTTAGCAACAGCGGGGTTGGAACTGATTGAAGAAAGGCGGAAGAACTTAGCCCTCCAAGCTGAGCGGCGTTGACTCCGGTCAATCCAGAACCATTGCCTGAGATGATTCCGCTAGCGGACATGTTGCCTTCCGAATAGACGCCGTATCCAGCCGGGCTGACAGCCTTGCCGTATACTCCGTAGGTTGTGCCAGATGCCGACGTAGCCTGACCGTAAAGGCCGCGACCCTGGGTGCTTAGGCTTGAAAAGAAACCACCGTAGGTGGTCCCCGACGTGCTCTGAGCGATTCCCGATACGCCACGGCCGGAGCTCGAAAAGTTAGTAAACAGCCCACCGTAAGTTACTCCGGTGGTCGAAGAAGCGTTACCCAAAATCGCTCGCCCCTCGTCGCTGCTGACCCTGAAGTCGCCGGCGAAGGTCTGACCGGTCAGAGTTGTATTGTAAGCGACCATTGACCCCGACCGAGCGATACCCGTAATATTGGAGTTTCCGGTTTGGGGAGTTCCTGGGCTGGTGGCTTGTAAGTTGACTGAGCCTTGAAAGGCAACAACGGCCCCGCCCACGGCGGTAGCGGCTAACAACGCATATCTCTTCATAGCTTCTCCTGATCTGGAAGCTATATACTAACACACTTTGAGAGCAACCGAATAGCCTCTTGGCACCTGAAGTGGGCTCAGCACTACGCGCCCTACAATGGCCCCAGTTGAACGGGGCAAGCTCTGCCTGTATGGCGCAGATCGGAGCGGGAGTAAACCTGCAATCGTTCGGCAAATCGTAAACGACGATCAGCGCTCGGACTACAACAGCCCCACCCGCGAGTTGATAGGCACGAGCGAGCCATATAAGAAGCGGATCGTAATGCGCAATGGCCCCAAAGAGGCTTTAAAGGGAGGTGAGCTAAAACTCCGTTTTCTGGTGGACGATAGTATATAATCACAAAGTGATGAACCGATTCCTGGCCGTCTCCCTCGCCACTATGACCGCATGCTTAGCCGCCGCTCAGTGGTCGGCAACCGTGCTTCATCCATCCATCGCTGACCATTCCTATGGAGTGGGCGGAGCCGGAGGTCGACAAGTCGGCGAAGCTAGTCTTGGTGGTAACACTCACGCAATTTTATGGGGAGGTAGCTCCAGCTCCTGGCTTGACCTCAATCCAACGGGCGCGACCGACTCAAGCGCAGCTGGCATCGAAGGGACTCAGCAGGTCGGCGCTTCGAGATTCGGCGGCTTGTGGCGAGCCGGCATTTGGAATGGAAGCGCAGCCTCTTGGGTTGACATGCACCCGTCCGGAGCCTCAGAGTCTTGGGGGACTGAGATGTCGTTTGGAAAGCAATCTGGGGGTGCCGAGTTTGGGGGCGAGCTTCACGCCGGCCTTTGGAGCGGCACGGCGGCGTCCTTTATCGATCTACACCCGACCGGCTCTACCAGGTCGTATGCAAATGGCATACGTGACGGCCAAGAAGTTGGGTTCGCATGGTTCGGCGGAGTCAACCATGCCGGAATTTGGACAGGTACGGCGGCCTCCTTTGTTGATGTTCATCCAATGGGCGCTATCGGGTCATCCCTTCATGGCACGTCCTTTGATCAACAGGTGGGCTTTGCGAACTTCAGTGGCTCTAACCGCGCTGGCTTATGGGAAGGATCAGGGGCATCTTTTGTCGACCTAGGCCCGGCAGGGTCCACTAGCTCGAGAGCGTTCGCCGTGTCCGATGGTTACCAAGTGGGCGAAGCCAATGTAGACGGGGTTCTCCAAGCGAGCATCTGGAACGGGTCGTCGAGTTCGTGGGAAAGCCTTCACTCGTTCTTGCCCGGTACCTATGCGGATTCACAAGCGTACGGTGTTTGGCGCGACGGCTCAACTCTGTTTGTCCTTGGATTTGCGTATAACTCCGATCTTTCGCGCGATGAAGCGGTTCTTTGGCGAAGTGCCACTGCCGTCCCTGAGCCAGCGACTATGTTCGCGGTTGGGCTTGGAGTCCTTGCAATCCTGCGCCGGCGACGGCGATAGGCTTGGGACAGGTTTGCGTCCTCGTGCCATACGCCGCCCCTCCGCGGTGGCGGAAGGTTGGGCCGAATGGCGCAGATTGGAGCCGGGAGTAACCTCGCAATCGTTAGGTGAATCGTAAGCGACCGAACAGCACTCGGATTACAAAAGCCCACCCGCGAGTTGATTGGCAGAAGCAAGCCATCGGTAGCAGATCGTATGGCGCAAGAGACCCGTGGGTGCTTTCAAATTCAATACTCGTTGCGGAAGGAGAGCGAGCCAACTCTGTAACCGAAGTCCAAAAAGTCTTGGTCCAGCATTCCCAAGCGCGCATCCGCCTCGTGGGTGTTTTGAACGGAAGCCAAGACCCACTCGCCGACATTGACGGCGAAGTCTGGAGTTGAGAGAAGTGCCTCTCCAGTCATTGTCCTGACAAGGGTGGTTGGATCCTGGGTGCTATGCGCAGTGCGTGCGAGCAGTGTCTTAGGAGTTCGGAACGTTCGAAAAGCTCCAGTAGAAAGATCAGCTATGGTCCAAACGATGCGCGACTTGGCTGTACAAACCCCGCCGGCTGGATTAAGGCTTGACAGGACGTTACCCCCCGAAACATCCGTAAACGCTTCTAGAGACATGACCCCACCCATGGGTACGGGAAAGAGGAACTCCGTCTTCATGTAAATGCGGAGGATGCGCCGAGTTACATTAAAGGGCGCTATGAGGCCATATTGCTCCGCGAAGGTCTGGGCTCTGAAAGTCACTGTATTGAATGAGAAGTCTCGTCTTGCCCTCGGAACCATAAATGGTTCTGAGAACGGGCTGAGTTCGAAGCGCGGAATTTCGCGAAACGTAACCTTCGGGGCCACGGAGGCTCGAGTTAACATCCTAGAGATGATAGGGTTCCCAGCCGTGTAATTCAGCCGGTCTTCGGCCTCCGTCGCTTCCTTCACCATGAGATCTCGAACTGCCTGTGCCTCCTGCATCTCCGCAAGGTCAAATGGGTCGAAGGCTGGGCGCTCATACTTCTCCAAGAATTTCAACCGTGACTCCCGCTCGGCCAAAAGTTCTTCCGCACTAAGTTCAGGGACATCGGGAACTACCACATCGGCGTATTCCACTGATTCGTGATACTGGTAGGCTTCCAAAAGACCAGGAGTTTGTTGAAAGATATCAATCTCGGGTTCCATTGAAACTGTACGATACCTTGTCCAATCGCCTTTCGGTCAATTGGCAAGAAGGTCATTCTCGCACCTGCACCGATTTCAATATTTGTTAAGTGAAGCGCATAACTCGGACTTGAGGGTGGGTGAATTGCGACATCCCGCTG
Organism: Fimbriimonadaceae bacterium; assembly: GCA_040081075.1. GTDB lineage: Bacteria > Armatimonadota > Fimbriimonadia > Fimbriimonadales > Fimbriimonadaceae > JANJUB01. The sequence continues at coordinate 19,304 of JBEBHJ010000032.1, read as the reverse complement.
CGTCCTTGTAAGTGATCGTTGACACCCGATTGCTTCAGTTGTAGTGAGATGCGCACTTCGCGCCATACACAGCCCTCGTTTGATATACTCGCTACGAAGCCAATGACCCCCTTTGTCCCGATTGAATTTTCGATTCCTGAGACGCTCATGACAGATGAGTTTCTCTTGCGAATGTTGACGATCAACGATGTTGTCAAGGATTTCGACGCCGTTGTATCAAGCGTTGACCATTGTCGGACGATTTGGGGTGGGAAGTGGCCAGAGGGGCTCACGCTGGAACAGAACCTCATCGATCTCGGCTGGCATCAAAAGGAGTTTCAAACCCGGCGATCCTTTACGTACACCGTCGTGGCACCAAACGAAAAGATGGTTCTTGGATGCGTTTATATCCTGCCCACGAGTAAAGCAGGTTTTGATGCAGAAGTCTATCTATGGATTCGACAGAGTCATTTAGCAAGCGGTATGGAAACGCAGCTATACGAAGCCGTTAAGCAATGGGTGGATTCGGCCTGGCCATTCAAATCGGTCGCCTACCCTGGGCGAAGTATTTCTCTCGTTGACTGGAAAGCAATCTAAAGCGCGAAGTTAAGCGAGCGCCGGGGTGCGCGTCGGCTATCTGGCGTAGAAAGTATTGGATGAGCCGACGTCTCGACAAGGCCAAGGCGAAGCAATACCAAATGAAACAAACTTTTAAGAACCGACTCGGCTTGACCAGCATAGCTTTTCTGGTTGTATGTACCTCAAACAGTCTGGTAGGCGGGCAAGTAAATCCGGCAAAGTACAAGGCAGACCTTGTCTCGGCTGGCGGTCAAACAACTTCGGTGCCGACAGAATCGCTGACGAAAGAGGAAACGGAAGGTCTCCTCTTTATGAGAGAAGAGGAAAAGCTCGCGCAAAATGTCTACACTGTTTTGGCACAGAAGTGGGGCTCGCGCCCATTTGGCAATATCTCCCAAGCGGAATTCTCCCACACCAGTTGGGTTGAGGGGCTTCTGGCCAAATACAAAGTTGAAGATCCCGCTGCGAACTTAAAGGCCGGCAAGTTTAAGAACGAGACGCTTCAAAAGCTGTACGATGATCTCGTTAAGGCGGGCAGCCGATCAAGGGTTGAGGCATTGAGAGTAGGAGCGACGATTGAGGATGTCGATCTATTTGACTTGGCTCGCTGGATTAAGGTTACCAAACAAGCGGACATCAAGACAGTTTATGAAAGCTTGGCCAAAGGATCGCGAAATCACATGAGAGCGTTCTATCGAAACCTGAAGAACGCAGGTGTTACCTACAAGCCGCAATACATCTCTCAGAAGGATCTCGACAAGATCATTAGTTCTTCGACAGAAAGAGGCGGTCGCTAAGAACTCGGATGGAACAGATTCCCTGTTTTCAGCCGCACCTGATGCTATAGGTGATCTGCCGGATTGGAGCGATCCATCAGAAGCCGGATCGTATAGCGCGAGGGGCCGAATGTGGGCCCATCTAGCAGTTATTTTGCCTTTGGTGGCTCCTCGTGTACACTCCGCTTGCTGGCAAGTTAGGCCAAGGCAGAGCAGTGAATTGTGAGGTGTATTTGGATGAACGACGGGCGCGTGTCGAGAGGGAGTTTTGGACCACATTGCGAATGAGGCACCAGGTGCGCGGAGCTCACCAAAACCAATCATGATCCGCCGCCTCGCCTTCTTTACCCTGGCTTTATGCCTCTACGGATGCGGGAAAAGGGAGCAGCCTCTGCCCATCGCAGGGAAATCCACGACCGCCGATGGGTTCTCGATGGGGAACTTGGCGGGGCCGGAGGTGGAGAAGATGAAGCTCAAGAGTTACCGCCCTGACCCCAAGCAGGTCTTAGCCGTTTTTCCGAGGCCCAGCTTTCTTCGTGTGCCGCAGCTCTCTAGACAAGGATATAGCATCGTCGTCGCCCCTTTGCGCAATCCTGGCACGATTTTTGTTTTTCAAGCTCGCGGCGGGTACCCGCTGAAGCCGGAAGATCGGGCGCATATTCAACTCATGGCGGTCGAATTGGGGGGAACGATCGTGGACGGGGCGATTCCTTATCATTTCGGACCCGACGGTAAGACCCAAATCATCATGCGAAAGGGCGAGCGGTACGGCGGCGGCTCGGGCGCGGTGCTGGTGGACTTTCGTGCTTTCTTCACCTTCTCCCGAACCAAAGATGCGCTTGTGGCGGTTAAGTATATTGACGCTTCGGACTACATCGTCACCCCTAACGGGCCCAAGCTTGAGGTGTTGGTGCAGATTCCAGATGACGAGGTTGCGGAAGATAAAGGGCTCTTTCAAGCCCTCGCTCGGCAGCTGGGTGGGAAGGTTTCGTTTACTTCAAAACCAACCCAACCGAAAAACTCGCTTCAAGACCCTTCTGCAGTGTTTCAATGAGCTCCGCGCACTGCTCAGTGTCTGACGCAGATTGAAGTCGGGAGTAAACTCGCATCGTTAGGTAAATCGCAAATGAGGGATCAGCACCAAGATTACAACAGCGCCCCCCGTGATTTGATAGGATGGAGCAAGCCATCGGAAGCAGATCGTATGGCGCGAGGGATGCGAAGGGGCTCCAACGTATGAGGCGGAAGGCTGCTTGGATTGTTGCATTACTTGTCGCCTGTGTCGGCGGTTGGATTCTCATGCGTGGGACAGGGCGGGTGGTGACTTCCGGCGCCCTCCTGATCGGCCAATGGGAAGAATCTCATTCGGATGGATCAACAATCCGGTGGGAGTTTTCACCGGACGGTAGCTTCTCGCGGACCGTCGGCGACAGCGAGATGAAAACCGCAATCGGTAGGTGGTCCGTTCGTTCGGAAGTCTTGAGCTTGGCATTTGACTCGGAACAAAAGGGGCAGGCAGCGGGCGGCGCGAGGATGGTCCTCTCGCTTGAGTCTCCCAACCGCGGCCAAATCGGCATCAAAGGAACGATGTCCCCGATTAGGCGGCTCTAGAAACTACTTTTTGGTGAGCTGAAGCCCCGCGCGCCATACGTGATCTGACGGGACGTATCAACATAGATAGCCATGGTTACGCCAAGTTCTTATGATTACGAAGTGCGCCGTTCCGGTCGCTGGTTTAGTCGCTCTCGCTCCCTGTTTCGAGGGGACGACTTCATTTGCGAAGTAAAGGACAGCCTTGGCTGGTCGAAGTCTCTGATCTGGGCTTCGTCATCTCCGTTTCAGAATCTGCGGATAAGAGGGCAGCAAAGCGGCATCATTCCGTTGCCCGAAAATGAGGAGTACGTGGGGTGGGTGAAGTTTGAACTTCGCCACGCAAATGCTGGCGAACTCTTTGCATCCTTTGCCGTCTCTGAGGGCGAGATTCCGCTTGCATCGCGCCGAGAACACCACCGATTTCGACTTTGGCGACAGGGAATAGGCAGCGCGGTGTTTACTCCGGAAGGAGAATCCGTTCTCACTACCCATGAAGCTTGGCGCGATTCGGAAACCGACCGCGGCATGTTGGAAGGCTACAATATCCATGGCGAAGTGGATCAGATGATCGCCGACCTTGCTGCGGTGGGCGCGATGCTTATGCAACCCGCCAAAGGCTTCATACGCGCTAGCCGAGGAAACATCTAACGGATCAGGGTGATGATCCTGGGTCATCGCGGCGCTCTTCGTACCAGATGGCCATACGCTCTCGACTCTGCACCGATTTCGAACCGCGCAAGGCCATGCTTCCCATCACCCGAAGCAACTCCCAACCGGAATGGGCTCGCAGCTTGCGTCCAGAGGTAGTCACCGCCTCGCGCAAGATGACCATTTTCCCCTGCCCCTTAAGGGCTCTGCTCATGGCGATCTCCTCGGAACCATAGAGCCGCTCGTCGAAGCCGCCAATGGCTTCAAATGCCGGACGAGTGCAGAAGAGAAAGCAACCCGCCGACAATCGGGCAAGCCGGAAGAGCCGGACGTTTAGGGGGATCAGGATTCGCGCGTACAACGGCAAGTTACCGTCGAACCTGACTTCCGAACCGCCGCCCACGGCTCCGCCATGAAGGGCGTCTAGCGCCGCACGAACAACCGCTTCATTGACAATGGTGTCAGCGTCTACGAAGATGAAACGATCTCCTTTCGCCTCCCTCGCCCCGGCGTTACGCGTTGCGGCGATCTGACGATGGGCAACTCGAACCACGCGCGCGCCGTGAGTTTCGGCCAAGGCCGCGGTTCCATCCGTCGAGGCGTCGTCAACCACAATGACTTCGTAGGGTTCGCCGGTCGCCCGTCCCGCCGCCTGCAAGGCAAGGAGCGTTGGCCCCAGCCATCGTTCCTCATTGTAGGCTGGAATGATAAACGAGACCATACTCCCATGCAAAGACGTCAAGGTTCGTCCAAAGGTTTTGGTTGACCGTCACAAGCGCCGTTCTTGTTTGTGACGATTCTGTGACGTTTGCCCCTTTATACTATTTTCATCCACACGAGTGGAGGAGAACCAATGAGAAATCACACACGCTTAAGAACACTTTGGAAGATATGCCTTCCGACCCTTGCCCTTTTTGCCGTAAGTGCCGCCAGCAATGCCGCCGCTTTTAAGGTCGCCTGGACACGCACCAATGCATCCGCCGGAATCAACATGGACACGATTCATGATGGGCTGGGAATTAGTTGGTCTGGGGCTGACGGCGACGATGTCTGTGAGATCTTTGCCGGAGGCAGTATGCAACCGGGGGGATCGTTCAAAGGCAATATCACGAGTCTGAAACCAAACCGAAACCTTGCAGACTTTGTTGAAATCGTCCCGCCTGGAGGCGGATCGCTACAGTTTCATAAGATTCTGTTTCGTGATGGCTTCCTTTATGCCATCGGGCAAGCGTTCCCAACCGGTTCGCAGGATGGGCAGATCTACTTTGGCAAGTTTGACTCGAACTTGAACCTAGTGATGGAACATATGGAGGCAGTAACTCCCACGGGCGGGTTTGAAGAGCCGACCGATTGCGATTTCGATTCCGATGGAAACATCCACGTTGTTGGGGTCGCGCAAAAGGGTGTGAGATATGAATCGTTCCACATTGAGATTAATGGCCAGAGCGGGGGTTACTTGCAGACTATCGGGCGGACCGAGTTTGGTCGCTACAACAAACCCCAAGTCACAGTGAACGGCATCATCGCCATTCTCATTGGCCTCCTTACCGATACCGGTGCCAAGGTGCAGTCGTATCAACCTAATGGAATGCTTAACTGGAGTTTCGGCGCATCAAACTCTGGAAGTCAGAGCGTCTTGGCCGACACCACGATTTCGGGTTACGGCTATTGTTCAATCGGGAAAACCGAAGAGATCATGCCCGGAATCTTTGAATCATGGTCGCGAGTGAGCCGGATCAACCTAACCAATGGTATGGAAGCAGGGTTTTACGAAACGCCACGCGTTCCTGGCAACGGTATCGTAAGCCCGCGTGATTCGGCCTCGGGCCAGGCGACGGGCAAGCGGGTTAACTTCCTTATAGACCAAGGCAACCGCGCCAGAGTCTATTCGTTCGACGCGGCGATCACCGCCTCAGACGACTGGGAGAGCCCTTTTACCTCGGTGTTTTCGGGTGGGCTCTTTGTGGATCAATATGGGGAAGTCTGCGCCGCACTGTGCAACAACGAAAATGTCACCGGGTTCAAGTTGAACGCAAACAATGACCTTCGGTTTAGCTGGGGGCTGAATCAGACCATACTTCTTTTGCCTTACCTAGAGCAAGACAACCTCTATAACAAGATGACGGGCGATATTGTCAACTGGCGCAGTGATAAGGACAGCATGGCCATCACCTTAATCCAACAAGCTCCGGTAGCCATTAGCGATGGAGTCTATCGTCCAAAAACCGGCGTCCTCTTCCGAAACACGTTGCCGATTACGAACAATGATCGCTACGCCAAAGGCGCAACGATCACAATCACCCAGCAACCCATGCACGGAACTGTCACAATGGGCGCCACGGGTTACTTCAACTACACCTCCGTTCAAGGTTACACCGGAGTTGACTCCTTTAAGTATCAACTCACGAAACCTGGGCTGGACACCAGCACAGCGACGGTCAACTTGAACGTCAGGCCCTGAAGTCACCCGGGTGTGGTATCCGGAAGCAGAACGCCCAAAGTGGAGGAACCACTTTGGGCGTTCTATGCTAAGGATTGGCTTAGCCTACGGATCCGCCGCCGATTGCCTTGGCTGGCTTCATCTTTAGAGGTGCAGACTCTGCCGCTGAACCCGTTCCCCTCGGCTTGATGGCCTTTGGATCATGCAGGAGTTTGCCTTTGTGGGCGTTTTCCTTGGCTTCTTCCACGATGAGGGGGTTGGCCTTGGCGAAGGCATCTTTTCGAACTCCCGTCACCATCCAGGACACCTTAATCTTGGGTTGGTTCGTTCGGATCGTGAACTGGTTGTTCTCGATCTCATGCGTCACCTTCGAGAGAACGAACTCGTCGCTGTCATCGATTACCGTGAGCTGGTAGCGGAACTTCTCGTTGATTGCATCGAACCAATCGGGAAGAGTGATGGTGGCATAGCCGGTCGCGTCGGTGGTGACCACACCGTCGTAAACGTTCTTATACTCATCGCTTTCTACGCATGCGTGGCGCAGGGTTGCGTTGTAAGGATCGCGCGGGTCATCCATGAGGAAGTTCTTGGCAGCTCCCGTGATCGTGCCTCCTACGAGGAGGTTGGTGCCGATGACCACGCGCCCGGTCGTATCTTCAATGCGCATCCTCTCGCCACCGCCGCCGAGCTCGTAGAACTGCAGATTGTTGTTGCCCGGATCGTTGCGCATATTCCACTGGTTCACTCCAGCCCTTGCGAATCGCAACGCCGCATCTCCATCCGCTCCATCGATGTCAATGACCGAAAATGTGCCACTGGAGCGGGAGCGAATCCCTGACGCACCGCCGTGAAGCACATCGAGTTTATAGGTTGGATTGGTCGTTTCGCCAATGCCGACGTTACCCGTCGCATCTTGAATGACCATGCGACTGCCGCCCCCGCCTAACTCAAAGAATTCGAAATAATCGTCTCCTGGACGGTTGCGAATATTCCACTGGTTCGCACCCGCTCTGCCGAATCGCAAGGCGGCATCTCCGCTTGCGGCATCGATGTCTACGACGGAGAAGCTGCTGCTGGACTTGATTCGCGCTCCTGTAGAACCACCATGGAGCACGTCAAGCTTATAGGTAGGTGCGATCGTCCCGATGCCGACGTTGCCTGAGCTGCCTTCGATGGCCATCTTGATTGCGCCATCTAAGCTAGTAAGCAAAGAGCCGCCTGCGGTCAGTTCGGTCCAACCTCGGTGAGTGGCATTGTCGTAACCATAGAAAGGCTGTCCACCCGCGGGAGTAGTGATATACATTCCAGCATAGTTCGCCGAGTTTGAGCTAATCCGAAAGAGGTCGAAACCGGTTAGCGGGGAAGTGCGGGGTCCGACACTGGCAAAATCGGAAAACGCTGATTTCCCCAAAACCTCAAGTGCAGTTCCAGTGCTCTCGGCCCGCAATCCGATTCCACCCGCGATGTTGCGAGCATAACTGCCTACGCCATCCGGCGAGTTGCTTTGGAACCAACCGCCATAGGTGTTTCCGGTTGCGGATTGAGCCAACCCAAACGCCGCTCTTCCCGCGTTGCTGTTGGCGATTGCGTAAGACCCATAAGTTGCACCCGAGGTTGCGCTGGCATAGCCAAACAATGCGCGTCCCGAAACACTCTTGGTTTCAGCCCAAGTTCCATAGGTAACTCCCGTTGGGCTGTTAGCGATGCCGATTAGAGCGGAAGCATTGGCGCTACCGTCGTTGTTAGTCGCGCGGATCATATAGGTTGGACTTGATCCGGTGAGAGTGATGGCTCCAGAGCGAAGCTCGCTCGCATTGAGGTTTGTAAGTTGGCTGCCATTTCCCTTGAAGAACCCGGCCTTCGCTGTTCCGGTGATATTTGAGTGGCCGGTTTGAGCGGTTCCGGGAGTATTAGGCTGCAGGTTGACCGAGCCCTGGAAGGCAACAGCGCCGCCAACCGCGGCAATGGATGCGAGTAGTGAATATCTTTTCATCTATTATTTCCTTGAGGCGTTTGCGCCTTCGAATAGATGATTCGCCATTGCCGTTACATGGGAGACCCATTGGCGTTACAAGACCGTTACAAAACCGTTACATTTTCAAAAGTAGCTTCACAAGGCGCGTGCGGGCACCCATAAAAAATGCCTCCCCAGGAGAGGGGGAAGCGGAACCTCATCCCGGCCAAGCACCCGGAACACGGGCGGGACGCGCCGTGAAAACCCTGGGCGGGACGCCCTAGCCACGCCCTAATAGTGTCAGCAGAACCACTGACATGAAACCACTGACTTGTAACCTGACACCCGGCCCAAGTAGCCTGTTGGCCTGATGACTAAAAGAACAGCGCCTCTAATCGCTATCGCCCTCCTCGTAAGCGGTTGCAACATGGCCGGTAGCCTCAATCCCGCCGGGGCCCCCGTTAAAGTTACCAGCGACGCGGTCAAGCGGCAAGACCTCACTGGTTACAACTTCTTCGATGGCAAGCTTGTCATCCCCGATTCAGCACAGGGTACAGCCTTTTCCCCTTATGACACGCCGATTGTGTCCGTCTCGGCCGGATTGGGCAAGAAAGTTGATCGTGGACAACAGATCGTAAAGCTCGAAATCCCCGGAGCTGAGGCTGCCGCTACGATGGCTAAGCAAGACGTGAAAACTGCTCAAGCCAACCTAGACATGCAGCGAAGTGACAATTCGGCTTCAGTCATTGAAGCGAAGGGCTTACTTGCTGAAGCCCAACTGGCCGAGAAAGACGCTAAGGACACCTTCGCAAATGGCGGCGATGCCGATGTAGCCTGGTTTACTCAGAACCGGATTGAAGCCGAAGTTGTCTTGGCCCAAGCCCAACAAGACCTTAAGGTAGCCCTCCAAATGCCCCGATCCGCCGTAATCGCCGCATCCGGCAATTTGGCCGAAGCTAGAGCGGACGCAGCTAAGGGCATCGTGCGCGCTCCGATCTCTGGAACCGTCGTTTCACTTCAGGCAAAGCCCGGCATGGCTGCCGTTTCTAATCAGCAGCTTGTCAGTATCGTGAACTTCGACAAGGTCCGAGTTCAAGCCATTGTCCCGGCCGAGTTTAAAGATTTGGTGACGAAGGGAACGAGAGTTATCGTTGCCATGCGCGGCGCGAACTCGAATCCCTTGGATGGGATTGTGCTGGATGTCGGCATTGCCCCGCCCGTTGAGGGCCAAACCAGCCCAGGCTACCTCGCTGTGATCCAGTTCACCGACCTCTCTCAAATGATTCAGCCAAGCGTGCTGGTCAAACGAGTTGGAGTAAAGGCGGGAACCGTCAAAAATGCGATCGTCGTCCCCGTTGGCGCGTTGTTTACAAGGTCAGGCAAGCGCATGGTTAGTGTCAAGAACGGTGAAAAATGGGTTCAGACCCAGGTTGAAACCGGAATCAGCGATGGCGCTCTCACCGAAATCAAATCGGGTCTAAGCGAAGGCGCAGTTGTCCGGGTGACAACTTCGAAGTAACTACTTCGGAGCTCTAACCGCCATTACGTGAAAATACCCAAAGTCGGGGCAATCGCAAAAAATCGGTGCCCCGTGATCGTAACCCAATATATGGGGCCACCAAAGAGTGGCCCCCGGAAATCCAAATGTCAATAGAAACTATCCTCATCATCGTCATTCTCGTCATCTTGTTTGGTGGTGGCGGATGGTATTATCGCGGCCGACGGTAAATGGCGAACGGGGCGCGTGACCAATGAAGGCGTACCAAGCGCGCGCGGGGTTGCGATTCTGCTCCCAACTCAAAACCTAAATGCCCCGTTGTAGGCAAACTGCGAATCAGAAACCGTGGTCACGTGTTCACTGCCTGCCAAGGTTCCGGAGAGGCACTGATCCCCAGCTGTTCAACCGTTGGGGATCAAGTTGTCGCATGATCGTGCCCACAAAGTCAACCGGAATCGTCTCTACCCTGAACTCGCCGCTCCCTACCTGCTCCCCTTCCGATTGAAACTTAGCGTACTTTGAATCAAACTGGACAACGCGGCTCTTACCTTTCTTACATATGGGCAAGTTGATAGTGAGTTTGGTGGGTTGCATGGAGTTCATTTTTCCCAGCCGGACATGAAGTGCATATACGGCCGTCCCGTTTACCCAGGAAAGCGGGCGTATTTGGATCGGCCGATCGAATCCGAGCCTTGACACTTTCTGTTTGCCCGCCGACTGGGTCGCCTTATCGGGGATGCCAAAGTTCCGAGGTCGTTCCCGATCATCCTCTTCGTAATAAATGCTGACATTGCGTTTGACGCCCTTCTCATCAACAACTGAAGCGGTGCAGTCAATGTGTGGCGTTGCTCCCCCTGTATAGAGCAAGTAAACGCCATCTCCTTGTCGCTCCTGCAACGCGCCCAGGAATGTGATCGTCTCACCGTCAGCGCTAGCCGTTTCGCCCTTTCCGGCAATACCCTCCAAAATTGCGGCTCTCGCCTTTTTGTGATCTAACAGGGGAAGGTCTTTGGGGGGATTAAACTCAAAAACGGTCGGATCAATTGCCTTCGGATAATCAATAGCGGTGTAACCGATTAAGCGCGCTCCTTTGACGTCCACAGAGTAATAGTCAATGCGGTAGGGCAGGTCTGGCTCTCGGCAGGTGTAAACGTGCTTGAATCGTCGCCCGCCATCTTTCCAAGTGCCTTCTGCAGTCGTAACGCTTTCCGTAGTTGAATCGCGTTGCACTTTCTTTGTGGACACTTTCAAGCCCTTCACATACCTGGCGTCGAGCGAACTGATGGATTGAAGCGCGCTCGTTCCGTTGTAACCAAATCCATCTGGCGCTTCATCGCTGATGAGGCAATAACCTTTGCCCCCATTGTTGGGGTTTGGAGGATACACGATCCAAACAGACTCCCCATCATAACCTCGATCGATTTCGTTCGCAAAGTGATAGCGACGTTTCACCCCATCTTGCCAAGCTTCGTACGTAATCGCCCTTCCAACGTAGGAGCGGGTGTGACTTGCCCGGACTGAAGCTAGGCGTTGACTCATTTGGGCCAATGCATCTTTGGGAACTGAGAAAACCAGACTCAGAGCCGCGATTGTTGCGACTGAGACTCCGCCAACCACAAACTTCAAAGGTTGACGGCGCTTTGTTGCGACATGACCCTCAGGCTCAACTGCCCGAAGGGTGGTCAATGCATTTCGATAACGTGAGTTAAACAACATGATCTTTCTCCATGGGTTCGGAATGGGGGCTCCAAGCGCTTCGTAGCTTCGCTCTCAACCTCTGTTTAGCAACATGGGTTCGCGACTTTACGGTGCCTTCGGGAATTCCGAGCGATTCCGCAATCTCCTTGACGGATAGGCGTTCGACCTCTCTGAGCCAAAACGCGGTTCTCAACTCTTCATCGAGGGTTTCGATTGCATTAAGCAAGGTGATCGCATCGTCGGGCGATTCTGAGCGAGACAAAAATGCCTGGGACAGGGCGTCCATAGCTGGACCTTTATCCCGTTGGAAATGAAGGAACTCGCGATAGGCAACGCGAAAGAGCCACCCGCGAAACGACCCCTCTGATCGCCACGTTTCTAGGCTCTTTGCGAGTTTAGCGAAGACTTCCTGAGTGAGATCGCTAGCATCCTCTTCTCGCCGAGTGAGGTGAAGCAAGAACCGGTAAACGCTGGAGTAGTGGTTGGAAACAATTCGTTCAAGCGCACCGCGGTCTCCCGCTCGCGCTTTCCGAATCAACCATCTATCCAAGGTTTGCCCCCATTCTCACTCTAACTGATCCAGTTTGCATGCAAATGGTTCTAAGTTTTTACTTTGGGTAGGCGAATCAGCAATTTTGGTCGTGTGCTCGGCGCAGGCGATGCGGGAATCGCGAACGACTAGTGTTAGAATCCGTCTTGACTACGCTGCGCTTTTTCCGGATGACGTGGGGCAGATTGCTGTCTCTTTGATTTTTCAAGTGTAATGTCAATAATCTTAGTATTGGGCTTCATCTTGATTTCCAAGACCCCTTTATCTGCCGGAATCAGGTAGTCCCATTTGAGCGCACTGCCGCTGCCAGATTCATGCGTGAACTCGCCGTAGATCGGGCGCCTGAGGATCGGGTCTGCGTAGAGAACATTCTTGGTAGCGCCCCACGCCTTCGAGTGCGTCACAACAACATACTTGTCCACACGCCGCCCATTCCAAATCACATTGTGTTCAAGGGTCAGTCCCTTCGCCTCGTCCGACTTCCACCAACCTAAATCTGCTCTCGGAAGGATCGAGCCCGCAGAATCGCTAGGAGTTGATACCCAAGTGTTAGCTTTCCCGATTTTTGGAGAGTAGCTCATGATCCGTTTGCCGTCTGAGGCCTGCTCGTAGTCGCTCTGAATGTAGTGCCAGTGAACGCCTTGAACATAGGCGTGCCACATTTTTGGAGTCCGATTTCCGCCGTTAATCCAATAGCTGGTGATGCGGTAAAGGGCGTCGGATTTCTGATGCGCTTCGACCAAGTCACTTATTCGAAAGGCCGCGGACGACTGCTGGGGCAACATCATAAGGCCAGTTACCGTTAAGACGCCAACGGTCAAGACAATCAATGCTCTATTTCTGACGGGTCCCTCTGCCGAAGTGCCTGTAGACGTCATTTGGTGAACAAGAGTGGCGGGTGCAGGTGGCATGGCCTCAGACTTCAGTCCGTCAATTCCAGTGGCGATTCGTTTTTCAATGTGATTCATATACTGTCTTCCCAATCAAGGTTTCTTCGTTTTCTCGTTCGAGTTCGATACGCAACAGACGTCTCGCCTTATTTAGGCGAGATTTGACTGTGCCGACGGGCGTTCCCATCACTTTGGCCACTTCCTGTACCGAGAGCTCCTGAACCTCATGGAGCAGAAATGTCTCCCGGTGCCGGTTGGATAAGGTGGCGAGCGCGTCTAGAAGGCTTGCGGCTTCCAAACACGTCTCAAACCCAGGCTCACGAACGGCGTGGTGCAAACTCAGTCGCTCGGTCCGTCGCTGCACCCGTTTCCAATGGGTGTACTCGTAAAATGCGATTCGGTGAAGCCACGTCTTTAATGAAGAATGGCCCCTGAACGAGTTCGCTTTCCGTTTGGCATTGATAAATGCCTGCTGGGTCAGGTCCTCTGCGTCATCCAGATTTCGCGTTAGATGTCGCATGAATCGCAACACTGAGGCGTAATGCTCTTGCACAAAAGCTTCCATGGCTTCTGCATTCCCATTGGCGATTTTGGATGCTGTTTCGAGGTCCTTCACGTTTGTTATTGCCTTGTCGAAGTTTGAACGCATCAATAGAGCCATAAGCAGGAAGAAAGGTTCATTTTGTATCTACGGCCCGAACTAACCCACCTACCGAAGGAAACGAGAGCCTCAAGTAACATGTCCGCCATTACGTGGACATGATAAAGCGGACTTGCCTAGAACGCCGGCAATAGCCATAGTGTATGCAATGAGCATCGTGCCAAGGTCAAGGCCATGGGTCGCATTTGCGGACCATAAACATGGGGCCCAGCGACTGAAGACGAGCACTTGTAGGTTCACCACAGGAAAGAAATATGAGCAAAATGACAAAAAAAGTTAAAGAGATTATTGACGACGTTGCGGGGGCCGGTCACGCAGACGTAGCGGAAGGGAAAGTTAAGGAGGTTATAGGGAAAACCAAACAAGCGGCGGGCAAAGTTACCAAGGATAAGAAGTTAGAGGCTGAGGGGGAAGCGGAAGAGGGCGAAGGGAAAGTGCAGCAGATTGCCGGAAACGTGAAAGAGGCAGCAGAAACTCTTGGCGAGGCGGTTGCCGAGGGAGCGCGCAAAGTTGGGGCAGCCGTAAAGCATGCCATCCATAAGGATTAATGCAAACCAAAATGAAGCATTTCATTCCCGTAGACCAGAGCTTAGCAACCCAAACGGTGCAGGTATTGGACCTCATCCTGCTTGACCAGCTAGAACTTCTTACCCATGTTAAGACCGCGCACTGGAACTTGCGCGACGCCAACTTCATCGTAGTACACCGCTTTTTAGATGAAGTCGCGGCCATTGTGAGCGAGTCTGCAGATGTGATAGCAGAACGGATTCGGCAACTAGGCTCGCCCGTGAATGCGCCTTCTTCGCGCTTTTCGTCCGAAGACCGCCTCAAGCCTTTTCCCACTGGTGAACTCTCGGCACAGGATGCCCTAAATGGTCTGTGCGAATCGTTCGTAGCGTCAATCTCTGGTGTCCGGCACGGCATAACAGCCACCACATCAAAAACAACCGACGAGCCAGTTACTACCGATATCCTAACAAATATTGCTGAAGGCTATGAGAAGCTCTTGTGGATGCTCGATTCCCATCGTGTTACGTGATAGCCGCGTTTTTTGCCAGTACCCGATCATCCATCGGGAACTTCTCTCGGCCGATGATTTGGTAGTTCTCGTGCCCTTTGCCCGCAATCATAACGGCGTCGCCAGGTTGGGCCAATGCGATGGCCCGAGCGATGGCGGCGGGGCGGTCCGGAATGATTTCGTAGGCACCGGAAAGGCCACGCTCAACATCTTTTAGGATTGCAAGAGGATCCTCGGTGCGGGGGTTATCGCTTGTTGCAATCACGAAGTTGCTTCCCTCAGATGCGGCCTGGGCCATGAGGGGTCGTTTCGTCTTATCGCGGTCGCCTCCACACCCAAAGACCGTAATGATTCGACCGCTCACGAGGGGGCGGGCAGTTTCGAGGAGCGTGATGAGCGCATCGGGAGTGTGGGCGTAGTCCACGATGATGCCAATGCCCTGAGCATTCGGAACGGGTTCAAAGCGACCGGGCACAGGGCGAACACTTTTCATTGCTTCGCACACTTGGGCGGGGCTGAAGCCTTGTCCCCCTCTGGCAAGGTTGGATGCGGCTCTGACGATGGTGTAAGCCGTCACTGTGTTTTCGACATTATAGTCGCCCCCCAAGTTGGCTTCAAACTCAGTGCCCTCCACTGCCACTCGTAGCTTGGTAAGTTCAACGTTAACTGGCTGGGCGTCTACGTGGTTGGCAGGTTGCGAAGTCTGATCGTTTGGCCCTTCGGAGGTTACGACGAAGGTGTGGGTGGCGAGGTTGACCAGCTTTCGCCCCGCTTCGTCGCCAAGATTGATCACCTTAGATTTCGACTCAAACTCCGTAAACAGCAACCTTTTGGCATTTTCATACTCTGCCATCGAACCATGAAAATCGAGATGATCCTGGCTTAGATTGGTAAACGCTACTGCTTCAAAGGTGAGACCGTGAGCTCGCTTTTGTGCCAAGGCGTGCGAACTGATCTCAATTGCCATTGCCTCGCAACCGGAATCCGCCGCTTCATGGAGCATCGAAAAGAGCTCGATAGGGAAGGGAGTGGTATTCGCGAGCTCCCTAGCGAAGGTGGGAGTCTGGAAGCCAAGGGTGCCGAGATAGCCACACGGGACACCCAGGGCGTTGAGGAGGTCGCGGACGATCCAGGCGGTGGTGGTTTTGCCATTGGTGCCAGTGATCCCAATGAGCTTCATGCGTAGCCCTGGGTCACCGAACGCGGTGAGGGCCAAGTGCCAGATGGAATCTTGGAAACGTGCGGGATCAAGCTGGGCGGCAGCTAAGCTAAGCGAAAGAGCCAAGTCATAACCTTCGTCCGAGTGCACGATGGCCGCTACAGCACCGTTGTCCGCCGCATCTTTGAGGAACCGATGCGAATCACCCGTATCGGAGGGCATACAAACGAAAAGAGAACCGCCGATTATCGTGCGCGAATCGGCGGTTAGATGGAGGCACTGCGGATTCTTAGCGATCCGCTTGAGTGTTACGTGCGCTTCTTCGAAGATGGTTTGGAAGTAGAACTCTTTCGTGATGAATCACTCTTCTTGGCGACCACCTTCTTGGTGGTCTCCTTTGCTGTAGCTGGCTTCTTAGATGTTACGCTGATGGGCTTCTTTGTCGCCACGCTCGCTTTCTTTACCGTCGGTGTGGCGGCCGTTTTAGTCGCTTTACGAGGCTCTGAACGAGTGGACGAGCGGGTCTCCAACAGCTTCTTTAGTCGTGCGTTTTCGGCTTCAAGTTCCTTCAACCGATCCGAAGCCTTTGGCTTGGCGATCGTCTTTGGCCTTGGTTTCGAGCTTGTCGCCGACTTTGCCTTTGGTTCGGAGCCGCGCTTGATTTCTATTGCACTGCTCGACCCAGTCGACACGACGGCTACTGCCGTGGACTTTCTCGTGACCTTACGAACTGGTTCCGTCGTCTTAGATGAAGGGCCGTTCGAAAGATTCGTGCGGGCGGCAACCCGAACCTTACTCGTCGTCGTCTCAACTCGCTTCCGGGTGGAAGCGGTTGACTTTTTCAAATCCGTCTTCTTGGCTTCATCCTTCGCTCGCCCTTCCTTTGGCGACTCCTCTTTCCTTTTCGTGTCCGATGCTCGCGCTTCGGTCTTTGAGTCTGCTTTCGGCTTGGGTTCCGGTTCCTTGCGTCGTTTGACGTCACGAGAATCCAAGGTTGAGGTTGTTTCTGAATCCACGTCGGCGATGCGGTGCGCATCTGTCTTGACCAACTTCTTGATTTTTTCGACTGTAAAGGTTCCAATCACGGCTTTGCTACGCTCAGGAATCTCTCTTGCGGAAACTTCTATTTCCGGGCCAGTTGATGCGATTTGCTCTTCACCGGATGGGGCGGTTGCTTCAACCTCTTCTACCGTGATCGGCTCGGCTTTCTTCGCCGCCGCAACCCTGGTCGGCTTTACGACAGGCACGTTTTGAGCGGCCCGAACCTTTGCCGGCCGACTTGCGAGCTGGGAAGTGTGGGGAATACCCATTCGCTTGATAACCGACTTGCATACTTCCAAGAAGACCGGACCGGCAACCTGCGCACCGTAGTGCTGTTTGCCTTTCGGGTTATCAATCATCACCAGGATCACGGCTTTGGGGTTGATGGCGGGCACAAATCCAACAAAATTGGCGACATATCCGCCGGTTCTCATCTTTTGCGCTGTTCCCGTCTTTCCGCCAAGGTCATATCCCGAAATACGAAGCGTTCGCCCCGTTCCTTGATCAGAGTCAATCACAGAACGCATGAACTGAAGCACGTTTTGTGTGGTTTCTTCCTTTAAAAGGCGGTGTCCTTCCTTCACAGGCTGTTTCTCGTCGCCGATTCGATCAACCAATCGAGGTTGGATAGCCATTCCTCCGTTACCGATCGTGCAAAATGCGCTGGCGAGGGCGATCGGAGTCACATTGAGGGACTGCCCAAACCCTAAGTTGGCCAATTGAAGCCGTTGAGCTGGGTCATTTCGATCCAAAAGGCCCGTTGCCTCTCCGGGTAAGCCGAGTTTTGAGCCTCCTAAAAGACCTAGCTCTTCGATATAGTTAAGGAACTTGTCGTGACCGACCCTAAGTGCCCATTGAGCTGAAACAACGTTGCATGAGCGCGAAATTGCCTGCTCGGGGTCAATCGTGCCGTGCCCGCCTGCCTTTCCATGAGTGTCACAGTGGATCGTCTTACCCCCAACAGTCCTCGACCCGGGGCAGTTGAAGTTCTCGTAAGCACCTACAACGCCCATGTCCAATGCTTTAGCGAGCGTAACAATTTTGAACGTTGAGCCAGGCTCTAGGCTTGACATGTAGGCTGCCGCGTGGCCAGGCGCAAATTCGCCTTTCTTGGTCTTTTCGAAGGGCTTTGAGGGGTCGAAACTTGGATAGCTTGCACAGGCAAGTACGTCGCCCGTATTCGGAACCATGATAACGACAGTCCCTTGATCGGCGTTTCGAGCCTTTACCGCTTGGGTGACAGCCTCGTATGCAACTCGCTGGAGTTCACTATCGATGGTAAGAGTGATCGGTCGTCCGTCTCGCTTGGCCTTCGTTTGACTTCCCATTTTCATGGGCAGATACTGGCCATATCGATCGACCATTCCAACGGATTCGCCATTTTCCCCGACCAAATTGCGGTTAAGTGCTTGCTCAACCCCTAGCGAAGGGCCGGTACTACGGACAGTTCCTACAATTGTTGAAGCAGCGAGGCTTAGGCCGTAAGAGCGACTGCCGGCGGGCTTGAGGCCGATACCATCGGCTTGCCATTTGCGCTTTACGCTCTGAATGCCTTCGGCTTGAGAGGTGCTGAAAGCCTTTTGCCACTCAACCACCTTCTTCTTGCCCTGAGATAGGGATGCAAATTCGCTAGCGGGAATGCCGGTGGCGGCGCCCAACGCCATATAGAAGCCGGCTATGCGAGGAACCTTGCGAAAATCAACCACGAGAATTCGACTGTCATCCTCTTGAGCGAGGGGCCGACCATCTGACGAGTAGATCGGGCCGCGCCGTGCGGTATCCGTGGTTGTAACGATAAATCGATTGCTCTTGCGGGCACTCTCAATAATGTTGTTGCGACCAAAAAGGTGCACACGCGCTTGACTCACAACGGCAAATGCAAATGCGGCCAGTGTCATCCACCGAACCGCAATGAGTCTTTGGTTAGTTGTTTTTTGCAACGATTGTCCCCTGCTCACCCGGAGCTGAAATGCCTGGGATGAGCTCAGTTGAACTCATTCCGTTTGTTGTCGCCCATCTTTCAACGCGTACGCTACTTTTAAGGTCGCGCACGGATCGCTCTAGAGCGAGGATTGCCTTGTTGGCACTGACCGCTCGGACTTGAGCGACACTTCCTTCACGCCGCGCTTGATCAATCATGATATGACCGCCCATACTGCTTGCAAAGTAAGCGGCAAAAGCGACTCCAAAGAAAGTTAGGCCGCGGGCGAGCACGACATGACCCACCTTTGCTCGTGTTCTTGACTTGCGTCTGGTGCGGACTCCCGTGTCTTGGGTTCCAATGTTTCTTCGATTAACTGCTACTGTACTCATCTTTCCTTGATCTCCTGAACGCCAAATCCATTTGGCGCGTTAAACTTTTCTCAATGCCCGTAACTTCGCGCTACGGCTTCGGGGGTTTCGCCGGATTTCCTCTTCGGTTGCCCCCACCGGTTTCCTGAAAACTTCTTTGAACTGTTGGGTCTCCGCCAACTTGCCAAATGTGTGCTTTACGATTCGATCTTCGCCCGAGTGATAGCTCAAGATAGCAAGTGTTCCGCCGGAGTTGAGCTCATCTGCAATCTCCTCGATCGCCGTATCCAAATCGTCCAATTCTTTGTTTACGCTTATTCTTACCGCTTGGAATGTCCTCGTAGCGGGATGGATTCGCTTGTCGCGTGCTCCCGCCGGAATCGCAGCAAGCACACAGTCAACCAACTCTTGAGTTGTTTTAAGTGGCCG
Organism: Fimbriimonadaceae bacterium; assembly: GCA_040081075.1. GTDB lineage: Bacteria > Armatimonadota > Fimbriimonadia > Fimbriimonadales > Fimbriimonadaceae > JANJUB01. The sequence continues at coordinate 99 of JBEBHJ010000032.1, read as the reverse complement.
GCGCTCAACAATTCTACGAGCAATCATTCGAGCCCACCTTTCATCGCCGAAGTCCCAGATCATTCGCTCTAGTTCGCCCAGCGACATTCGGTTGAGCAT
>JBEBHJ010000083.1:0-11763 GCA_040081075.1 Fimbriimonadaceae bacterium | reverse complement strand
CGGCGGTTTGAAGAAACGCAGCCGCCAGCGGACGTTGCCTATCGCTCACGGCTTCGGCAACCAACGAAGCCCCTGCCGCCCACTCACCACCAATCCCTAAAGCCGTCAAAAATCGGATGATCGTCAGTTGCTCAGGCGTTTGACATAGGGCAGTGAGTCCTGTGAACAAACAGTAAAGAATGATCGTCAGGGACATCGTTTTGGATCTTCCCCAACGATCGGCCAGGAACCCAAAGAATAGTCCGCCGATCGCCCAGCCAATAATGAACCAGGTTTGAACCGCGCCTTCGATTTGTGCACCATTGGCCTTGTAAGCCGCCTCGCCGCCCAACATCTGAGTAAGCATAGGCACCTTGGCAAAGTTAAACAGGGCGGTGTCCATGATATCAAACACCCAACCCAGCCACGCAATAAACACGATAAGCCAAGGCCTCGTCATCTCATTGGATTCTACACCCCGGCCCCGTCGCCGCGGGTCTTACACCCTTTCGGGCTTCGCAAAAAAAGGCCCCTGAAAAATCAGGGACCCCTTTGAAGCTCGTTAGAGCCAGCAATCGTGCTTAGATGCCGCCTTCGTCGAACTTAAATGGTGCGCCGCCCATGCTCTTCAGCTTAGCGGCTTGGTCGGTCGTAATAACTTTGCCTAACTCTTCGTCCATGGCTTTGTTATTCTTCTCGTTAATCGCCTGCATGTCTTCGCGTTGGAGTTCACCGTTTCGCATCTTCTCCATAACCGACATCATGGCCTCTCGTTGCTTCGCTTGAAGCTCAGCAATCTTCTTCTTCTGATCGTCGTTCATACCGAGATCAGCTTGAATCGTGCTATTCAAGATCGCGCGATTTCCGCTACGCTGAACGAAAAGCTCCTTAAGCCGCTTGTTTTGATCTGCATTAAGAACTGCCAGAGCGTTCTTCTCGCGCTCTTCAGCCGCTTTGCGCATGGCTTCGGCATCTTGTTGTTGACCGCCGCCAGCTCCAGCACCGCCGCCTTGACCACGTTGACCGCCACCTTGGCCGCCTCCGCCGCCCGCACCGCCGCCAGCTCCGCGTTGACCTCGGATCACACGCATCTCGGTGAGTTTGGTCTTTTGGTCATCGGTGAGCTTGATCTCACCCTGAACATCCGCGCGGTTGAGCAAGCTGGAGATGGAATTGCCACCGCCGCCTCGACCAAATTGGCCGCCACCGCGTTGACCACCACCGCCGCCTTGGGCTGAAGCCAAGCCAACTACTGCAAAAAGGGAAACTACGATAAAAAATTTTGATTTCATGGATCTCCTCTCGGATTGACGCACTCCTGAGCGAAGTGTTCAGTTAAGCTACTAGAAATTTTTGCAGGTGGTTCCGTATGCAAATAAATTGTCATCTTCAACTCTGATATAAAATGCACGGATGCGTCACGCCCTGTTGATTACGGCCCTTGCTCTCACTTGCGTTGGATTTACCCAAGTCTTGGATGCGGAAAAATATGCTTCGCCCCCTAGAGAAATCCAGACCTTCCTCGATGCTCCTCGCCACCTAAACTCGGTGCTCGGTAACCAAAGCCCAGACCTGAAGTATTTTGGCCAACTCGAGTCTCCCGGCATGGTGAAACTTGCCGATATGGCCAAGCCTTACTACAACATGGGTGGCTTGCAGGTCGACTTCAAGGCAAACCGAGCCAGGTCGCTCTCGACCCGGGGCTGGACCGCCATCAATCTTATCAGCGCGGCGGATTGGACATCCACGAGGATCGAGGCTCCCCGAGGGGCGACCGTCAGTGACGCGACTTGGTCGCCGGATTCGAGCCGAATCGCTTTTCTTGCCCATTACGACGATGCCACTCATATTTTTGTGGCCGACCCTCGAACCGGGAAATCAAACCGACTCACAAAAGTAGCCGTGCTCGCGGTCAACGCTCGAATGGCTTGGTCGGGCGATTCTAAGTCGATTTTCTGTGTCCAAGTTCCTAGCAATCGCGGTCCTGCACCTGCCCCCTCCGCCGTTGCTAACCAACCGCGGGTTCAAGTAACAGACCCAAGCAAGAACAGCCTTCGCACCTACCGCAGTTTGCTTAAGAATAACGACGACAAAGTGCGATTGAAATACTACTTGACCGGTCAGCTCGCCAAGATTTCGGTGCCATCCGGGACTGTTCAACAGATCGGTGTTCCAAGCCCATTTAGTAGCTTTGACCCCGCTCCGAAGGGTGACTACATTCGGGTCACTACAGTTCTAGAACCCTACTCCTATATCGTTCCCGTCTCAAATTTTGGTTCAAAAGAGGAAGTGTGGGACTTAACCGGTAAGTCGTTGACCACCCTTAGCGAGCGCAAGTTGAGCGCATCCGGGGCCGATACTGGCCCGTCGATTGAGGCAAAGCGCTCCCTGAGTTGGCGACCCGACGGGAACGGCTTTAGCTACATTGCCAATACACCTGCAGTCCCCGCCACTCCCGCTGGGGGAGAGGATGAGCAAGGGCGCCGAGGAGCCGCCGGAGCCGGTGCACAAGCTGGACCGCCTCGAAAAGATCGCGTGGTTCAATGGGTTGCTCCGTTTGGCCCGAGCGACACCAAGACGGTCTACCAATCCGACAATGGCATCAGCTCGTTGGCTTACTCGGACGACTGCAAGACCATCTACATTTCCGAATCCGTTGGCGGCAATGATAACCAAGTGCGGATTGATCTCGCTTCTGGGGCCAAACAACAAATCGCAAGCAAGAAGACGTCGGACACCGATGCAAACCCCGGAACGCTCATGATGCGCGATGGGTCTCTGGGTGTGCCCGTCGTAAACGAGGTTAATGGCACCGTTTTCTTGCGCGGAACAACGGCGACGAAGGACGCCGAAAAGGATGCCCCTCGGCCGTTTCTTGACAAGGTTGAAGTGGCCAACGGTAAAACCACCCGAATCTTTGAAAGTGCGACTGACGCTTTTGAATCGGTCAACAGCTTTCTGAGCGAAGATGGATCGCGGCTGGTAGTGGACCGACAATCGCCAACCGAAGTTAACAACAGCCGCTTGTATGAGGGCCGCGTCGGAAGGTCGCTTACCTTTAACAAAGATTACGCGCCCGATCTCACAGAAGCGCATCGATATCGAGTCTTTGTAACCCGACCCGATGGGTTTAAGTTCTTGGTTAAAGTAACGGTTCCCAAATGGCATTCCAAGGGAATGAAACTCCCCGCCATGTTCTGGTTCTATCCGGGAGAATTCACCGACCAAGCTTCTTATGATCGAGGGCTGAAATCTTATAACAAGAACCTCTTCCCGAATACCGCTCCCAACTCAATGGCTCTTCTTACGCGCATGGGATATGCGTTCGTGGAACCCGATTGCCCCATCGTTGGCCCCGAGGGCCGGATGAACGACTTCTACGTGAACGACCTGCGCAACAACCTCGCCGCCACGATTGATGAACTCGAGCGACAAGGTTTCATCGATCGCACCAAGTTGGCGATTGGAGGGCACAGCTACGGCGGATTCAGCACCGCCAACGCCATGGTTCACACTCCATTCTTCAAGGCCGGAATCGCCGGAGCTGGCAACTATAACCGCACCCTCACCCCTATCTCGTTCCAAAGCGAGCGCCGTGACATTTTCGCTGGGCGAGCAACCTATCTGGAAATGTCCAGCCTACTCTATGCCGATCGCATGACGGGAGCCTTGCTCATGTACTGCGGCATGGAAGATCAAAACGTAGGCACCGACCCCATCAACAGCGAGCGAATGTTCAACGTGCTAGAAAGCATCGGCAAACCCGCCGCCCTCTACATGTACCCCTACGAAGACCACGGCCAGGTAGCCAAAGAAACAATCATGGATATGTGGGCTCGCTGGACGGCCTGGTTGGAAAAGTATGTAGGGAAATGAGCTAGCGCCCGACGTTCGATTGGGCAAGGTCCACCTCCGCTTGAGAAATCACGCCGTCTCGATCAAAATCACCGTTACTACTTTTTATCGCAAGAAGTTTGTCACTTTCGGAATCCATGATATCTCTCCACTTCCGGCCCTTCCAACGACGAAAGAGCTTTATATCGCGCTCCGTCACCTTCTCATCCTCGTCAATGTCTCCAAAAACCGGAGAAATGTTTGTTGTTGTTGCGGGCACTCCTATAGAGATTTCAGTCCGATATTTGAGGCATCCGGTGGCGAACAGGATCATCTGGTACTTGCCGGGCGGCAAGTCGGTCTGAAGCGTGAGCACCCCATGTTCGACCTCTACACCATACATTCCCAAACTAGCTCCGCTAGGAGAGTAGATCTCAGCAGTGGCAGAGGTCTTGTCGGGGATTGTTGTTGTCGCGATAAACGTGTGGGCAGAATTCTGCGACGGTATCGAAGCCTGGAAACTCGTGGGCCTTGGCACAGTTGAACAGCCGCTAGAGACAACCGCCACAATTGAGAGAAAGCACAAACCCTTCATAGTTTGAGAATGCTACCGAAATCAGCGGCAATTCCGGAGATAGTTCTCGAACGTATGAAACTGGCCTGCAATGATCCTTCGAGTCCCCATAAACAACACACAAAGGTTGCCCCGACCGAGCCTCTTAGCCTAGTTGGCTTACCTGACAGATCACGGATCAATCTCCAGTAACTCCTACATTTGCGTTTGCGCACGACCAATCCGTCACAGTGATGACTCCGTCTTGGTCAAAGTCGGCGTTGCCCGATGGGAATGCGTCCGCCGGGTCGCAAAAATTCGACGTATTTACTGTCGTACCGATCTTGCTGAAAATGAAATCTGCTTCTGCCTGGCTAACGTAGTTGTCGCCGTTAATATCTCCAAACTTGAAGGTCACCCCTATTCCTGAGACTGGCTGACCAGCTACAAGCGTGATATTCACACGGGTTTAAGCCCTGGCAGTGGCATCCTATTGGGCTGTGTATTGATGTGTCCACTCCTTAGAAAACGCTCCCCCTGGCTGCCAGTGTGTCACACTACACTTAGATGTTAACCCCCTACGACTGGCAGGAGGCGATTGGGAATCGGGCTTCTTTTATTGAAGGAAGGCTTGCGGTTGGCGCACCCGTTTTGGCTCTTTCCATAGACGAGGGCATCGTCATGTTCACCTACCGTCGGTACACGAACAAAATTTTTGAGGTTTACGATAACCTCGCCTTCTCTGCGATCGGTCAGCAATCCGATATAGAGACGCTGCGCATGGCGGCGATTGATTTTGCCCACCAAGAAGGGTTCAATCGAAGCGAAAACGATGTGACCATTCGGCGCGTAGTTTCCACTTTGAGCACCCCCATCAAGCGCGGATTCGCCGATTTCTCATCCCCGCCCTTCATTTTCCGCGGGCTCTTTGCCGAGCTTGGCGATGGCCCCGCCACCGATACTTACGCCGTTCTGGACTATGAAGGCGAGTTCAAAACTCACCGAAACTGGGCCTTCCTGGTGGGATCAGACGAATTTGTCGAGAGTCTTCGCACCGAAATGACCAAGCTCCACGCCGCCGGCCTTAAGCCGGGCGAGGCAAAGACAAAGCTCAAAGCCCTCTGGGACAAGACCTTCCCCGCCGAAATGCCCGAGGGTTATGAACCCGAATGCGTACTCCTGCGGCGCGAACAAGACGGCACCGGAACATTCGTCCAACTCACCCCGCAATCCTGATGCTTTTACGGGCCTTTCCCCGTCTCAACTTTTGCCAACGGATTGGCGGGCGCAAGGCTAGGATGGCCATTTTTCTTCGCCGACCCATGCCATAGCTTCTAACCTATTGGGTGTCTCGCCCGAAAATCTCTCGTCAAATTCAAGACCCAAACAAGGGTCGAGCTTAGAACTCTTCGAGTCATTTTTCAATCGGCCCTAAGGGTCTTTCCGGTGCGCGCATCGATCAAGAGCCTCGATCCTTTGATCTCGATGCGACGTGCGATAATCCGTAAAGGCACGCCTTGGTACGGGCGGGTCCATTTGTTCTTGGGCTTCTTACCCAAGGTTACGAACCGCAGGTTGGACCACTAACCATCCTTGACATCCGAAATCAGCGCCCCCCATGATCCGACATCCCATACCTCACGGCACTGCATTATGGGCTCAAGATTGGGGTTGAGTATGTGAGATGATCCGCAGTGGTCCATGCCACCAATCCCGGTCCTTACGATCGCGAAGGGGCCCTTGTCCGGGTTGCCAACCAATCTCTCCAAGCCAAGCTCGCTCCCCGCGTAATCCCTAGCGGTCATCGTCTTGGTCCGCTTGTCGAACTTTCGCAAACGGAAGCCATTGCCTTTCATCGAAAACGCCAGCTTAGATTGTGCCGACTCCCAGGCAATCTTTTCCTTCGGCCAATATTGGGTTACAAGAATTATCAAAGGTAGCGCCGTCAACACTTCCCTATTCTGGCACGGAACTGGCGTGTGTTTATCCCACAAAATTCCGGGAGCCCCACTCCGGGGCCTAGTCACCTCCGCTATCGCTTCGGCGACTTCGAAACCCGGAGCTTCAGAAAGTTAGGAGGGTGAGATAGGTTGCTTTGAGCGCCGATAATAGGACTAATGAGGACCTCTATTGTCGCTCTAGTTGCTTTGCTGACGGCGGTTTGTCATGCCGATGAGCCAGCGGTTGTTGAGCACGAGCTCTTTCTAGATGGCGCGCCTGCGCCCTTTTACAAGCCGATTGGGCTGAGCCAAGAAGGCTACCGTGCCGGGTCTTGGGAGGCCGGGCCGTTGGGTTGCAAACTTCGCGTGACCTCGATGCGCTATTTCAACCCCAACGGCTGGTCGGAGCCCGGCCTCCTGGTATCACTCCCACCGGGGTCGGAGCTTTTATCATCGCGATATCAAGTTGACGCTACCCTTTCGTTCTTTACCGTTCCCAGTGGCACGACCAGCGGAATTGCCTTTTATTACGGCAGTAATCTAGGCAAGCTCCTCCCCGTCACGGGCGGCCGGCTACGTCAAGTCAGTCAGACCCCCGACTTTTTTGGCAACGCCGCCCTATGCTGGCTAGTTGACTCACCTCACGATGACTTCTTCGAGATTCACCGGTATCTCGACTATACGTTCGTTGGCAGACGAATCGCTGTCGAGAAGTCCAAGGCCCTTCACAATTTTTTTATTGATAAGGTTCGGACGGCATACGTCTCCACCATCGCTTACGATGGCACTGTTCACCATCGTCAGGTTGCTACTTCTGGGCAAGTTCGCTGGCACCGTTTCTTCCCGGCGGACACGCAACTGAGGGTTGACGAAGATGGCAACACCTTTGCGCTCCGAAGCACGGTTGGTGGCATCACTATCGCGCGGTACAACTACGATGGCAATCAAGTAGGCGCAACTACCTTGCCGCTCAGTATTGGTCGTAGAATTGACGCTGTGATCTTTGAACGACAGCACTATTTGATGCTGGTAACATCGCGACCCACTTCAAACGGGCGCAGCGCTTATCTCGTCCGGATCAATCCCGAGTTAACGTTTCGCGTGCAACCGATCGAGGGCAATCTCAATCCGGATATGCCCACCCGAATCGCAAGCGATTTGGCTCAAACCTATGTTTGCTCCACCACCACCGGAACCGCACCGGAGGAGATTGTGCAGGCCTTCGATACGCAGTTCTTCGTGAGCCGCTGGGCGGTTAGGCGTGTGCTAGGAGAAAACGAGGACCGCTCGGAGCTCCTTCCGAACCAGTTTGGACTTCTGACGACGAACAATCGCAACGGGCGCGGAGTGTCCCGCACATACCTAGATCACGGATTCTTCGGCTTCTGGAAGCGCTCCTTTATTTTTAGAGGGGGCCAACGCGTTGCGTTACCGTACGGGTGGTATCAAGGAAGTCCGGAATTCCGCACGATGAGCTTCGTCTCATCTGATCCTGTTCGATGCAAAGTGCCCTCCTCCGAGTACTCGTTCAGCGGGTTTAGGTCGGAGATCGTTTACGCTGACCTCGCCCCCGTCACCGTTCGCACCCACTACAGGGTTGATGCTCACGACTCTATGACCGTGTTACACGATCAGTTTTTTTGGTCGTTGATCCCTAATTATCCTAAGATCGGCCTGGTTGAAGCGGAATCCCGGTGATCTTGATTGGCTTGTACTCCACGTCAAAGTACCGCAAAAACTTAATTTTCGACGGGGCGATGTTTGTGGTGCACACCCAGTTTCGGGTTATCATACTCAGCCGGAACTGCCGGTAAAAATCGTGAACGTGAAACTCCGCTGGGCAGCTTCTGCTACTAGGTGCAGCACCTCCGGGTCTCTCGCGCCATACGCTCGCCCTCCCATTCTCTGCTCCCGTCGAGCGGATCACGTGTGGCGCTATTGTAGCCTCTTCTCAGGTTGAAGTCCATCATAACGCGCTGCCCGTTGCGAGTTTACTCCTGATTCCAATCTGCGCCACAATGGCGAGAATCTCACTGAATGGTCTTTCCGGTGCGCGCATCAATCAAGAGTTTCGTTCCTTTGATTTGGATGCGTTGGGCGCTAACACGCAATGGCAGGCTTTGGTACGGGCGGGTCCATTTGTTCTTCGGCTTCTTACCCAAGGTTACGAACCTTAGGTTGCACCAGTATCCATCTTTGACATCAGAAATCAGCGACCCCCAGGATCCAACCTTAAGGCAGCTACGCGTCCTCGCGCCATACACTGCCCCGTTTGTCGACCGATTCCGCTCAAATTGTGCGCTTCCTCAGACCCCAAGCCGGGCTGTATGGCGCTCTGCCGACCAGCCTGGCCAGGGTCATTCCCATTCTCCAATTCCTTCAATTATTCCCGTCTCTCCCGCCAAAGGCATTCCTCGGAACAGCCTTGCCGAACTCCACCCGTAGTCTATTGTACGTTCGCAACGCCGGATCGGATCGGATTCAGGAGAATGTACCGAGCTCAGGCCCAAAACATCTCCTCAGGTCAAGGAGCCAACGGTCGCGGCTAAACCAATCCATCCGTCGCATAAATAATACGATGACAAGCTTCGCACGTGAAGACTTTGCCCTCCTTTGCCCCTTCAATCGCCTTCGTCGGAATCTTCATTCCGCAGGCGGCGCAGCATCCTTTCACAACGTCGGTCATTCCGATGCCTCCCTGTTTGGCCTTGATGGCGTTGTACTTGGCGAGCATCACTGGATCAACCACCTTTTCGGCGGCCGGACGAGCCTGGGAGTAGGTCTTGAAGTCGTCTTCCATCTGCTTCTTAACAACCAGCACTCCTTTCTGAAACTCGGCTAGCTCAGCTTTCTTCTTGTCAACCTCGGCTTTCGCATCATCCGCGAGCTTTTTCGCAGGGGGGACCAGCTCCATGAGTTCGAGCAGTCGCTCGTCCGCACGGTCCTTCTTTTTTGCAATATTTTTCAGCTCGGCTTGAAGATTTTCTATTTCCCTCGGATTGATAGTTTTGCCTCCGTAGAGTTCATCGTTAATCCGCTTGGCTCGGGCATCGGCCGATTGTTGAGCCAATTCCAAATCTTTTTGCTCACCGGTCAAGGCGTGAAGTTCTTGATTCTTTAAATCAAAATATTGAGAAAGTTTTGCAATCTGAGCCTGAATTCCGCGACCGGGATCGAGCGAAGCGGCTTTTTTCTTGATTTCGAAGATTGCAAAATCAATCAGATGGAGTTCGTGAAGGCGTCGGAGATCCATGGCTGACATACCTTCATTATGGGCCTTGTGCCAAACTCTTAGCCAGGTCAATGGCGATCCAATCTGTTCGAATCCCCCAAATCGGCGAAGGTCTTCAAGAGGCACGGCTTGTTGCTGTCCTCAAACAGCCCGGCGATTACGTTAAACGCGACGAGCCCATCTATCAGATGGAGACCGACAAGGCAGTCATGGACGTGGAGTCGCCCTTCGAGGGCACTCTGGTCGCATGGTCCGCCCCGGTTGATACTATCCTCGCGATCGGCGCCGAAGTTGCCACCATGGATACTTCCGAAACCGCCGTAGCCGAAGCCCCGGTTGTTGAAGTGCCCGCCACGGCCTCAAACATCGTTGGAGTTGCAATTCCCCAAATTGGCGAGGGCCTTCAGGAAGCCCGGCTCGTGGCGATTCTAAAGCAACCAGGCGACAAAGTGAAGCGCGATGAGGCGATTTACCAAATGGAGACCGATAAGGCCGTCATGGATGTGGAATCACCCTACGAAGGCACCTTGCTTGAATGGCTCGCGCCGGTCGATACGGTTTTGCCAATTGGGGCCGAGGTGTGCCGAATGGAGATTGTGGGTGCCGCTATTGCAACCCCAAGCCATGGCCCGGCCGCTTCTACCGCTACCGCACCCGTCTTACCACACGCGCAAGCGACTGCACCTATTGGCGGACTAAGCAACGAATTCATGCCGCCCCGAACCCGTGCTTATGCTCGAGAAAAGGGCATTTCTGACGCAGTATTGACCACAATCCCGGCCCGAGGCAGCAAGCTCATGCCGGAAGATATTGATGCCTTCCAAGCTGGTGGCGCAGCTGCCGCGGTGCCAGTCAACCCAACCACGACTCGCTCAGAGGGAGCCGGCGGGGCGTACTCCGAACAGCCGATGAATCAAAAACAGCGGTTGCTCTCATCCCGGCTCGTAAGAGGGAACCAACTTGTGGTGCCCGGCACGATGACCGTAGTCATGAACTGGGAACCCATCGAGCGATTGCGCGGCGTGATCAAGATGAAAGGCGGCGACTTCCAGCCTTCCGCTTTCACGATGTTCGCTTACGCTTGCGTCCAAGCGCTCAAGGATTTCCCTGCATTTAGATCGTCGCTGAAGGGCGATGACACGATCCGAACATACGATCACGTCAACCTCGGCATCGCCGTGGCACTGCCGGGAGATGAGCTCGTAATCGCTGCCGTTGATAAGGCCGACACTATGTCGTGGCACGAGTTCGCCGCAGCCATGCGAGAGCGAATCGATCTCGCTCGCAACGGCCAAGATCAAGCCCACGAGGGCATTTCCGTCAGCCTGACGAATATGGCCCACAACGGAATCCGAGATGCCGTTGCGGTGGTTGTTCCGCCCTCGGTCGCCACGATCTTCCTTGGCGAGGTCTACAATGGCCTCACGCAGAACACGAACGAGCTTAAACTGCAACGATGCGCCAATCAAGGCATGACCTTCGACCATCGGTTGATCAACGGGGTAGGCGCCGCGAATCTTCAGAATAAGATCAAGGAACTCACCGAAAACATCGGCACCCTCATCAACGTGGAATGAAACCGCTAATTGGAATAACTGGTCACGTTCAAAGGGAGCCCGAAAACCCTCGCACCGGAGGGCACGTCCAACTTAACTGGAACTATTGCCAAGCCGTTGAGAATGCCGGAGGGTGCCCTATCATCATTCCACCGCACGCCGATGCCGATTCGATCGCCCGCGTTTTGGACGGTCTGCTTATTCCGGGCGGTCCCGATATTGATGCCAAAGAGTTCGGTGAAGAGAATCATCCGAAAGTCGAAACCGTTCATCCGAGCCGCTTCGATTTAGAAAAACGCATTTTTGCCGCCATCTCTCCCGAAATGCCAATCCTTGGAATCTGCTACGGCTGCCAATTCATCAACGTTCAGAATGGTGGCTCACTGATCCAACACCTGCCCGATCTCGTTGGCCACGAAGATGACATTCCTGGGACGCTCCAAAGTTATGTGGTCGAGGAAAATACGCGGCTGCATGCCCTAGTGGGCGGAGGGGCAAAGGGTCAGAGTTGGCATCACCAAGCCGTTGCTCGAGTTGGCACCAACTTGAAGATAACCGCAAGGAACGCCGACGGAACCATAGAGGGCCTCGAAAGCACCGATCGCCCCTGGATGGTAGGAGTTCAGTGGCACCCCGAGCGAACCGCTGATCAAGCCGATAGCCAAGCCC
>JBEBHJ010000031.1:0-40340 GCA_040081075.1 Fimbriimonadaceae bacterium | reverse complement strand
TGCCTCGAAGTTTCGGTAGCATTGGCAGCGTAGAACTGACCAAGGACAGATTCTTGCTACTGGCATTTGCCATTCTGATGATCGGGGGTGCGCTGGCGATGATAAGGAAGCCTGGTGCGGCGGCAAAGCGATCACCGTCGCCTTGGGTTATGGCTGTCCTTGGTGGACTCGTCGGATTCGTAACCGGAATGGTTGGCGCGGGCGGCGGTTTTCTTATTGTGCCTGTTCTTGTCTGTTTCGCTGGCCTTGAGATGAAATCTGCCATCGGGGCATCATTAAGCATCATCGCCGTGAACTCGGTTATCGGCTTTTCAACTTTCATCGTTAGAGGCGGCAAGCCGGACTGGTCGGTCTTGGCGGGAGTTTTGGGCTCGGCGATTGGCGGCCTCTTCCTGGGCCTGTGGCTATCGCAGCGCCTCAGTGGGGCGAAGCTCAAGCCCGCATTCGGCGCGTTCGTCCTAGGCGTGGCCTGTTTCATATTTGCACGAGAACTGCTGTTCTAGTCTGCGTGTCAGAATAAATGAAATGTCAAGAATTCCTGAAAACGGAAAGATTACCGATTTAGCTGAGGCGCAAGATCAGTTCATTCTTGAGTGGGGTCGAATGTCGTCAAGTTGGGGGATCAATCGAACGATGGCCCAAATTCTTGCTCTGCTTTTCACCAGCGCGCAGCCCCTCTCCGTTGACGAAATTATGGAACGCCTTCGGATCAGCCGGGGCAACGCCTCCATGAGTCTTCGCGATCTCATGGACTGGGGCATCGTTAGACGGTTTCGGCGGCCGGGAGAACGGCATGACACCTACCTTTGCGAGAGCGATCCCTATACGATGTTTGCCAAGGTTGTGCGAGAACGGAAGCGTCGCGAGGTCGATCCCACCGTGAGTGCTATCCGCGAGTGTCTGGCTCGATTCCCCGAAAGCCAAGAAGACCCTGAGGCAGAGGTTTTCCGTTCGCGCCTTTCCGGGCTCATCGAAATCTTCACAGCCCTAGACTATCTCTATTCGCAGGTGGTTGCCACGGACAAAGCCTTTGGTGAGGCGATGGCTGTGTACAAAGCGGCTTCCAGCAGTCGGGCTAAAGATTCCTCGAGTTGAATGTATCCCCTTGATCAATATCGCCGGTTTGAAAACCCTTCATGAACCATTTCATGCGTTGCTCGGACGTGCCGTGCGTGAATGCATCAGGTACAACGCGGCCTTGGCTGTGGCGTTGGAGCGTATCATCGCCGATTGCATTCGCGGCTTCCAGAGCCTCCCGGATGTCCTCTTCGTTCAACTTTAGGTTCTTGGCATAGTGTGCCCATAGGCCCGCATAAAAGTCGGCTTGCAGTTCCATGCGAACGCTGACGCGGTTGAACTCCTTTTCTGACAATCGCTGCCTGGCGGCATCTACCTGCTTTGAGACACCAAGTAGATTCTGAACGTGGTGTCCCACTTCATGAGCGATGACGTAAGCTTGGGCAAAATCGCCCTTAGCACCCAGTTGTTCACGCAAGACGTCATAAAACGCCAGGTCAATGTAAACCTGATTGTCGCCAGGGCAATAAAAGGGGCCGACGGCGGCATCGGCAAGTCCGCAAGCAGACTCAACCTGACCCGAGAACATTACAAGAACGGGTTCTTTGTAGGATCGTCCCAGTTGACGAAACTGAACGTTCCAAACATCTTCAGTTTCCCCCAATATCTTCTTCACAAAAACGGCACCGGGATCGTTAGGGTCAGCCGGAGCGCCTCGTTGTTGAGTTTGTGTTCCATTCAACTTATCGGGGTCAAGCACCTGCTGAGGATCGCCGCCAAGGGCCATGATGACCAAGGCAATCAAGATCGTTCCGATTCCGCCACCAGCGACCATAGTTTTGGGCGACATACCGCGACGGTCTTCGACATTTTCGCTCTCGCGAGCATCATCCAAGCGCATGATTGGATTATGACTTTACTAGGCGGCTTTCGGCAGGACCCGGCTCAAAACGCCCTTGAAAGCGTCAACTTCAAAAACGAGCCGTTTAGCTAACTGCGCTGGGTCAAGTTGGGGATCTGACTTCGAATCCTCGATCTGCTCACAAATTCTCGCGATTGGGTCGGCTCCGATTGACCGAGCCGCACCCTTGAGAGCATGCGCATGATAGCTGGCCCCGGTGATGTCCTTTGCTTCAATCGCGTTTTCTATGCGCGAGAGCTGGATCTTAAGTGACCGCTCAAATTCGTTCACGACTTCAATCATAAAGGCTTCATCGCCACCGCAGCGATCCAAGAGCCCATTAAGGTCGAAACTCCCCATGCCTGCCGCCGATCGAGCCACCGGAATTTCAGGCGCACAGTCCTCGCCGATCCATCGGTCAAGGGTCTTGGCCAAGTCATCGGCAGAAATTGGCTTGGGGAGATAATCATCCATTCCCCCTCTTAGACAACGGGAGCGGTCGTTTTCGCTGGCGTTTGCGGTCATGGCAATGATTGGAATATGTCGACCGGTTTGTCGCTCTCTCGCACGAATCCTTTGGGTTGCCTCGAATCCGTCCAGGATCGGCATCTGAATGTCCATTAGCACCGCGTCGTACCAACCTGCTGCCAGCAATTCAAGGGCAATCTGACCATTTTCTGCCGAATCAACCGTACATCCGATTCGTTGGAGGATGTGGTTTGCAACTTTGCGGTTAATCGGATTATCTTCGACAAGCAGGATCTTCCCGCGCTTGACCTTCCCATTGGCGATAAGCGTGTTTGCGCCATCTTGAAACTCGAATCCAAGCGCGTGTAGCATAGTTCTTTGGAAAGTGGCTCGGCGAACTGGTTTCGATACGGAGAAGATTTTTCGTTGAGGGTCAGAGCTTGTCGTAATGCCGGAGGTCAGGGTGATAATCGGCAGGTTACTCCAGCGCTCGTCCCCGCGGAATCTCCACGCGAGATCATGGGAGGGCAAGTCGTCGAAGGAGTCGCGCGTAATGAGCAGATCTACTGGCACATCGTGAGGCCACTCGCGGAGGGCTCGGAACGCATCCTGCGTGTTTGAAATTGTTGCGACTCGACATCCCCAGGTCTCAAGGGTATGTCGCAAATCGGTTAGCATTCGAGTATCGGTATCGATGAGGAGAACCTGTTTGCCAATGAGCTCGACCGGATGACGTTGGCGCCCTTCGCCGATCGGGAGTTCAATCTCGAAAGTGAATGTGGAACCCTTTCCGACTTCGGACTGGACTTGAAGTTGACCACCCATCAGCGTAGCGAGCTGTTTCGAGATCGTAAGGCCGAGCCCGGTGCCACCGTAGCGACGGGTTGTGCTGCCATCCGCTTGGGTAAAGCTCTCAAAGATCGCGCCTTGGCGATCAGGCGCTATTCCTATTCCGGAGTCTGTAACGGCAATCTTAAGGATCGCGGCTTTCTCTTCGATTCGTTGAAGATCGGCACGTACTGAAATTTCACCGACCTCGGTGAATTTGATAGCGTTTGTGACCAAGTTGGAAACGATCTGCTTGATGCGCATCGCGTCGCCTATGAGCGATGGTATGTTGGGGTCACAAAAGGTGTAAAACTCAAGGCCTTTGTCGCGCGTGTTTTGGTTGTAGAGGTCACCCACGTCATCGATTACATCACTGAGTGAGAACTCAATGTGCTCGATCGTCATCTTTCCAGCCTCGGCCTTGGAATAGTCGAGCAGGTCATTAATGATATCGAGAAGTGACTGCGAACTCTTTTTAATGGTTACGGCAAAGTCCCGTTGCTCGTGATCTAATCCGGAATCAAGCAAGAGATCGGCCATCCCGAGCACCCCGTTAAGAGGTGTCCGAACTTCGTGAGAGATATTTGCTAAAAATTCACTCTTTGCCCGGTTGGCGGCTTCGGCGGCTTCGGCCATTCGTCGCGCACGTGAAAGTGCTGTTTCGAGCCCGTCATTCGCTTCAGCCAGTTTTTCTTCCGCCTTGGATCTCTCGTTCACCTGCAACTCCAACTCGGTCGTTCGAATCTTGACGCGTTTATCTAGCTCTTCATTGACGGCCTTTAAATAGCTGTCTCGTTGTTCGATTTCGGCGAGCATTGCGTTGAAACCGTCTGCAATTGCGCCAACTTCGTCGTCAGACGTCTTCTGCAACCTGATGCTGAAGTCTTGTTGATCGGACACCGAGTTCATCGCGAGAACGAGTTTCTGGATCGGTCCGGCGACCATCCGTGTAACTCGGCCCGTAATGAGCGCTGAGAGCATCGCGGTCAGCGCCAAGAAAACAATGAGAATGCTTATCTCGGCATTTCTGAGACTTCCAATAGGATTGGTATCTAGCTGAACATAGATCCAGCCAATTTTTTCACCATCTGCCACGACTTGCCGTACAAATCCCTTAACCCCGGCAGCATCCGTTGATGTGCTACTGGGCATCTTTTTTGGCATTGTAGCATCGGTCGGTTCTGCGGCTAAAAAGTTGCCCTTCTGGTTGTAAATGGCGATCGTCTTGATGTTCGGTTTGATGGCAATTGCGCTCAGGGCGACACGTAACCGGTGAGGGTCTTTCGCTAGGATGGCAGACTTGCCCGCGAGCTTAGTGACTGCTTGCCCGCACTCAGACAGCTCGTTCTCTAGGCTTTGGCTTTCAAACTTGCTGGTGAGAAAATGGACACAGCCAATGGCAATAACAAAAGACATCAAGCAGATGCCTAGATTCATTCCGATTAGCTTGCTGCGTATTCGGCCTTTCCGCAAGCCATGCCCATTGACTTTCGCCACACCCAAGTTATCGGTCGATCAGCCCACGAAATTCAGGGGGCAACGGCGGTATTCTGATCGGCATGCGAGAAGAACTTCGTGAACTTTGGAAGTTTCGCGAACTCTTAATCACGCTGGTAGAAAGAGAGCTTCGGATACGATACAAGAACAGCTCGCTTGGATTCGCCTGGTCACTGCTAAACCCGCTCGTTACAGCCCTGGTTATGACGACCGTTTTCGGCCTATTCCTTAAGCAGGATGTGAAGAGCTACGGTCTTTACATTCTCGCCGGGTACTTGCCCTACCTGTTCTTCCAGTTTGCCATCATGGACTCAGCGCAGTCCATTTACAACGCCCTCCCCATTGTTAAGAAGGTTTATTTTCCTCGTGAAATCTTGCCCTTGGCGGCGGTCCTAAGTAACTTCATTCACTTCCTGCTCGCTCTGGGGGCTCTGGTCATCATCTCCCTTGGAGTTTGGATCGTCTACGGGAATCTGCCCCTGAAACATACGATCATCTTTGTGCCCATTCTCATGATCATCCAACTTGCACTGGTGACGGGACTAAGCTTGATCATCAGCGCGCTAAACACGTTCTACGAGGATGTTAAGTACATCGTGGGCGTGCTACTGTATCTTCTTTTCTTCCTGAGCCCGGTGCTTTACTTTAGCGAGCAAGTGAAAAGTGCAGATGTTAAAAATGCGTCGCTTCTCTTTGATCTTTATCACCTCAATCCAATGGCGGCGCTTTGTACCGGATATCGAAAGTTGCTTCTCGACAACGCGGCTGTTCCCGATAGAGACAACCCCGGATCTTTCTTGCCGCCTTTGGACATGAACTGGGGGCAGATCGGCGTGGCCGCCGTGATCTCGTTGGCTGTTCTTTGGATCGGCTACTCCATGTTCAATCGGATGAAATGGAAATTTGTGGAGAGACCATGAAGCCTGCTATTCAAATCTGCGATCTCCACAAGCACTTTGACCTCAGCCACAGCGGTGTGGCTTCGATCAAGACCGCACTGCTATGGTTTCGGCGAAAACGCGTTGAGCGCCTCGAGGTGCTTAAGGGCGTCACCTTTAACCTCAATCGAGGAGAAACGGTTGCGTTGGTCGGCCGCAACGGGGCCGGGAAGAGCACGCTCCTTTCCCTCATCGCCCGCGTCTACAAGCCTTCATCGGGAACGATTGCGGTCGAGGGCCGTGTCGCCCCGCTGCTGGAACTGGGGGCGGGCTTTCACCCTGATTTAACCGGCCTAGAAAACATCCAGTTCAACGGGGTCATCCTCGGGCTCACCCGCAAAGAACTTGCCAAGAGGGTGGATCGAATAGTCGCCTTTGCGGAACTTGAAAATCATATTGATACGCCCGTTCGAACCTATTCTAGTGGCATGATGGCGAGGCTTGGATTCGCGATTGCCGCCCACGTTGACGCTGATATCATGATCGTGGATGAGGTTTTGGCAGTTGGCGACTATGCCTTCGAAGAGAAGTGCTACCAAAAAATCGAAGAATTTCGAGCGAACGGCGGTTCGATCTTGTTCGTTTCGCACAACTTCGAGAGCATCTATCGCGTCGCCGATCGTTGCGTGTGGATGAAAGATGGAGTCGTGGCGATGGAAGGTGACCCTCGGGATGTAGTTGCTGCCTATCGGGAGGCTGACGTTTGACCGGCTGGCTTGCCCCCGAACCCACCGGGTGGGAACCGCTGCTCGCCCAAGCCTTAACCGAGGATATCGGGACAGGCGACCTTACGGCAGGTTGCTTTGACCATCAACCCGTGTCGTTCTATATTGAAGCCCAGGCTGAAGGTGTTGTATCCGGAATTGGGATTGCGACCGCACTCTTTGGCAATCAGCTTGAAGTTTGCTCCGATGATGGCGAGCCGGTTCAGGCTGGGTCCAAGCTTTTGAAAGGCTGTTTTGACACCCGATTCGTGCTTGCTCATGAAAGAACGGCCCTTAACTTTCTCATGCACCTTAGCGGGGTGGCAACGTTGACCAACGAGTTTGTAAAAGCGGTTCAAGGAACCCGCGCGCGTATCATTGATACTCGAAAGACCCTGCCGGGGCTCAGGGCGCTGCAGAAGTACGCGGTAAGGTGCGGCGGCGGCACGAACCACCGAATGGGCCTCTATGATGCGGCCATGATCAAGGACAATCATATCCGCGCCTGCGGCTCGATTACATTAGCGGTAAGCCGTTTGAGAGAATCCATTTCGCACATGGCAAAGATAGAGGTCGAGTGTGAAAACTTGGAACAAGTCGCGGAAGCGGCGGGTTTGGGGGTTGACGTCGTCATGTTGGATAACATGTCAATCGAGCTCATGCGAAGAGCCGTAACTGAGTTCCCAACGGTTGTTTTTGAAGCAAGTGGAGGTGTTAACCTGAAAACAGTTGCTGGCATCGCCCAAACGGGAGTTCATTACATTTCGGTGGGTGCGCTCACTCACTCGGCTCCCGCTTTGCCCATTCACTTGGAGTTTGATTGATCCTTCACTCGCCGGGACACTGGCTCGAGCTCGAGGAAGTTACCTCCACGCAAGACGTAGCAATGGAGCGCTTAAAGGCGGGCGAAAAGGTCGGTGCTGTATTCGCTGATCATCAGACGGGCGGACGGGGAAGATTTGGTCGCGTTTGGGAGAGCAAACGAGGGGACTCATTGACGATGTCCCTCGTCTTTGCCGAAACCGGTGGTGCCCAGCCTTGGCTCGTGGGTATGGCCGTCGCATGTTCGTGTGCGCGGGTCCTGGGTTGCGAACTTCGGTGGCCGAATGACCTCGTTCTCGGCTCCGATTGCCGAAAGCTCGGCGGCATCCTAACCGAACTGGTCGAAGGCTTTCCGGTGGTTGGGGTGGGAGTCAATCTCGGGCAGGGCGCGATCCACCCCGACCTAGACGCCATCGCAACGAGCCTTGAGGACTTGAGGGCCACGCCCGAGGAAATCGCATTGCGGATTGTCGCGGAAATTGAGTCGTTTCCCATGCCGAATCACTGGGCGGACCTTGTGCCGTACTGGGCACCTCTTGATCGCACAGAAGGGAAGCTGTATCGTTCACCCACCGGCGAAATGCTGACCGCCGTCAAAGTCGGCAATCAGGGAGAACTGCTTGCGTTCGACGAAACCGGAAAGCTTCAATCCGTCATGGCGGCTGATGCGCTGTTCGGAGCACAGACTCCGCGGGCTCCTACTTCCGATAGAATTTCTTAAGCAGTTCATCCCGTCCGAGGGTGATCGTGATAGGTCGCCCGTGGGGGCACAAGTATGGGTTTTCCGTGGTGGCAAGATCTACAATGAGCTTTTCCATCTCCGCGTTCGAAAGCGGGTCGCCAGCCTTAACCGCCATTTTGCAGGCTGACGTGATCCAAATCTGCTCACGAGATGGGGTCAGTTTTCGCGACACGGAACCTTCCACAAGCTCGTCCACCATATCCCGCAAGATACGCATGGCATTCTTGCCCCGGATTGCGGCGGGGACGCTACGCACCACAAAACTCTCACCTCCAAACGGCTCAGCGCCAAAGCCAACCGCTTCGATTTCCGCGATCCGCTCGGAGAGCATGAGGGCGGAAGCGCGATCCAGGTGCAAGGTTTCCGGCACGAGCAGGGCTTGAGTTTCGATCGCGGAGGGTCCCTTCAGACCACATAGATATTCATAAAGCACCCTCTCGTGGGCTACATGCTGATCAATGATCACGATCCCGCGCGCCGTTTCGGCAATCATGAAGGTGTTCATGGCCTGTCCGATGACATGCAAGCCTTCCAACAATTCCATGAACGGATACCGATTTGTGCTCGAAAAAAGAAACTCGGGCGAAGGAATGGGAACGCCCGTTGGAGTTGTCAGGGGCAGATCAGCGAGGGGTTGATCGGGGGCAAAGAGCGGGTGCCCAACGAGGCTTTCGGGGCTAAATGAGACCAAAGAGCCCGATGTGTTTGATAGAGCTTCGTTTGCTAGGGCAATGGCGTTTGCTGATGGCATCATTCCATGCTCAAGAAGGGCTCCCCGGATCGCTGATCGAATCGCATCAAAGACTAATCCCTCTGATTGGAACTTAACCTCGTTCTTGGTAGGTGAAACATTGATATCTACGCGCTCAGGATCAATTTCAAGAAACAAGCAGAGCACCGCGTGGCGTTTCTCGGGAGTCAGATCCCGATACGCTTGATCGACCGCCGCCATCAACATGCGCGAGCGCACCGGACGGCCATTCACATACAGGTATTGATGGGATCGAGTGGGCTTAGTAAGGTAAGGCGGAGAAACAAACCCTTTCACTGAAAGCGATCCCAAAGTGAAATCAGCCTCACACAACCCCTTGCCTAAATCACGCCCCCAAACTTCTGATATCGCTTGAAAGAGGTCTCCCGAGCCTGTTGTTTGCATCGCCATCTGGTCGTTATGGGTGACCCGAAAAGCAACCTGGGGGAATGCGATGCCATACCGAGAAAGATGCTCAAGGATTGCCGAGAGCTCCGAATTGGGAGACTTCAGAAATTTCAAACGCGCGGGAGTGTTGTAAAAGAGGTCTTCAACCGTAATATCGGTGCCCTTTGGTCCGCTCGCCGAGCATTCCTGCACGATTTCGCCGCCCTCCAGACTCAAGTTCGTTCGTTGCCCATCGACGACACCCGTTGAGAGCGAAAATCGAGAAACCGAAGCAATCGACGGAATTGCCTCACCGCGGAACCCAAGCGAGCTAACCGTTGCCAGATCATCAACGGACTGTATTTTCGAGGTTGCATGCCGCTGTAGACACGCCCTGGCATCTTGCGCCGACATTCCGCAGCCATCATCTGAAATACGGATAAGGGCTTTCCCGCTCTCTCTTAACTCAACTTCAATTCGCGTAGCCCCGGCATCCAGTGCATTTTCAACTAATTCCTTGACGACGGAGGCCGGCCTTTCAACCACCTCGCCCGCGGCGATCTGGTTGATCGAATGAGGGTCAAGGAGACGAACGCGACCATCGGTCGGCTTTGCCGGACCCGAATCGCTTCCAAAAACGCTTATCGCCGCCATCCTCTTGTTATTGTATTACGACGCCGAGCCCCTTCAACAAGGACGATTTACTTTTCCCCACTTGAAAATTGTGAGCAAGACCGAGCAAACTAGAGCATGCTAAGCATCACCAGTCTTGTTTGTTTACTTGCAGCAGGCCCTAACTGGAATACGGCCGATTCAACTGTCGAGCGGCTATTGACCGAGGGTAAGAACCGAAGCCACGCTTTTGCCACCCTTAACCACTTTACTTCAAAGTTCGGCCCTCGTCTCACAGGTTCGCCAAACTTGTATCGAGCGCAGCTTTGGGCCGAAGCCGAGTTTAAGAAACTTGGTCTCACCAACGTCCAACTTGAAAAGTGGGGTGATGTGCCTGTTGGCTTTTATCGCGGCAAAAACCAAGTTTTCCGGATGACCGCTCCGTGGAAAACAGAATTTGTGTTTACGACTCCAGCTTGGACTCCGGGAACAAAGGGCGCGATCAAAATTCAACCCATCCTTGAGCCCGAATCCATGGAGGAGTTCAAAGCTATTGAATCAAAACTAGCGGGAGCATGGGTTGTTATGCGAAGGGCTAGCGGGTTGCGCGGAGCACAGGGAAGTGAGTCTGAAGTTGAGAAAGCGGTCCTAGCGGCTCCCATCGCGGGCAAGATTTTTGGCGCCGCCGATGAGCGCGTTCATACGGGTGGCCGCTTTACTGGACTTTCGATGGAGTCGCTGCCCAAGGTCGCTGAAGTGCGAATCCGCAAGAGTGACTACAAAACATTAACGGCAGCGCTTAAGGTTGGCCGAAAAGTTGAACTCGAAGCCAATATTGAGAATCACTTTGTCCCTGGACCGGTGCCTCAATACAATGTGATCGCCGAGCTTAAGGGGTCGGAAAAGCCTGACGAGGTTGTCATTATTTGTGGACACTTCGATTCTTGGAACGGCCCTGGGTCGGTGGGTGCAAACGACAATGGCACGGGCTCGACAGTGACACTAGAAGCGGCCCGTTTGCTTAGCCGGGTTGGTGCCAAGCCCAAAAGGACAATCCGGTTCATTCTGTGGAGTGGGGAAGAGCAGGGTCTGCTCGGATCGCGTGCTTACGTCGAAATGCACAAAGGCGACATGGACAAAATTTCAGCGGTGTTTAATGATGATGGCGGAACGAACTACCAAGGCGGTTACGTGTGCTTAGATACCATGGCGCCCATGCTCAAGGCCAGTATGGAGCCGGTGGAGAAAGCGTTTCCGGACTTGCCAATGAAGCTTGACATAGTGAAGGAAATGCCCCGCGGTGGATCGAGCGATCACGCCGCGTTTAACTTTGTTGGCGTTCCCGGATTCTTCTCAATTGAATCGGGTAAGGCCGACTACGGATTCGTCTGGCACACCCAAAATGATCGCCCGGAAAACTCGATCCCCGAATATCTGGCGCAGTCTTCGACGAATGCCGCCGTCGTTGCTTACAATGTGGCCAACGCTCCAACCTTGTTGCCACGTGGCCCCAAGCCAGCGGCTGGCGTTGGTGCGCTCGTGTTTAAACCCCAGGGTGGTACGCGCAACTACTATCATGATCATTCCCACGACGACGGACACGACCATGACGACGATTATGTTGATTACTTGGTGGACACGATTCTAAGGCGATTCGGATTCATCAGGTAAAGCCCAAACTATTTGGGCAGTTCAACGCGTCTGTAGCAAGGTAGGACAATTCGCCCTGCAAAGTTGCTATACTACGCCAAAGCGATTTTTTTGCAATAGGGACGAGGAGAAAGAACAAATATTATGCGTAAGTGGCCTTTGATCGTTATGGCTCTCGTGGTGCTCGGATGCGCCGGGGGCGGAGTGAGTGGTGGTGGTACCGGAGCGACCGGCGCCACAGGAGCAACCGGAACTACGGGCACAACTGGAGCAGGCCGAGAGTCTGCATCGGTTAACCTTCCCGATGTGCCCGGTTACCTTGACGTCTATTTGTTGCCGGGTCAAGGGCGAGCGCCTGGTTCGATTACGGCTCAGATCGACGTGATTCGCGTGCTCAGCGCCCTTGGCGAACAAGCCGAAGCGGCACTTGCCCCCGACATCTTCCTCAAGACCGATGGTGAGAATATCCAGGGTCGTGGCATTAACGCCGGTGATGGTGTACCCAATCCTCCTTATCCCGACAGCAAAACGTTTAACACGCTTCAGGTGACAATCCCGAACTTCTTTGTTGAAGACACCCAGGGTGGTCAACAACGAGTTAATGGGACAAGCGCAACCTTCAATGACAACTGCGAGTTCACGGCTTATCGAGGTCGAACGACCGGCATTCAACTTTACATGAATGATGCGATGTTTACCGTTGGCGCAAATAACACGATGGTTTGGGACACGAACGCGTTCCTGTCTCAAAACAGTTCGGTTGCCACTGGCGGCAAAATTCGCGGATTCTTGTCGGATTACCTCACATTTGACATCAGTGCGGTTCCCAATAAGCCCACTATGCCGGCTGGCCTCCAGTTTGCACCCGAATCGGCACAAGCCAATCGCGTTTGGTTTAGTGGAGATGCTTACGCTATCGGCGATCGCAACCCACGAACGGTTGCTGGAAGCAACGGCTTGTTTGTTTTCCTCACACCTTCAGCTTATATCGAAGGCTTCTATCGCCCGATGGATACAACGACGCGAGTCAAATCTTACGAGCTAAAGCAGGCGAGCC
Source organism: Fimbriimonadaceae bacterium (assembly GCA_040081075.1). GTDB lineage: Bacteria > Armatimonadota > Fimbriimonadia > Fimbriimonadales > Fimbriimonadaceae > JANJUB01. The sequence continues at coordinate 27,966 of JBEBHJ010000031.1, read as the reverse complement.
CACAAGTTATTGGCGAAATCAGACTAATCACCGCTCTTAAGGGTATTTATCGTGATTACACTGAAGTGCTTTCGAACCTTCACGACTTTGAGTTCATCTTGATCCCGAAGAGCGGCGACGGTGCGAAGCAGGACATCGTGATCATGAAGCGCTCCGCTGGCGCGATTGTTGATATGTGGTTCGGTACCGCCGACTTCTCCCCAAGCGCAGGTCCGACGTTCCGCGTCTACCCAATCAAGAACCTGTACCCAGCCAGCACGGTAGGCGAAATCCGAGGCACATTGCCGCGGGCTGATTTGATTGGCTCAAACGGGGCTCCGGTTGACACAAGTGTAGCCAACTGGTGGCGAGGAATCCGGGGCGGAAAGTTCAAGTTCAATGGAACTCCTTCAGGAATTTCCAAACTGAACGGCGACTTTACAACGTTCCGGCTGTAGTGACAAAAATTCTCTGCGGCTTGGAGACCGAATACGGTTTCTACCTGGAAGAGCGAGGGGCAGAGAACCAAATTGAAGATGCGACGGCGCTCGTCCGGAACTATCCGGGCGAGCGTCGCGTCTTGTGGGACTACCGATTTGAGCATCCGCGCCGGGACATGCGGGGTTACACCGTCGGACAGCTTTCCATTGATCCCGAAGACGCTAAGTTTGACGCTGGGAGAGTTCATGCTTCCGATGTTGAAGTGCGATCGGATCGGGTTCTTCAGAACGGCGCCCGACTCTATAACGATCATGGCCACCCAGAATATGCTACGCCAGAATGTTGGAGTCTGGAACAGTTAGTCAGACAGGATCAGGCCGGGCAGGCGGCCGTGCTGCGGGCCGCCCGTACAATTTCGGGAGCCAAGCTGTACAAGAACAATACAGACTTCCATGGGGCTAGTTATGGGAGCCACGAAAGTTACCTAGTCCCGAGATCGCTTCCGTTTGACCGCCTCGTCAAAGCCGTTTTACCTATCCTTGTCGCGCGTCAGCTGGTTTGTGGGGCCGGAAAGGTCGGCTCAGAATCGGGAGCGAAATGTGATTTTCAGCTCAGCCAACGAGCTGACTTCATTACCGAAATCATGAGTGTGGACACTCTGTATCGGCGCCCGATTTTTAACACGCGCGACGAACCACATGCGGATTCTGCGCAATGGCGAAGACTCCATGTCATATCGGGCGACGCCAACATGAATCCAACCAGCACTTACCTAAAGGCAGGCTTGGTTAAGCTGGCCTTAACGTTAGCGCTCGACAATCGCACGCTGGACTGGCCTATGTCCGATCCTGTTCGGGCATTTCGTGAGATTTCTAGAAACCCGAATGTTAGCATCCATCTGGAAGGCTCGACCTGGACAACGGCCGACCATATCATCCGGTCAATCTGTGAGGCCCAATTCGAAGACAACGAGCTAAATCACGTGGCTCAGAGCTGCCTAACCCTGTTAGATTGCAGACAAACCGATTTCGACCTCTTTGCCCGATCGGTTGATTGGGCGGCAAAGCGGCAGATGCTTGATCAAGTCAGAGGGGATCCAGCCTCGCTGGTTGCCTACGATTTAGCCTACCACGACGTTGATCCTCAGGAAGGGCTCTACTTCGCTGTAGACCCAGATGGGGAACTTCCGGACGAGTCTCTGTTGGACCAACCTCCGGTCGAACGCACGCGTGCTTTCGTGCGTGCCCTAGCTCTAAACTACCGCGAGCTGACCGCGGTGAGTTGGGGAAGCTTGCGGTTTGGGGAGGACACGATCCCGCTTGATCCCGGTCGCAATTACTTGTCCGTACAAGACGGAATGAGTTTCGCTGAGTTCAAGGACGCGCTGCGCCGGGATTCTTAAGAACGGCGGTAGTGAAACCGCCCTTCACTACCCCATTGAGGCGATAAGTCCAATCGGACACGTCAGCTTCTGGGACCTCAACCGGGTCGCCCGGATTCTTGTCCAGCTCGATGGGTTTTGACGCGACCTTTCCGGTGAACAATCCCTTGTCGTAGGTATCGACTTTCACCCATACATGCTCATATCCAGATTTCGTGAGAAACTTTGCATTAATAGCGTATTCCCCCCCGCCCCTTTTGATGGCGGCGAGGAAACTTGGCATTTCCTTCTTGGCTGTTGCGACGGCGGCGGCAATTTCCGGGTCACTGCCAGACTCAATAACATCCTCGCGAATCTCGCGACGAGGGCTTGTGACCAATCGACCAACATTGATCCCTACGATCACAACGCCCACAAAACCTAGAATCCAAACCGTCTCTCTCTTCATTGAATGCCTACCCAATTGACAAAATTGCGAATAATTTCGATCCCATTTTCTGTCAGAACTGACTCCGGGTGGAATTGAAGGCTCTCGATTGCTCGCGAATTGTGGCGGATTCCCATGATCTCGTTATCATCCTTTGATCGAGCCGTTACTTTGAAGTCATTCGGTAAGCCCGCTTCTTGAACGATTAGGGAGTGGTAACGGATCGCGCGGAACGGGTTTGGCATGTTGACAAAGAGGCCAAACCCATCGTGCTCGACCATCGAAGCCTTTCCGTGCATGATGTTGCCAGCTCGGCGCACCGTTCCCCCGGCAACCTCGCCAATGGCCTGATGACCGAGGCATACGCCGAACAAGGGTCGCCGAAAGACGGGGGCGGCCTCTTCAGCAAGCGCAATTCGAGCGATATCCAAGCAGATGCCGGACTGTTGGGGGGAACAAGGCCCGGGGGAGAGCATGATCCCGGCCGGATCAAGATCAACAATGCCATTTAAGTCAATTTCGTTGTTTCGCTTGACCACTACTTCGGCCCCACACTGCCCCAAATACTGCACCAAGTTGTAGGTGAAAGAGTCAAAGTTGTCAATAACAAGAATCACGAACATTGAGATTACCGTTCATTTGAGCCTGGTAACACGGTAAGCTACACCTAATGCCTCACGGAGGAGCATCAATTTACGATCTATTTCCCTCATGGACGGTCCTAATGGGGTTTTGGATTGGCGCGTGTTTAGGGAGTTTCCTGAATGTGGTTATCTATCGGATGCCGCGGGGGATGTCGCTCAACAAACCCAGAAGCAGCATTTGTCCCAAGTGCAAGAACCGATTATCCCTCTCGGATTTGATTCCAATTTTCAGTTGGCTGGTTCAAGGCGGGAAGTGCCGCTATTGCTTCGATAAAATCAGCCCAAGGTATTTGTTTGTCGAGCTTGTCAACGGCCTGATTTTCGCTGGGATTTGGTATCAATACCTCGTTCGAGACCTCGATCCGGGAAAAGCGATTGCCTATGCCCTTGCCGCCGCAGCTTTGGTTGCGATTATTTGGATTGACTGGGAACTCTACTTAATCCCGGACCAGATCAATGCCGCCCTGACCTTTGTTGGCCTTGGATATAATGTTTGGCTCTTTATTGATCACCGCCCGGCTCTGACCTGGGGCATCCCAAGTTCCATTGCGGGTTGGCTCACCGGAGTTGGGATTCTTTGGGGGATCGCCTTTTTGGGGCGGGTGTTGTTCCGAAAGGACGCCATGGGGCACGGAGACATCAAGATGGCGCGTGGGATTGGAGCCGTCTTATTCCCGCTTGTGGCGACAATTAGCTTCGGCATTGCTGTCTTTCTTGGTGCGGTGTTAGGTTCGATTATGCTGATCGTGGGGAAAAGTGTAGAGTCTAAGGCCGCGGAGCGAGCGAAAGCCGCGCGGATTGCGGCGGGAGATCCAGAAGAGCCCGAACCGGTTGAAGATGAGCACTGGGAACCAGAGTCTATTCAATCGCTTCTAAAATCTGGCGTTGGATATTTCCTGGGGATTGATATCATCGGGCTATTCAATGTTAAACTGTACGAGAACTGGTATGGGGAGAACCCATATGAGGTTCCGGAGGATTTAGAGACATTCAAACCTTCCCTGACGATGATTCCTTTTGGGCCATATTTGGCTTTGGGAGCGATCATTGCGGCGGTCTTTAGCCGTCAACTTCAGGGCTTAGTTGAGAATTATCTAAACTCGCAAGTGAATGGGGCTTTTATTTGGGAACACTTTCCAAAACTAGCCTGTCTGAATCTATTGGGGTGACTGTGGAGTTAAAAATGAAACGTCGAGCGTTTACGATGATTGAGTTACTGGTCGTCATCGCGATTATTGCCATCTTGGCCGCGATTATTCTGCCGGTAATAGCACGAGCAAAGGACTCGGCTTATAAGAATTCTGATCTTAGCAATATGAATTCTTTGCGGTCGGCGTTGCAGATTTATCGGGTTGATCAAGGAGCATATCCCCCGGCCCTGCTTGGATACGTAACGCTTTATACGAGCGGTCCAAACATCGGTCAGGTTGTTCCTGCCCAAGCGTTGCAAGGATTCTTGTATCCAAAGCGAATAACGAGCTTGCCAACGATGACGCCTGCTTACGAGCGAGCGAAGGCAACGGATACCACTCTCGCCGTCTGGCCTGAGCAAGATCCACGCGCCGCGGGTTCCGCTCCAATTATTGACGCAGACGGCGATGGTGCCCTAACGGCCGCCGATGATGACGCCTGCGCTCGCCAAGCCTTTGGTCCAACCGTGACGGTTCAACGTCGTGACCCAGTTTCTGGCTTGATGATCAACGCCGAGTATTACCGTGTGAGTGGTTACGATGTTGGCGAAACCGTATTGGCTGCGGGGGGCAAGCGAGTCGAATTGCGCTACGCTCCGTTCTGGACGCAGTGGGGTTTGGCTTCATCTCCTGGCTGTTCGCCTACGGGAAGCCCAGGTAACGCGCTGGACGATCCACGCCAGCTTGGCTATTTTGATCCTCCCGACACAACTCCAATCACGTGGAGTGCCTACTTCCGAGAGTTTGCCTCGGGTCAGGTCACTCGAACGAAGCGTGACATGGTGCTGTTCCTGGGTGGTTCGGCAAGACTTTATGAATCGCGACGCCTGAGTGAGCAATCCTGGCGCGTAATGCCTCAATAAGAAGGCAGTTCTACGGCTCCCCATTTATGGATTTGGTGAAACAATTGAAACACAATCTGCGCTCCCATAAGGCTGGTTCCTCACTTGTAGAGTTGCTTGTCGTGATCGTTATTCTGCTCGTAGGCATTCTTGCCGTCGTTCAGATATTCCCTCGCGGCCTCCAACTTATCGGAGTGGAGAAAAGCAAAACGATGATGGTCAACATGGCAAATGCCGAGATGGACCGAATTCGCGGCAACTTGACTCAACTGCCGGAGCAAATCGTGCCAGTGCTTTATACGGCTTCGAACGTTATCATCACCAACTCCAATCGTAGCCCTGACGACTTGGGTCCGATGACCAACCGAATTGCCGGAACTGGCGATTTACTCGATGCTGTCGGCAATCCTCTTGTCGCTTGGCAATATGGCAGCGCCGCGAACAATACTCGCCGCGTGGTAGGTGAAGGAACCACAATTCCAGCGCCGCGCTATATCGGAGCGTCTTACGGCGGCCTGATGACCTTGCAGTTTGCGCCGATTCTCTACGCGACCATTGACGGCGTGAATAGCAACGTTCTCGTTTATGGCAACGACATGCTAAAGCGTGGAGGAAATCCTGGCCCCTTTGGCAATGTCCGATCTTACGAGTATTTCGTTGAGGATTCCGACACTGCAACTGCCGCAATCCATTTGCCCGTATCAACGACCGTCGAGCGAAAATATCGGCTCACCATGTCGGCCTGGGTGAACAATGGTGTCACCGACGAGCGCCGTGAAGTCGTAGACGCCGTCATTACCGTTCCGGCAAACATCGCCGGCGGCTACCAAACCGATGCATTGTCGACGTTTGCCGGTCTGGGTGGCGGCGAGACATTTATCGGCGCTGAGTTTGACTCCATCCGCGTCGCCCGGCTGTTTACTGAAGTCGTCGCCTTCAGTGCGGGCGGAAACATTGATGACAACGCCTACGAGTATCGCTTGCTGGATCAGCAGCTTGGTCTGCTGCTTTTCCATCCCGACGGCTACAAGTATCGTGAGCGGCGAAACAATCGCACGATTCCGCTCGTGGCTCGGGTGAACTACGATGTACTTGACTGGCGGATCATTAAAGAAGATTTCCGAATCGCAGACGCGGCGATGGCTGAGCACCGCCTTCGCTTGACCAACTTAATGCACAAGGATTCCCTGAAGCCGGATCAGCGATTGCATGTTGGGTTGGGCGTGAATGTTCCCGACGAGCTTGGCGGATTTGAGAATCGAGATTTCATTCTCATGGATGTTGAAACCGGCGGAATCTATTCAAAAGATAGCCTGAAGGTTGACTACTCCAACGGTAGTATTCAGATTGTGGATCAGGATGCGAACCCGGCTAACGGAACGCAAGCGGGATTGATTTATCCTGGTTCGGCCGCACCGGTCACGGTTGCCGCATCGGGTCGAGCGGTTCGGGCGCTTTATCAGGCTACAGGTGAATGGGCGATCCAGGTAATGAAGCCAGCATCTCTCTATCGGCAGTCCCTAGGGGTCCCCGCCGCCGCCCAGTTCTATGCTGGTGGTTCGCGGCAATACCAGTTAGGGGCTCCGCTGGTTGCTGGCGAATCGACCGTTAGAATCTACTTCCCGCCTATGGACGCAGGAAAGAAAGTTTCGATCGGGGAGTTGTGGTACGACGTGGGCGGCCCCGAGCCTCGACGGATGGAGAACCAAGAGTTCACGATCACGAATTCGCCGCCTGACGCGACAGTTGGGCTGCCTTACATTGATTTGCGAACAATTGATCCAAACGCGCTGTCCATTAACTATGCCCGTTACGGATATGGGGTTCGAAACATCAAGGGCGCATCAATCACAGTGAGAGTATTGTGGAATCCATCTACGTGGACTCTCACTAACGATGAAGCGGTCAACCTTGAAAACTTCGAAGTCTGGGGCCGAAGCTGGCGCAAAGTGCAGACGGAAACGATGCTGCAAAAGGAGTCTGAGTAACCGTGAAGGTAAGTCAACGCGCATTTACATTGATTGAGCTAATGGTCGTGGTCGCCGTGACCGCCGTGATGCTCGGCCTGCTGATCATTCCGGTGATCCAGAGTTTTAACTTCACCCGAGCTGCCCAAGGATTGGCCGATGGCCAGGAGCGAGCTCGAAGGGTTATCGAATCAGTTTCGAAAGATATTGCGTTAAGCGCGAGTGTTCGAGACAACGAAGGCATGAGGGGACAGGCTGCCATCGTAGTTCCCGACAACACTGGTGCCTTGGTGACCGTGCTTGCTGATTACGCCAAGCTTTACATCCAAAAGCCAATGGAAGGCGATCCAAGCCTACGGGGACCCGGTGGCGGATTTATCAACCCTAAAACTGGGGTGGAAGATCCAACTCTGAAGAGCCCGATCGGTCAGCCCGTATTCCCAGCGGCTCCCGGTTCGACCGTGATCGTTTACTACGTTTGCTTGAACCGACCGTTGCTCGCAAACAATCTCGACCCTGACTTCTATTACAACCCATATGTAGATTACAAGCGAGCGGGCGGTGTGCTTTGGAATCAGGGCATCGGTCCGGATAACCTCTATGTTTTACGACGCGCGGAAGTTGCTCCGAAAATCTGGGTGGGCGGCACCTACGTTGTCAACACTGCATTCTTTGATGATGCGAATGGCGATGGGGAGCCGGACTATGATGATCCATACTTCATGGCCCAAGATGCCCCGGGCGGCCCAGCTCTCACGCCAGCCCAACGTGCGGCTAAGGCGGCTCGAATGGTCAACTGGCTTCGCGCGTCTCGAATCGTGACCGATTTCAGCCGGTTTGACATGATTCAGCCCATGTTTGATAAGCGAACTCGCCAGATTCAAACTGTTCTAGGCACGGTTCCTCGCATCAGCACACTCGTGCAGTTTAAGCCTTCAACCGTTTCAAATGAAGCCGCAGAGGGAACATCAACGAACCGACTAGGCAACGAAACTGAAGGCATGAGCCGAATCGCGAGCGACGTGCTCCGAACCAAGGATGGCGGCTGGAGCTCAGCGGTCGTTAGAATTCATCCGGCCAACTTTGATCCAAGCAACGTTGCCCTCAATGACTATTTCATTTGCCGTTTCGATGATCGGGCCGGCATTCGAAAAGGGCGCATTTATCGTTACGATCCTGATCTTGACGTAGATGCCGATGATCGCAATGGCGAAGGCAATCCGATTGATGACGTTGAAGTTTTCGACATCGGAACCTACGAGCGATGGATTAGCCAAGGCTTCTCTTTCCCCTTCCGCCGCGCCATGGAGGACTCAAACAGTCGTTCGGGCTGGCTGGCAGTGCCAGGGCTTCGATCTCGCTTCTTGCCATTCTTCGCTCATCAGCGCGACGGCAAAATCACAACTTCATTTAAGATTGAAGATTGGGGAATCGATAACCCGGGCGGCGGCCCTCCTCCTCCCGGCGGAAATCTGCCCTTCCGATTGACTGGACCCGAGTTGACGCCAACAACCGACCCTACGCCGGCTGGTAACTTCTTCGATCCTGGCTACACGAACAATATCAATCGCCACTTCAACAAGGTTTACGCCGACAATCCTGCGTTAAGGGTTCCGAATGGCGTTCATCGTTTCATTGACCTGCGTACCACGCCTAGCGCGGATGGAGCGGCTAGCCCGCTGAACCCCGATGCGAGCGTTGGATTCCAGCAAGCGCGAATCGTGCCTGGTTCTGAGATTGTGATTGGTCCCGACCAAAACGCTGGTCCAAACTATGGAAGTTCGGTGAAATACACTCGCGTAACCCGTAATCCTGGGCGAAATCAATACGTGATCAACTACACGGATTTGCAGGAGCCTAACTATGCTCTGCTAGGTTACGCTGCGCCTCCTGCCGTTTACGATTCTACGAACTTTGTGTCGGCGGTTATTCAAGCTCGATACAAGACCGGTTACGTCCAGTTTAACTCCGACCCGAACTTGCCGTTGCCAGGCTCGCCGGGTGGTGGAGTTCCGATTTCGATATCGTATCGCTTCCAGTTCAACAACCCTGGTGATTCGTTGACGGTGGATTACGACACCCGATCTCTCATGGAGATCCTCTTGACCATCCGCAACTACCCTCAATCAAATCTTGCGTCAGCCGCAATGATCACAGTTAAGGGAACAGCACCGGTACGAAACCTAGTCAGATAATCATGAAAGCAACGATCATTTCTTCAAACAAACGGGCGGGTCAAGCCCTCCCAATTGCGGTAATCATCCTTGCCATCGTTCTGGTGCTTGGTTTCGTATTTGCGGCTATCTTAAACCGTAACCTTGACCAGGGTGCCTTTGGGCAACGTCGGTCAGCCGCTCAAAACTTGGCGCAAGCCGGTATCGAGTTTGCTCACAAGCAACTTCAATACAGCGAAAAGCGAGCCGATTACCGCCCTCCGACGATCGCTCTCTCCACGGCTGGCGACATCACAAAGGATCCAGACGCGTTTTATCTACGGCCTGGCACTGGTCTCGGCTTCCGAAACGCGGCCGATCTCGTTAAGGACTTAGGCGGTCCAGACGGTCTAGGCGCTTTTTCGCGCTATGACTACGGCGCGGCAGGACGGGCGCTTATTCGATTGCGCTGGGCTCCGAGCGATCCAAATTTATTCGATGCCAACCCTAATGGTCCGTTGCTTTCGCCAGGCAAAGCCAGAAGCTACTTGATTCTGGAGTGCGTTGGACGAGTGGGCAGAATTGATCCAAACGACCCCACCACGCAACTCTCTAACGGTGGCGTTCAGTACCGCAACTACGCTGGCTGGGCTGCCTATCGCGCCGCCTTTGAAGATATGCGGGCGCGTGATAACGTTTTTAACACAAAGAGTTCGCGACGACTGATCGCCTTGGCTTCGATTGGAATTATAGAGCATGCTCTCTTCGTTACCAACCTTGATCAGGTTTCCAAGCCTATGGACCTTGGCTATGGTGCGGATATGGGCGCGAAAATGGATGCAACAACCGTCACCCCTGTTATTGAGTTTGGCGGTCCCTCAGACTCGAACGGCGGATCAACGGTTACCGGTGGTGGAAGCATCTGGTCCAACGCTGATCTACGATTTAACGGGACGGTCCGAACCTACCTGAATCAAGGCTTTGGCGACGGGATTTGGGCAGCTGGATCGGTAATCGGTTCAGACAATGCCGCACTCCTGGAAATGATTCGAACCAAAGGTGACGATACTGTCGTGGCCGATAACGATTTGATTCAACTCACAAACGCCACAGCATTGTTTAATGGCGGGCCGATCCCCGCAAGTCTGGATAGTGGCTCTACTGTTTACTCCACGATTCAGGGCTTGCTGCGAGACGGCATTGAACGAACGGATCCCGAAGGTTGGACCCGGAACATCGGACGCAAAGAAGCACCTGACTTCGTTTCGCCTGACCCCGTCACCGGCGTCAACACATACTTCACGGTCACTCGAAACAGCGGCCCGCTTAATGCGGTAGGCAATATCGGTCGGTTTGGACACGGACGCAACGTATATGTGGGCAACCTTTCTGATCGCCAAATCGGCTTGGACGAGAGTACTCGTGAAAACGCGGGTAGCTCGCAGTCGATGGTTTATGATTGGCTGAATCCCAATAACGGTCAGGCTAATAGCGGCTGGCAGGGCCCCTATTACATCCCGGTGGGCGCCTATCTTCGCCTGATGTGGGATGGCTTTGAGATCACGAGGGACGGACGGGCTCCAGCTCGAGAGCGAACCTGGCGTCGCCCAGACGGCTCAGACAGCGGCTTGACCACTATTCGCTACCGCATTGGCGGCGATCCCGATGGTCCTGGACCTCAACCGCCCTATGTTATCAACACGCTGACGAATCCGGCGGACATTGATGCCGCCGCTCCAGTATGGACAAACGGTTTTCCTTTTGATGGTCTTCTCTTCTTTGAGGGCAACGTTCGAGTTCGAGGCGTAATTCCGACTGATGTTCAACTTAACGTGATCTCAATGGCTAACATTTACATTGAGGGAAGCATCACGAAGGGCAATGTCGTAGATGCTGCCGGTACGCGGCTAGACCGACCATCGCGTTCGGCAATGATGCTCATGGCAAAAGACTATGTCGCGCTTAACACGCCTAACTTCTTTGGAGTATCTGGTGGAACGAGCATTGAGGAAGTCCAAGAAACGAACGATCCTCAGGCCGGCAACGCGGTCAGAATGCGAGCCGTCACCGGTGGAATCTCTTTTCTTAGCGAACTCAATTGGAGAACAGAGAACTTCGCTGGCTTACCGGCGGTTACACCGACCAATCCGCAGACTTGGCGTCCAAGCGCATTGGACTACGTAGACCCAGCCTCAGGTTTGCCGATTGTTACGAACTTGCTATTCACCCATGCCAAGGACAATGGCGCGGCGCCGTTTGCATTCTTTGGAGCGGATATTAACTTTGGTGCACCCGCGTCGGTTTACAACTTCGAAATGAATGCCGCCAACTCTGCCTCTCCGCCCTATGCGGCCGGAACCTGGCAGCCGGTTAAGGGGCTCGGCTCACAGCCCTGGCAGTCTTACCCTCGAATGGAGTCCATCGCCTATCCGCTCATTCGACCAACTTCGGTCGGATTCGCCGGGAACACATTAACGGCCAATGAAGCGGCGCGAGAAGGAACGTATTCGATGTTCGTCGGGCACTTCAGCAACAACATTTCGTTGCGAAGCACAAACGTTGGTGCAGGCGCCACAAATGACACGATCATCCGCCGTGCGGCGATCGTTCCTCACGATATCAAGGTTGAGGCTGGCATTTACGCTCAGGAAGGTTCATTCTTCGTCATTCCGGGTAACTGGTTTAATCCGAATCCGAACGACAGCCGAGCCGCTTGGCTGGGCTTAGGCGCGAACAACGCCGCTCGAAACGCTCAGCGATTGAGCCTCTATGGTTCAATGCCGGAGACCCCGTTCTACGGCGAGCCGCTTGATGTTCGCGTTACGATCCTTGGCTCGGTGAGCGAGAACATGACCCAACCTGCTTCTGTTCAAAACGAATGGGGCAAGAAGTGGTCCTGGATTCCACGCGAGCAAGGCTCAAGCGGAGTCCTGATTCCGAGTTCACATGTTCCTCCGGGTTATAACATCACTGGCGCCGACACTTACGTTCCAAACCTTCGGATCATTCAGGATCCCGCGTTTGCAACGGGTCGGATCACCGGTTTCGTTGATGCTCCTGATTCTTACGTGAGATTTACTCGCGTGCAACCTTCTGCGGGCGTAACGATTGATTACGCTCTTCCGCCCATGCCTCGGCTACCTGTCAGTCCAACTCTTGCCTATTACGGCGAGGTGAATCCGTGAAACGACTAATCCTTTGTATATCCGTCATCGCCCTAGCGACCATGTCGCTGGGGCAAGGTTTCTCTAAGCGAGTTACCACGATTAAAGTGGCAAAAGCTCTTATCGAGAGCGACGCCGCGGGATTGGTTCTCAATAATCGTGAGCCCCACGTTTGGTACAACTTAGACTCCAACTCCAAGATCAAGCCGCCTGGATTTAACTTTGCAAATCCGTTCCCTCGGGCAAGTTCTAAGAAATTTGAGGCAGATTACTGGACTCTCCGCCTCAGCACGGCTTCAGATTCGCAGCTCGCTAGCCTTGACGTTATCCTATTGGCCGCCCATGGTCCGGTCAACCTCAACACCGCCGAGCGGGAAAAGCTTCGACGGTTTGTCGAAAAGGGTGGAGTTCTCTGGGTAGACGTGAATTCCTTTACTGCGATGGAGCCGTGGAACGGACTCCCCTATCCATTCACGATCACAACCGCCGTTGGTGGGCCTGGCGCCTACACCGATTTCAACAGCTTTTTGCTGAACTATCCCAATCCGATCACGGAATTTGACCTGATTCAGATGCAGGCTGACCCGACGGCTAGCTTACGAGACTTGAATCTCGCCGCACTTGGTTTTGGCGCAATCGCATCGATTGGCGAGCCGCTGGGCACAGATTCAACTCGATTTGATATCATTGCTTCCGACAACAAGGGGTCATATGTATCGCTCGGTCGAATTGGCGACGGCTATCTCCTCGTCACATCAAAGGGCCTCGCGACCACTCTGAACCGAATTCCCGTAAGCGGCGGCTACAACAACAATGTGGGCGCCACGGGTTTGAAACCAGAGTTCGACCGATCTTCCGACGCCGCCGGCAAGCTGATCATCAACCTGATTTACCAAACCGCTGGCTACGACGGTGCTTTAAAGGGAGCCCGAAAAGGTGGATCAACCCGACTTGATTTCGGTGCACCAATGCTGCAAAGCTTTGCGGACGTAAGCAAGCCACCCTACTCATCCCCGTTTGACTATCGGCCTCCTGCAGTTTTCAAAGGCCTGATGATCATGCCCGTTAATGATGGGATCGCAGTGTACGATGCTGACCCGAGAAAAGACCTTGATGGCGATGGCGACCCCGACGATGGAATTCGAGACTACGCTACCGGAGCCGGTTACGACCTCGTCTGGGTTTCACGAGTGTTGCCCGGACCGGTTTCTTCTCCGATTGGCATTGAAGTGCCGAACGCTGGCGCGGGTATTACTCGCGATCAAATCGTGGTGTGCGATGCCACTGGTACGGTTCATTCGTTCGAAGCATTTCCCTATAACGCCAATGGCATTATTCAGGGTCTGACGGCGGCCACGCCGCTCTATTCCATTTCATGTGATACCGGACCGGCCGATTTGGATACGAGCTTCCCTGGTCATGGTATCTACGCCCCAACCTTCCATGAAGGGTATCTGTTCATGGCTGATTCGCAAAACAACGGCCTGGGCCGCTCTGGTCGAATCTGGGTCGCCAATCCGGCCACAGGATTGCAAGTGACGACGAACGGAGTCGGTTGGTCGATGGGTGGAAGCGCCGCTTCTGGCGCTATTGCCGATATTAGCTTCTCCCCAACTGTAGGCTACATTCCTATCGCTGATAATTCTGGCGGACTTGACAAGGTAATTTATGTGCCCACACGTCCGAACCCAAGTGGGGGTCCGCAAGCTAGTGCCGGGCTTTCAAGCATCTGGTTTGGTGCAAAGGGCGAAAAGCCCGCTAGTGCTCCCGTTGATTCGGCCGCGGCGCTTCAAGTTCAAACGAGAGCAAGCAGCCAAGGATTGACGATTTATAAGCCAACGACCGGAACGGACGATCTTGGCCTTGGGGTCAAGTTAACGATTCTCAAGCCTAATGGCGATCCTTACACGGCTGCCGAAATGGATGCCACGTTCACGGGCGCCTATGCGGAATCAAACGGTGTTCTGACATTTACCAAGAAGGTCGCGGCACCGGCATTTCCGGTTGGGTTCGGTGTTCGGGTTGACTATACGATCGACTATGGCACGGGCATTCCTGGAATGGCCAGTCAGATTGTTCGGGGCAACATTACTCTGCCAGATGATACAGGCAAGGACCGCCGTATTCTTCATGGAATCGCACTGTCACCAAAGGGAACTATGCACTTGGTTGTCAGCAGCCAAGATCCTACGATCAAAGCGGGTGGTTCTTACTATGCGATTCGCGAAGAGGGAAGAGGCAACTTTAAGGTGGTCAACCGATTCACCCTGTTCCCGCAGCACATATTGACCCTCAATCAGGCAAATGATGTGAACTACCCTGAGACTCTGCAGAATACTGATCCGCTCCTAGGCTTTGTCCCCCCGTTTGTACAAGCGCTTCTCGGCGGCCGAATTCCGCTTCAGACATTTGTTAGTGGTCCGGTCATAAGCGGCGATCAGGTCCTTGTTTCAGCCAAGGGTCTAAAGCCGTTCGTGCCCATGCTCTTTACCATGGCGTTCAAGACCGAGCCTGATCCGATCAAGATCATTGTGCCGAGCTTGGCCAGTGGTTTTGCAATCTTGCAGCCTGACCTTGATCGTTCAACATCAGGTCCCGGCGGACGACCAGACGTATTCAGCGTTTTGCAACCCAATCAATACGTTTACGAAGAGAACAACGGTGTTGGTACGATTCGGATTGACAATCTCAGCGCGACCACGCGTGGGCCGCTGACGAACGTGTTGAGCACCAGCCAGCCGGTCATCCTTCGCCAAAATACACAGCAAGACACGCTCCTCGAGCCATCGGCGCGCGGTTCTTGGAACCAGCTTAACTGGTACGCATTGTGGCTAGGATCCGATTCAACTTCGCCGATGTTTGCCTCTGGCAATACGGCCTTCATGGCAACTGCTAGTTCTTGGGCAAGCATTTTGACGCTCGGCACTTTCGCGCCGGCTGGTCAAGTGTATGCGATGGAAACGAACATCAGTCCGAACGATAAGTTCTTGGGCACGTCCGATCCTAATCGCCCTTGGTTGAAGCAACTTTACATGGTTACGGGCTCGCCGATGACCACTTTTGATGCCAATCCGGCCGTGAAGTGGCCGTCGTTCCAAGGGATAACGAGCTTCGGCGACTACCAAACCCGATTACAACAAACGATTCTTCGCATTCCTGATAGCGGAGGATTCGCCTCCCCATCTATGGGTGCGATCGGTGGTTTAGGTTCGGTCTTTGCCTGGTCTCCAGAGGGAATTTGGGCTTTTAACAAAGCGGACTTCTTGGTCGCCGACGAAGCGAGAGTTGCTAGGTTTGATCAAATCGGGACTCCGATTTGGTCACTAGACGCTACGTTTAAGACTGGTAGCCAAGGCGATACCGGCGGCGCGGGCCAAGTAACCAAACTTGTCCGCCCGACGAAGGTTTACGGTCTTAGTGATCGACAGGTGCTCATCGTAGATACCGGCGCGAGCCGAGTGATCAAGGCGGACGTCAGCGGTAAGGAACTGCGGTCAGTTTCGGGCTTTAAGCTGGATGCGACCTACGTGCCTGATAGCTACGCCAGCAACGAATCAAAGAGCCTGACGAATCCTCGCGACGCGATGACGTTTACGACGATCGTTGCCGCTGGTAACAATCCGTTCAGCAATCCGCAGGCGCTCGAATATTGGGTTCATTATGCGATCGCCGACACCGGCAACCAGCGAATCATCGAGTTGGTCGACCGTTACGCTTACGTGAACAATCGCGTTGGCTCAATCCTCAGCGATTCTAATGGGGAGCGGGCCGTTGGAGTGCTTTATTGGCACAGCGCAGCCAAACACAGCGGCGCCGGTTATGACTACACCTCGATAGACCGAGTCTTCATTGACGCGGGTGTGAACTCTCGATACATTTATGCGGCAGGAATTGGCAATCAGCTGCCGGCCCGCGCCGACATCGGCCTGGATACTCCCGCAACTGCGGCGATCCGGCGTTCCGATGAAGGTAACGGAGGCATTGTGATTTTCGACGGAGCAACCAGCACCGTTATCAATGAAGTTGACGTGCCAGCGCTTCCGGCGAATGTTTATTGGGACGCCAACACGAACTCCTTTAACTCCCCGGCTGAACCGGCCCGCCGAAAGCGGCTCGGTAGCTTGAACTCAATCGATCTCCACTACCACTTAGAAGGGGGCGTCGTCCACCTCGACGTGATGGTGACGGATTCGGAAGGGGTGTTCGATATCACGGATGGCGGAGGCGGCACTTGGAATGTCGAGTGGATGTTGACGCGCAAAGCCTATCCCGCAATGCGACGCAATGGGGTTGCGATTTCCTACCAGGATAATCCGGCCGACTTTATGCCAACTTATGCCAAGCGACTTGATTCGGGCGAGGTTCTGATCTGCAACGGCTACACCGGCTACTATCGGCGAAACCTCGCAACCGATCCCCGCGTCCGATTCACGGGCGAAGTGATCTTGGTGGATGGCGACTTTGACCCAAGCGGCGTTGCGCCCCTGGGCTTCGACTTCAATAAGCCAAATCTCGGCTTCCAAACGACCAGTATTCGAGCTGTGCTCAACAATAAACCCGGCGGAACCTACGATGCACGCGGCATCATCGGCCCTGTCTTTGCAGATAAGCAATAAGGAAGAAAGGAAAGAAACTGTGAAAACCCTCAAAACTGTAGGCGCGATCTCCTTGATCGCCATGGCCGTTCTCGGTACCAGCCAAGATTTCCCTGGTTTAGCTGGCGGGAGCGCGCGTCAAGGTGTGAACACCGGGGCTGTTTTGAACTCAGCAGGTCGAGCATTTCTCACCTGGTACGCCCCCCTTATCAATGATGTTGATGGTTATAAGCTCGTGCGTGACAATAACTCGACGCAGAGTGTGATCACGCCCGGTTGGATAACGCCAACGCAGGTGGATGAGGCTCCCGGCGCATTTATTGTTCAAGCCGAAACGCCGACGGTTCGACCTGATATTGTTCCAATCGGAACCGAACCAGTGCGGCAACGAATCAACTGGTTCGAAAACGCTCTGCGCGGCATTCCTTTTTACGGCGTAGGCCCAATTCCGGCCGGTTATGTTGCACCAGGCTCACCTGGCTACCATTACTCACGAACGGTTCCGAGTGCAGCGGATCCAAAGGTAAAGCTGTTTGCTGCCGACACCCTAAACACATTCACCTGGAGAATCGAGCCTCCGGCGGACCCCAGCATTCCCAACCAGCGCTACCCTCGCAACTATGCGTTAAGCGTTTACATCAATACAGGCCCAACCGGCGACGGCGTGGGCGGCCTGCTCTATCCTCAGCGTTATTACGTTTATCAAGTTCAGTATGCGGGTGGATCGTTTGTGGACATCGTGGACACCTTCGCTTCCGGCAACGGATTCGTACGACTCGGTGGCGGTGGCTTGCCAACAAACCGAATGTTCACGTACGATGGCGTAAATCCCATCACGATCACCCTTTTCAACACCGTGCCCCGTCGAACGGGACACACCGGCGACTCGATTCCGGCTCCTTATCCGCTCAACGATCCTCGCTGGCTGAACACCTACCCGAGCCAGCCTTATAACACGATTGTTTGTGCGGATGCCGTACAAGCCATCCCACTTTCCGGCGAATATGTTTCCACGCCAATCGTTTCTGCGCTAGATCCCAGCATATTGGGTAGTCCGACCCGCGTTTTTGATGCCCGAAACAACTACTCCGTGGGCAGCCTCAACGGTGTAGATGTGACGACCATTAAAGCGACGGTCACGTCGCGCCGAAGCACCGATGGTGCAGTTGACTGGACCTACTCTCCCCTCGATGAAGGCGCCTTGGCGACCGCTCTCGACAATAGCTCAGCCGGTGTAACCGGTGGCCCGGCTCCTTGGTTTACTACAGCCGTTGAGCCTGGCTTCTTGGGTGCGAACTACTTCAAGGCTCCTGCCGTCATCGTTGCGGGAACCGAGCAACTGGTGCGATATGCCCCAACCCTGAACAAGGGGACTTACCAGATCATGGCGTGGCTCCCGGGTTCACGCGGAACTGAGGTTCTCGCCCGTCAAGTCGTTTACAACGTAAAGGAAGGGGTGGTCACGACCACGGTTACAGTGGATCAAGACGCAGCTCGGGGATGGACGCCGATTGGAACGCGCCGATTTACACACGATCCGGCGTTATCACCTCTGACGGTCGAAGTCACGAATCTTAGCACCAATCCAGCTGATTTGGGCCGTGATGTGATGACCGACACAATCAAGTTTATTGGCGCCGCCAACCTTGGCGCGACGTCAACGCTCGTGCACAAAGTTGCAGGTGTCCGAGTTACCAATGGTGGCCCGATTGTTCAAACTCCGGTTGTGCTCCTCGCCACCGAAGATGGCAAGCTAACTTGTTTGGATGCCACCGGCAATGGTAACGGAACGACTAATGTTTACTGGACTTACCCTAGCACGCCAGATCCGAGCGTCGTGGGCTGGACAGACCCTAACCAAGTCGCGGGTGAAGATGGACCTGGACCGACGGCACAAATGCCTATCGCATTTGACCTGAGCACTGCCCTTATTGAAAACATTGGCGGCAATGACTACCTGTTCATTGCGTCGAAGAACGGTCGCATCTACTGTATTGACATGGCCGGCCGTGGCGATATGACGCTTGCCACCAGGCAGCCAGGAACAACTCGTCGAATTTGGAGCTATCCAAACGACTTTCCCGCGTCGGCCGTTAGGTCTAGGCTTGGTGCGTTTACTGGTTCGCTTGCTTATGGCGTAACGGCAGCTGGACCAACAATCTTTGCGGGCGCACCTCAAGGTCGCATGTATGCGCTTGAAGCGCTTCCTGCGGTTATCACGAATAAGACCACGAACGTTCGATGGACTTACCCTGCGCTGAACCAGCCGACACTTGGCGCGATCCAGATGTCTCCGGTTTTCGAAGGCAACCGCCTGTTCTTTGGCACCGGCATCAAGTCGGGCGATGATCGTGGACGATTCTTCAGCTTGAATGCTGATACCGGCGCGGTGAATTGGGAATTCAACTCCTCCGCGCTCTTCGTAAACTCAATTCCTGAAGCCGACGCATTTTTGTCCACCCCTGTTTATGTGGATGCCACTCACGTTGCACCCGGCGATCCTTCAATGATTGTCATGGCGAACGAGAACCGCTATATCATCAGCTTGGAAGCGGCGACGGGCAACGTTCTGTGGGTGACCGATGAGCTCGGTTCATCGGTAGCTGGCGGCCTTACCGTTGCACAAGTGAGCGCGTTTACTGGCGGCGGCGCCGGAGCGCGTGCCCCGGCAACCTTGATCATGGTGCCGACCGTGGATGGCACGTTCGCCGGCTTGTTCGCAAGGATTGCGACCACTAATATCGTCGGAACTCGATTGGCTTGGCGTTACTTGGCCGCGGGCGATCAGATTACGGCCTCTATCTCAAGTGGTCGAGGGTTTATGTATGGAGCCGATTCGGCCGGATACATCTACGCATTCAACAATCTTGGCAATGGGGCCAACGGTGACGTCGATGGGCCGGGCGCGCAAGACCTCGTTCCGAACATAGATGATGACCCCGACGTGACTGACTTCCGGGACGGCAAGCTACTTTTTGTCACCAAGGACACCTATCAGAGGCTTCGCTTGCCGGATAGTGACGCGAATCACCTGACTTACGCTCAAGTAATCGGCGATGTAACTCGACATGTCACTCAGCTTAACTTTGACTGGGGCGAGACGATTTACGCCCTCGCTTACGATTTCCCCTACCTGGATACCTACACGAAGGGAGCCATCGCCGGTCAACCCGCCCCTCCCCCCATCGTGAACTATCGTATATCTGTGGAAGGTGCTTCGATCCGAAATCTTTCCATTGAAGCTCGCCGATTCAGGAACCCTGCCACCGCGCCACTTGCGGCAAGCGGAGCCCGGCGACTTGATGGCTACGCGTGCTATCCCTACATCATTCAGAGTGGCGGTAGCAATGCAATGCCTCCGGGCAAGGCTGAGATCAGCTTCGGCGTGGCCACTTCAGCCCTGACCGATCCTCCCCGCCAAGTCAACGTAACGTTGAACCCAGCGAATGTGACCAAGCGTTTTGGTATCTCCAACCCCATCGCCTTGATCATGAACAACGGTCCAGCTGGTATCTCGTCGCTCTTCTCGTTGGGTAACGACTACGATCCGAGCTTTGCTGAGAACCTCACCAACGGGTCTGTTAATACCGGGGCACCAGGTAAGCGACAGGATCGCATGACGGTGGTACAAGGCTATGTTGACCACGGTCAGGCCAATACTGTTCAAATCGGCATTGTTGATCGCTCCCTGATGACCATGCTTCGTGGAGAAGGACTTGGGCTCGATAACGTTCGCGTTCAACTCTCCGACCTTGAATGGCAAGGTGGAAAAGCTGCGGTTCACAAGCCGATCGACTCAATTCCGTTTTATGCCGCCTTCTACGGCACGGGTAAAGGGCTCGAGGATTACCCTGGTGTGTTTCCGAATGAGAGCGACGACTATCCGGACGTCGATCGGTTCAACGTGCTCGTCGTCAAGGATCCTAATGGCCAAGCTGAGAATCCGCTGTTCAATACGGTGGGTCTCAATCCGGTCACGAACATCAATCTCGGCGTGTCGCCTCCAACACGAACGCTCAACACTACACCGTTTGACTTCAGCTTGAACGTTCCACGGTTCCAGCCTGCGAATACGACAAGTGCGCACATCAATTCCGACACCAATCCGATTGCAGCATCTGGCTTCTATGGCAGTATCACTGTTTTCGTTGACTCCGATGGTAACGGCGTGCACACGGGAGCCCGAGGCCGCCGAGAGGCCTTCCGCTCGATGAAGATCGCAGCGGGTGTTCGACCAGATGAGCGAATCACGATGGACACGTCCACCTTGGACTTTGGCAACCTTGCCTCAAGCACCGGTTACGACTCACGCGATCCAAAGACCGGCACGACGTTCAGCCCTTGGGTTGGTCCGTACGCGCCGCTCTTCCGGCCCGTGGTCATCTACAACGAAGGCAACGTCAACTTATTGAACGTTCGTTTGGCGAAGACTTACAACGGCGGAAGCCCTTGGGAGATTTTCTCGGCGACGAATCACGAGCTCGCTTGGCTTGATGGAAACCGAAACCTACACGCAACCTTTGATAGCCAGTTTGCTTTGACACCGCAACCAGTTCTGCCCAAGGCGCGACCAACGGATAGCAATCCAACCACGTTCCGGGATAACCCTCGAGTTCGAGACAATCCCAATATCAACGCGGTTGCTGGACCACTTCTGGTTGGTTCGCCAGACCCAGATAACCCACGCGTTGCAGTTTCGCTGCCGCTGGGCTTCCCGTCAGGGTTGTACTCCTCAATCGTGCGAGCGATTGAAGATAACAACTTTGATGAGGACTTGGCCGCGACAGGAGAATCTTACAGCGACCCGACTGTGACCGTCAAGTTCACTTCACGTGAAGCAAGGGCCACAAACTCGTACACAACGATGACCTCAACGATGATTGACGATCTCGTGCCGAACACGGCTCAAGATTTCTATCACGCAAACGCACAACCAACCGGTATGCGGACTCCTGATGGTCACCTGGTTACGGCGTTCACTTCAAACCGAATGGCGGGTGTTGGCGCCGGCTTCAACCGAGCCCAGCCAACTGCAAACGTTACCAACGAAGAGTGGAAAATCTACATTGCTTCCGTGCAAGGGGCGGCCCCGGCTGGCCTTCCTGGAGTCAATCCGATCCGAGACCTCAACGCATTTGTTCCAGCGGCGGCAAATCGCTGGTTCCAACGCGATGTTGCTGAGTATCCACCCACGCCAGTGGCAACCCTATTCCCTGGCGATCCAGTGGTGGGTGCAACGGCGAAGTTTGGATCACCATCCTTCCCAGCGGCCGGACTGTTGAATCCGATCACCGGTGCCGTCCACCCTTACGCATACATGGCGTTCATTGGATCGGCTCAGAAGCAAGGTCTGCAAGAGCGCTACGGCGATACGCGCATTTTCCTCGCGCCTGTAACGGTGAGTGCAACGGGTTCAACCGCGGCAGGAGCGCCAATCGGCTTGCCAAATGATCCACAAATGTCGAAAGCCGCGCCAAGCGTTTACCAACTTGGTGATGACGCAACGGTGTTCTTCACCGCATTGGGAACGGGGCAGGCTCAGATCCACTACGCTAGCTACAACGGAGCGACTTGGAATCAGACTCGAGTGCTTAACTTGGGTAACGGCTTCGAAGCCGTCGGCGGACCGAACGTTTCGGGCCGAGTCTACACGGGCGTTTCGGGTGCCGGACAGCCTGGTACAGGAAGTTCGATTCTTGAGCTCGCCTTTACGGGCAAACTTCGAGGTCGTCCCGCTAACGAGATATTCATGACTCGAATGGCTGCGAACGGTGTTGTTCCTGGTAACCAATACTACTATCCAATTCGAACGAATGAGTTCCTGCGCACGGATACCGAGGCGGGAACTTATCGAGCGAGTGGGGTGGTTTGGAACCCGGCCAATGTCACGCTAAACTACAGCCTCAATAATGGGCCTCTGACCAATATTGAAGTCGGTGGAACTCGAAATACGGATCGAACCACCGGTTTGATCTCGTTCGAAACTACGCTCGGCGGAAAGGCTTACCTGGACCCGAACCTGGGAACAGTGAGGCTGTCTAACTCGCTTCCGGCGAAGAACGCGGCTCTCTATCTAACTTATCAACCGAGAGTCTTGAAGGTGAGCGCGAGCGGAACTGGCTACTCGGGAGCGACCATGTTGTTCGACAATCGCTTGATTGGAGAACTCAGCTACTGGGCAGATTCAGCGACAAACGCCGCGATCTTGCCCAATGATCCGGTCCGCTCTAGCCGATACGTGCTCACGTACAGCCGATCTGCGGCTGGTAACGGTCAAACGGCTCGACCTTACATGCAAACCTTCAGGTTAGGTGTTCAGCTCCCCTACGACGTTGCTACAACCGCCAACGGTAATATTGTGGCGATCAACGTCACCGGAGCTACTGGCTTCTATCAAGTTGACCCCGCAAATGGCCGAATCTACTTCACCGATGTTGACGAAAATCGAAACATTACGGTGACGTTTACCGGTCTCGACGATGCTGGGAATCAGGTTGCAGTGGCGGCTACTAACTACACGGTTGGGCTTATGACGGAGCGCGGAGAAATCCCCGTTCTCATGGATCAAACCGTTAACGAAAGTCAGATGTACACGTTCCTCGATCCGTTTGACATTTCGTCGCCCGGCGGTGCCCGTCGCCCCGGTCTCATCTGGACGCTATGGACAAGCACCCGGACTGGAACGCCAGACATCTTCTTCCAGACAATCGCACCGAGATTCACTCCCGTCGGTCGTCAGTAAGAGGTTCACTGAACGGCCCGACCTTGTAAGGGTCGGGCCGTTTTTTTGTAGATTCCTTCCTCGCGGATTTGCGAGGTTCAAAAAAGCAAAAAAATAATTGCGGGCAAATTTTGGAATTTCGAACCAACGGGACTCAACTGACCGTCGTTTAGCTACAATTCGCTCATGGGGGTGCTTGACTCAAGAGGCTCCAGAGTGATAACATGGGGATGCCTCGAAGCCAGGGAGGCGGGAAGTAAATAGGATATGGCAAAAAAGCTAAACAGCGCTTTAGGCATTGACATCGGAAGTCGGAAGATTAAAATCGCCGAAATCCGGGCACAAGGTCGTGAACCAGTGGTGACTGCCATTGGAATGATTGACACACCCGAGGGAGCGGTGGATCACACGGGAGTTTATAATGCGGATGCCGTAGGTGCCGCATTAAAGCAACTTGTGGGTGAGACTGGTGCTTCCGTAGGGCAATGCATCGTTTCAATCCAGGGCCAATCTTCGGTTCTCGTTCGAACTCTTGAAGTTCCGCGAATGAACTCCAATGAGCTCAAGGACCACATGGAATGGGAGATGAATCGAAACAACCCATTCGCCGAAGCCAATCCGATCCGGGACTTCAAGCCCTTGGCTGATACCACGCCGAATTCTACTAATATGGATGTCGTGATGGCGATTGCCTCACCTTCAGCGGTAGATACGATTATTCAGTGCATCAAAAAGGCCGGCAAACAAACTGCCGCGATTGATGTTGAGCCGCTAGGCTTGGCCCGATCTCTCATGCATAGCCATGATGAAGACTACCGTGGTCAAACTGTCTGCGTAGTGAATATCGGTCACAAGACCACTTCCATCAATATTTACAATGATGGGAAACTTCTCATGCCTCGGCAAGTGCCGGTAGGCGGCGAGATGTTTACGAAGGCCATTTCTGATCACTTCGGCATTTCGACTGACGAAGCCGAGTCGAAGAAGTGCAATGAAGCCGACATCAGTTCGCTCTCCGTTGCGACTCCATCGTTCTCCAATCCTTTTGGCGGCGATGACGGCATGCAGGCCTACAATCCATTTTCTGATGAGACGGTATCGATGCCGGCAAATCCATTTGCGGACGCTCCAGCGCCAGTCGAAGACGCCGCTCCATTCAATCCTTACGCAGAGAGCCCTGAGCCGGCTCCGATTGCCCAAGATTCTGCCCCACTCGCTCCGGCCGGAAATGAAGTGAACACGGCGCTCAGTAATGAACTCGATGAGTTCGTCGCTGAAATCCGACGGTCGATCGACTATTTCCGGGGTCGCGGCGGAGATGTTAATCGTATCGTTTTGTGCGGAGGTGGCGCTAAATTGAGGGGAATTGACGAATTTTTGAACAAAGCGCTAGGAATTCAGTGTGACGTTTACGATCCGCTATCGCGTCTTAATGTCAATGCAAAGAAAGCCGACAACGCATTCATTGATGCTCATCGCCAGGAGTTCGCTCTTGCCGTGGGGAATGGACTCCATATCTTGTTTTAAGGACGAAGCATGAAACTTAACTTACTCCCCACTGGTGTTGCACGCGAGTCAAAAGGCCGATTTGCGACGGTCATGGCGATCGTTTTGGCTGGCGCAGGCATTTTTAGCCTGTTCTTCCAATCAAGCCGATCAGCTGAATACGTAAAGCAACAGCAGGATCGAATTGATGCCGCGAAAGCTCAGGCCGAACGAGCTGTAAGCTACGTGAATGCCGCAAACGACATTCTGCAGAATAACCGAGGCGTTATCTTGAATGCGAATCTTGCCAAGGCGATGGAAGACCACAGTGATGTCTATCCGAAGCTTTACGATGATGTCAAACAATACATTCCAGCTTGGTTCCGAATAAACTCACTGGCGGCTACGCCAGGTGGAGCTGATGCCACAGTTGTAACGATGACTGGCGTGATTAAGTCGCAAGAGCAATATGCCGACATCATGCTGGCGATGTTGAGGGTTCCAAACGTGGTCAATGTTTCGCGTCGCGGCTTTGTTTATGACAATCCAGCGGTTCCACCGCTAACGGAAGCCGATCAGATGGGTCGATCGAAGAAGCCTTCTGCCCCAACGATCCCCGATGATCCACTCGACCGACTTGAGTTGCAGATCGCAAGCGCAACGACCACTGGGTTTCAGAATGTGGGGGGGTTCGGCACAACGGCCAAGCCAGTTGTTCGCCAAGCCATGCCAGGCTGGTCAAACATCACGATTGACCTCTTGATTCGAACCAACGTACAATCCCCTGACCCTATATCGGCAGTTCGCTCGACGGATCAAATGTGGCCCAAGGTGGACTTCGCAGCCGGCTCTCCGGCCGCAACGCCGGCGGCTAATGCAAGCAAGCCAAACACGGCTACTACTCCTAGTGGAGGCGGAAATTAATATGAAAATAGGCGCTTTTCCCATTCTAAGCATCGGCTTCGCGATTGGGCTCATTTGTTGGGCGTTCGGCTACTTTCAAAAGTGGGCACCGAATCTTGAATACGCAAACAAGCTCAAAGATGCGGCTGATGCGTACGAAACCGAGGCTAACAACCACGATCAAGCTTTTAAGAAATATGAGCAAGCGCGAGCGATAGTCTTGCAAAAGTCGGCTGAGTGGCAAGTCTACGTCGCCAAGAAAACTCCACCTAACTCGCTGGGTGCTGGTGGTATTGACTTGGGCGTAAGCTCTTGGCAACTCGTAAACGATGTTCCGAAATTCCGCGACAGCGTTCAGCGTGCCGTGAATGCCCAATCAAAGTCGGGCGGCGTTAAGGTGCTGACCGGCTTGAACGTTCCGGCTCCCGTGCTCGACTCCAAGAAACTCCTTTCCGACTACTTTAACTATCCAGCTCTGCCTTATCCCGTTGTAATGTGGAACTTGGGTCAGATCAGGGTGCAGGGCACATACGAGCAAATTAAGGCGAATGCCGCATCGTGGAAAAATATGCCGAACTATCTCGCGATGTCAGACGGTCTTCAAATCACAGGCGTTGCTCCGCAGCTCACGGGAACCTATAATGTCGTTCTCGTCGGCTATATTCGAGGCAAATCGATCTTCCCTGCCGTCTTAGAAGGCGCGGGTGGTGGAACTGGTCAAGGTGGTGGCACTACCGGCGGTGGAAAGCCAGGGAGGGGGAACTAACATGAACACTAAGTGCAAAGTCCTAACGCTTACCTGCCTTGCATTAGTTGCAATCGGTTGCAACGGCCCCGACCCAACATCGAACCTGAATACAAAGGGTGCTAAGAAACTTGAGCCGGTGGTTCACACGGCTGAGGCCGGAGTTCTCGTTGCGGCGTCAACCGCGTCGAGCGAGCAACTTGTTCGAAAGCAAGCGGAAGAGCTAAGTGTTCAGTCGCGGTCTAATCCTTTCTTTCTTCTCGGGCCTGAAATGTCCTATGAGAAAGCGCAGTTTGCTGAAAACATGACGGGGCAGATGGGTTTCTACCGCATGGCGGGATTCTCGAAACCGGTTCCGCCTCAGCCAACCTTCATCAACGAAGCGCAGCCCCCGCGACGATTGGCGGGTGTGTTGATTGGGGACAGCGTCTCTGGTCTGATTGACATGAATGACGGAACGAGTGGGCTGAAGGTTATTCGCCCCGGAAGCGAACTCAAGGGTCAGAGTGGCCAAGTGGACTGGGTGGTTCAGTCCATTGACGAAGAGAAAGCGATCCTCGTGCGCAAAGATCCGAACCGATATCCAAGACGCGTTGTTGTTCGGCTCCAACAAGACTTGGGCACGGACAGCGGCGGCAGTGAGGCTGGCGGTGGGAATACCGGCGGCAACGCGCCTGCAGGTGGCGGAAATACTGGTGGCGGCGGCGGAGGTCGTCGACGATCAGACTGATTTTTATCGAAACGAATTGACAACTGACCCTTCCAAGGTTTGGAGGTACCAAAAAACAAATGACAAAGACATTTAAAACACTTATGGTTGCAGCGATGGGAGTTACTCTCGTTGTGGCGGCTCCAATGTCATCGGCGCAGAACGATCCTCGCGATAAAGTTATCGCTTCGCTTGAACTGCAATCGGCTGACGTACGGGATGCTCTACAGATTCTTTTTAAGAATGTAGATGTTTCGTATACAGTGGCCGGAGACGTGCAGGGCACGGTAACCGTAAATCTCAAAAATCAAACCTTCGAAGTGGTTCTTCAAGCCATTTTGAAGCAAGCTGATGCAACCTACCGAGTAGAGGGTGGCATTTATAACATCATTAAGAAGGAGATTATTGCTCCGCCAACACCAGGCGGCAATGATGGCGGTCCAACCGTTAATCCTTCCGACAACAAGCGACTATATCGGTTGAGAATTCGACACGCTGATCCTCAGTACGTGTTCAATCTTCTTTCCAATAGGTCAGATTTCTCGGGCGAACCTGAGATTTCCTCGCGTCCAAGCGGTAACTCTGGCATTGGTCAGGGTGGCGGCGGCTTCGGTCAGGGT
>JBEBHJ010000082.1:0-11825 GCA_040081075.1 Fimbriimonadaceae bacterium | reverse complement strand
ACGTGGATGTAATCGCGAACGCAGGTGCCGTCGGGAGTGGGATAATCGGTTCCAAACACCTTGAGTGCGGGACGCAAACCCTGAGCCGCTCGAATAGCAACCGGAATCAGGTGCTCCTCGGGCGAGTGGTCCTCGCCAATTTCGGCGGACGGGTCGGCTCCGGCGGCGTTGAAATAGCGCAAACACACCGATTTCAGCCCGTAAGCGACGTCATAGGCGTCCAGAATGCGCTCCACCATAAGTTTGCTATCGCCATACGGGCTGGTCGGCGCCTTGGGATGATCCTCGTCAATCGGAACATATTGGGGTTCGCCAAAGATGGCGGCAGTTGAGGAAAACAGGAAGCGCAACACGTTTGCCTCCCTTAGGCGATCAAGCAGATTGAGCACTCCCGCTGTATTGTTTTCGAAGTACTTGGCGGGCTCGCGGACGCTCTCTCCGACCGAAATATGAGCGGCAAAATGCAAGACAACGTCCGGCTGAACGCGTTGGAGGGCGGTTCGTACATCCAGTTCGCTCCGCAAGTCTCCCTGGATCAAATCGTAACCCTCCACGGCCTCGGCATGCCCAGCGCTCAGGTTATCAAAGACGACAAACGGCACCCCGGCCCGATGCAGGCACCGGCACATGTGGGATCCAATGTAACCCGCCCCGCCGACTACCAAAATCATGAAGAAGCGACCGCCGCGGCTTGAGCGATGTCGTTTTGAAGGTCAACCACGTTCTCGAACCCGCAATAGACGCGTAACAAACGGCGAGGCTCGGCCCAATCGCCGGGCTGCATTTGAAGCGGCACGCATAGGCTCTCGAATCCGCCCCAACTCACGCCAAGCTGAAAGACCCGTAGCGCCTCGATAAACCGGCGCGACCACTCTTCGCTTTGATTCTTGGGCTCGAAGGACAGCAACGATGAAGAACCCGTCATCTGCTTTTCACGAAGCGACTTATACTCATAGTTTGGCGAGCCCACGTGGTAAACGCGCTCCACAAACGGCTGAGTTTCGAGCCAAGTCGACATCGCGTTTCCGGTTCCTTCGGCGTGGTGCATCCTCATGGGCAGGGTTCGTAAGCCGCGAAGCAGCAGCCAGGCCGGGAACGGCGCGAGGGCGGCCCCAAACAGCGGCACCTCATGCTTGACTAATCCCCGAATCCGTTCACTTGAACCAACCGCCACCCCGGCGACCACGTCGGAATGACCGACAATGTACTTGGTTGCACTGTGGACCACCATATCCACTCCGAATTGGGCAGGCTGCTGGAAAATCGTGCCGGCGTAAGAGTTGTCGGTGATGGTGGTGATTCCCTTGGACCGGCAGTGCTCGCTAATAGCCGCGAAATCTTGCATTCGGAAGAGGATTGAGCTGGGCGATTCGAGATACACCAGCGTGGTTTCGGGTCTAATCGCATCCAGAATCTCTTCGGTGGATATGCCCGGAACGAAGGTGGTTGTGACTCCAAACTTGGGCAAGTAATCGCGCAAGAACTGCTGCAACGGCCCATAAGCCGTGTCCACGCACACGACGTGCGAACCCGCCTCTACCGCGCTCATAACGGAAGCGCTGATCGC
The DNA here is from genome assembly GCA_040081075.1 of Fimbriimonadaceae bacterium. Classification (GTDB taxonomy): domain Bacteria; phylum Armatimonadota; class Fimbriimonadia; order Fimbriimonadales; family Fimbriimonadaceae; genus JANJUB01. Next base: position 10,258 of record JBEBHJ010000082.1, on the reverse strand, counting down.
CGCCATTCCACTGTTGAAGAGGCGGCAGGCGTCGGTGCGCTCTAGCATGGCCAGTTTGGCTTCTGCGATTTCGTTCGTTGGGTTCGACACCCGACTGTAAACGTAAGGTTCGCCTGGTCCGTCTTCGACTCGATTGACGAAGTCGTCGAACTTATCAAAGACGAACAACGAAGTCTGAGTGATGGGGGGCGTCACCGCGCCATAAGGCTTCTCTTCCTCGCCCAAGTGCTGCAAAAGCGTCTCGCGATCCATGCGCGATTAGTTTATTCGAACCAGTTCAGGCTTCGCGTTTGAGGCTACGGCAATAGCTTCACTTGGGCGGTGCGAGTTTTGGTCTCTAGGGTGGCAGTGACCGTTACGGTGAACGGCGCGGCAACTCCAAGAGTGGTAACCGCGAACGGTCCCGACCACGACCCGGCCTGAATCTTTACGCTTGCAGGCACCTTGAGCGCGTTGCTTGAGCTTGAGAGTCCAATAACGAAACCCCCAACTGGCGCCAGATTATTCAACTTCACCTCACCTTGCGCGCTATTGCCTCCCTGCAATGTCGAAGGCGTTACCGAAACCGAATCCAGCGAGTTGGGGATCAGGGTGAGCAATGCCGTAACCGTGATCAGGTCTCGTTTAACCTTGACCGAGATGCCGGTATCAGCCGCGACCGCCTTGGTAGGGATCGCAAACGTAACTCGATCCGTTCCAGGGGGGATGGACACGGTAGTTGGAGCCTGGACTGAGGCCGACGTTTCGATGACTTGCAAGACCATTGGGCTCATTTGAGGCGCTGTCTTATCAGTCAGCGTAGCTGTAGCGCTTGCATTCACTCCCCCGATGATAATTGGTTTCTTGAACGAGAAGAACTGTAAGCGTGGAATCGGCTTAACGTTGATCGTGAAGGTGAATTGGATAAAGTTCTGGCGTACCGTTAGCGTCTCCGGAGTGGTTGCGGCAACTTCGTCCGCCGTCACTTGGAACTTCCTCAGCTTAACGCCAATCGGAAGACTAAGGGCAGATGGCGCATGAAGGACGCCCGTCGCCGTCACTGGCAACGTTTCATCCGTAGTTGAAATGGCGTTTAGAGTCGCTTCTCCTCGAATTACATCCTGCTCCGAGGAAATCGTGCCGCCGATCAAGTCGGTCTTGTCGAGCGTCACGGAGGTAAGCGTGCCGGACTTGACGACGATTGACTTGGTGAGTGTGACGTTTTGGAACGTCGCCGTGAGGAACGCGTTTGTGTTGGTAAGAACCGGGAAGGTATCGCAAACAAACCCACCACTCTTGGCGCCCTTTGTGATTGTTGCTGTTGACGGCGCGGCCAGGGCGGGACTATTCTCGGCCAGCGTAACCACGATGTCGGCTGGCGCTTCCGAGTTGAGCGTAAGCGTGGCATTTACTTTAGAGCCACCCTTGATCGAGGGCGTGGCGAAGTTCAAGGTATCCAGCTTAACGGCACGAATGTTGACCACGCCAAAGGAGGTGAAACCACCATCGCTGATCTTGTAGGTGAACGAGTCATCCGATGGAAGGAACTGGGTGGCGGTGTAATCAAACCCTCCGCTGGCATCCAGCGCTACCGTGCCATGGGTGGGCGGGTTTACGAGCACCGGAACCTTGCCAAAGTGAGCCGCATCGTTGAGGAAAACGCCGGGAGAAGTGACCCGAAGCGTGCTGGGAAAAATCCCGAAATAGGTGTCGTCGTTCGCATCGATGCCCTGCTGGTCCTGACGGACGAACGCTTGACCATTCAATTGTCCAAGAGAAATTACGCGATCCACCGAATCAACAACGACGCCCAGGCAGAAGCTCCCCGGACTATCAATCGTTATCAGCGCGCTTGCCGGCTCGCGGCCGTATGCGAACTGAGACTCCGAACCGAAGTTGAGCGCCATAAGCAATTGGTTGGAACGGTCCATTGCCAATCCCTGCAAGGTCGCCAATCCAACGTCGACGTTGGCCAAAACATTGTTGTTAGCATCCAAAAGTTGAGTCAGAGAACTGACGTCGGTTCCGGTTATGTTTTGACCAACAAACGCTCGAGCCAAAAGGTTGTCGGCTCCCAGAACTAGCAGGCCCTGTCTCGCGTCGCGAACTGCGGCTGAAACCGTTTCGTCAGCGATAACCGCTCCGCTTGTGCTGTTTATACGAACAGATCGCAGGACAGGAAAGGCCGTTAGGAACCCGGAGATGACGGTTGTTACAACCTGGCCATCAGGTCGCAAGACAACATTATCGCAGACGATGCCGGGCAAGCCCACCCCTTCAGGGAAGTCTTGACGCCAAACTTGGTTGAGCGAAATCGAATACTTAGCGGCAAAAGCCACTTTGAGACCGCCTGCTTGAACCGCCAAGCCAACACCAATAGGGTTCCCGTTTTGGTCTATCGTGATCTTGCGAAATGCAGACTTCGCGATTGTGGGCACAACAATCTCGGAAATCAGAGCACCGGTCGCGACGTTGGCTCTGGTCAACACGGGCTGACCTTGTCCCACTCGATTCGCACCGGCTGCATAGAGAACGGTCGTTGTAGAGCTCACCTTCTTAACGGCGATGCTTGAATAGCCACCAGCGCCGTAAGTTTTGCTAAACCGCACAGCTCCCGTCGCGCCGTCGTAGGAAATGATAAAGGTTAAACCGTTTTGGGCCCCACAAGCATAAACGTTGCCCGCTTGATCCAGCACCACATCGGCAAGAAAGACATCGCCGGTCAAAATCGGGGCGTTCCATAAGACAGCCCCATCCGATGAAAGACGTTGCACGAACACGAAGTTCTCAGTGTCTGAAAAACCGGTTCCGACCAGCGTAATCGAGTTGTCGCCCGGATTAACCGTGCCAAGCCTCCACTGAGAGGCCGTCACTCCTGCTACCGGGGGTGCAAACGAGCGAGACCAGTTCTCGGTAAGCGATGCGAACGAACAAGCCATCGTTGCAAAAAGGGCCAAACTGGCGATAAAACGGGGCAAAACTCTCATAACTTCCTCTAGAGACTTGATTTTGACCAAATTTGTTTGCCATAAGTGCTGTATCCGCCATGGCATCCGGTCAAAGTGGCTGAACTGATACAAGATGTATCAAAAACGTGAAACGCGCGACCCATGATCGACGTAAATGTATTATAAGACTAAACTTATTTGAGTGTTATAGACTCACGTTACACTATGAGATTTGATAAACTGACCCTTCGAGCCCAAGATGCCTTTCAACTCGCGCAAAACATCGCGACCGAAATGCAACACCCAAACATTGATGTCGAACATCTGTTCCTTGGCCTTTTGGAGCAGGGTGAAGGCATTATTCGTCCTCTCCTCGAAAAGCTGAGCGCCGATCCGACGTCACTTGCCGCCGCTGTGCGAAAGGAGCTCAATCGCCAACCCAAGGTACAGGGCGGAGCTTCTCACGGGGCGACTATCGCTTCGCGACTCCAAAGGGTTTTCAACGATGCGTTTTCGCTTGCGGCCACGATGAAGGACGAATATGTTTCGACCGAGCATCTACTGCTTGCTATTTCTCAAGAGGCGGGATTCTCAGGCAAAGAGCTAAAGTCGCAAGGCGTTACAACAGCCCTTCTCACGACAGCAATTGAGGAGATCCGAGGCGGCAAGCGCATCTCCGATCCCAACGCCGAAGATAACTTCCGATCGCTTGAGAAATATGGAATTGACCTTACTTCCCGAGCGCGAAGTGGAAAACTTGACCCCGTCATAGGTCGTGACGAAGAGATACGCCGCGTGATCCAAGTTTTGAGTCGTCGAACCAAAAACAATCCGGTGCTAATCGGTGAGCCGGGCGTAGGCAAAACGGCAGTTGCCGAAGGCTTGGCGCAACGAATCGTAAGTGGCGATATTCCCGAAGGCCTGAGGGATAAGAGCGTAATTTCCCTGGACATGGGCTCGCTCGTGGCAGGAACGAAGTTTCGCGGCGAGTTTGAAGAGCGACTTAAAGCCGTCCTCGATGAAATCAAAAAGTCCGATGGTCGGATCATCTTGTTCATTGATGAGCTTCACACCCTCGTGGGAGCAGGCAAAGCGGAGGGAAGCATGGATGCGGCGAATATGCTCAAGCCGATGCTGGCGCGGGGAGACCTGAGGTGTATCGGCGCGACGACGTTGAATGAGTATCGCCAATACATAGAGAAGGACAAAGCCCTCGAACGTCGATTCCAAACCGTACTTGTTGATGAGCCAACGGTTGAGGAAACGATTTCGATCTTGCGCGGCTTGCGCGAGCGTTACGAGATCCACCACGGCGTGCGAATCATGGATTCGGCCATCGTGGCCGCCGCAACTCTGAGCAACCGGTATATCACGGCGCGCTTCCTACCCGATAAAGCGATTGACCTGATTGACGAAGCGGCAAGCCGACTAAAGATCGAGATTGACAGCGTCCCTCAAGAGATTGATGATGTAGAGCGCCAAATGATGCAGCTTGAAATCGACCGCGAAGCCCTAAAGCGAGAAGATGACGCGGCGAGTAAAGAGCGCCTCGAAACGACAGAGAAACGGCTCGCCGAGCTCAATGAGAAAGCGAGTGGCCTGCGCGCTACATGGCAAAAGGAAAAGGAGAAGATTGAAGTCATCAGGGAAATCAAGGGCCAGCTTGAGACCGCCAGGACCGAACTGCAACATGCTCAACGAGACTATGAGTGGCAGAAGGCGGCAGAACTGCAACATGGCACCATTCCCGACTTAGAAAAGCGCCTGCAAGCAGAAACGCTTGGCATGGGTGACGGCAAGCCCCTTCTCAAAGAGGAAGTCAGCAGCGACGATATCGCTGAGGTTGTGAGTAAGTGGACCGGAGTTCCGGTCAGCAAACTCATGCAGACCGAGCTCGCCAAGCTACTCAATTTGGAAGATCAACTGCGACAGCGAGTAGTCGGGCAAGACGAAGCCCTCGAGATTGTGGCCGATGCCATTCGGCGTTCTCGTTCAGGCATCGCCGACCCCAATCGTCCAATCGGCTCGTTCCTGTTTTTGGGCCCAACTGGAGTCGGAAAAACCGAAACCGCAAAGGCTCTTGCCGAGTTCATGTTCAGCGATGAGCGCGCCATGGTTCGTATTGATATGAGCGAGTACCAGGAAAAGCACACCGTTTCCAGACTCATCGGGGCTCCTCCAGGCTATGTGGGCTACGAAGAGGGTGGTCAGCTAACGGAACCGGTCCGGCGGCGACCTTACAGTGTGATCTTGCTGGATGAGGTTGAGAAAGCCCACCCCGAGATTTTCAACGTGTTACTGCAGTTACTGGATGACGGGCGGCTAACCGATGGACAAGGACGCACCGTAGACTTCAAAAATACGCTCGTAATCCTCACGAGCAACCTCGGCTCTCAATTCTATTCAGAAGATCCATTGAGCGGCGACAGTAACGCGTTTGACGAGACTCGCCAGCGGGTCTTGGAGTTGGTACGTGGCTTTTTCCGTCCGGAGTTCATTAACCGCCTGGATGATATCATCGTCTTCCGTTCGTTGGGTGTAATCCAGATCAAGCAGATTGTAAAAATCCAAGTTGAACAGTTGGCATCTCGCCTCGCCGAGCGCAGAATTGAGTTGAGCCTGACCGATGCAGCCGCAACTCACTTGGCTTCTTCCGGGTTTGATCCAATTTACGGAGCTCGTCCACTTAAAAGGGCGATTCAACGCGAGGTTCTCAACCCGCTAGCGCAAGCCATTCTTAAAGGTGAAGTAAGCGATGGGCAGAAAGTAGTCGTTGATTACCGCGACGGGGCCGTTGTCTTCGATGAAGGCTCACAACCAGTGCTAAACTAGCGTGTGGACGCCCGAAAGCGACGCAAACTTTGGATAGGGTTCATTGCCGCAGTTGGTTTAACCCCTTTCCTGTTGCTTTTGTTGGCGCCTAAAGCTAGGCCCAGGCTCAAGCTCCGGTTTGTTCCGCCGGGCAGTTTGGTCTATCAGCGAGAAGTCCTTTTCTCGCCAAACTTTGCATCCATTTTTTCGTTTAGGGCAAATATTGTGGACGTCAGAGTTGACTTGGAACGAGAGATGCGCGCTCTTCAAGCACAGAAATTGGGAGACGACGCTTGGCGACTTAACGATGGCACGTTGGTTGATTTGCTTCGATTTGAAACCGTAACGAGGGGTGGGATTCCTGTTTACATTGGAAGCAGGTCGTTTGTCACCATCAGCGCCCGACTTAATGAACCGGAGGGCCCCCTTGCCAAACTTGTCCAGGGAATTGGAATTGGAAGCAAATGATCGCAATTGACGCAGAGTCCGGTCAGATAACCCTTAGCGAAGGGCACGTTTTGGTTCCGGCGATGACAAGGGGCGAGCTGATGAAGATTCCGGGGATTCGATCAGGCGGGCCAATGGGTAACGAGGAATCATTTTCACTACCAAGTCAGTTCGCAGTCGGCGAACGGTGGGATTTCGACCTTCACACAGAAGGTGGGATGCTCAGTAGCATTGGAATGTCATGCGCTTTTAACGCCCTCATGACCACTCACCTCAAACATGTTCATTTCCTTAAGTTGAACCTCGGGCGCGAGCCGGATAGCTCCACTCCCGCCCAAGATTGGTGTGGCGACGGAGAACTTTCCCCGGTCAAAGAGTTCCCCGCTTGGAGCTTCAACTGGGGCTCAGCTTTTGCCGGGCACAATAATCGCTGGGGGTATTGCCAAATTGCGATCGTATACGCTATCCCGGCTAGGAAGTCGCTCTTTTCCAGATTGTTTGGCGGATAGTTCGGTTCGGTGAACTTTGCTCGTTCATCGGGAGCAAATCGTGCGCCCGAAACGTTGATATGGTTGCTTTGATTGCAAATCTTCTACTGATCCTAACTTCCCCACCAGAATCGGTCTCGGCCAAGATCGTGGCGGCGGCCCGCAAACAGCTTAGCTGGCAAACGGCTTATTATGCGAAATACACGCCGATCAAGTATCCGGGAGGTGATCTTCCGAGGAATCGCGGCGTTTGTACGGACGTTGTGATTCGCTCTCTTCGGTCGGTTGGGTTCGATCTGCAAAAGCTTATTCATGAGGACATGAAAAGGGCCTGGTCTGCCTACCCGCGCTATTCTGGGCTCAAATCTACGGACAAAAACATCGACCACCGTCGCGTGCCCAATCAGAGGGTTTTCTTTTCAAGACACGGTAGGAGTCTCACCACCGATTTGAATAAGAAGGCGGAGTGGAAGCCCGGCGATTTCGTGACGTGGAAGCTGACCGGAAATCTGGATCACATTGGAGTATTGACCGATAAACGCAATTCCAAAGGTCTTCCTTACGCGGTGCACAACATGTCAACGACGCTTGAGGAAGATATCATTGGGGTGTATAAGGTCACCGGACACTATCGATTCCCGAAATGATGTAACAAATGCGCAACATGCTAACATTTGGCGCACATAGTCACCGATTCGGTTGATCGGCGAGTATAGCTAAGTGTGATTGCCAAAAATAACCTGGAGCACTACCATGGTCTTCCAGCTCTGACCGCCGAAGAGTTGGAGAGTTACCACGCCATCGCAACCCTGTTTGGGTCGCGATGGATCTTGCCGGTACTTGATGCGATTGCAAGGAAGATCTATAGACCAGGCGATATTTTAACTGCTACCGAAGGTATCTCTGGCACAACTCTTCACCGTTCCCTCAACCGTTTAGAGGCCAGCGACTTGATTTGCCGAAAGGTCAGGTCAACTCGGCCGGCACACACCGAATACAAGTTGACCCGTCGTGGAGCGGAGTGGCTCGAAGTCCTTGCATTGATCCGCAACATTGTGGCCACCCAACAACCACTACCCGTATGTAAACTTTAGGCGGTTGGTGTGGCACCTCCCGCCCTTTAGTTGCTCTCCCAGTCCATTTTAGGTCAGGCCTTTGCGGAAGCTCACCATCTCCCGTGTTTGTTACTGTTAACAAGTTTGTGTCACCGAGAGACCGAACGAGGCGGTAACCTTTAACCCGCATGGATCGAACCAATCACCAAGACATTCGCATTGGCACTCTCGCCGGAATGAGTTCAGGCGCAAACTACCTTCGCCAGATTCTTCCCCACGGCTTTGAATCATTTGAGCTTACGATGTGGCAATACATCGGCGACCTCAACCTAGCCGAAATCAGCCGTGAGGTCAATGATGTGTTGGGTGATCAGGCCGTTATTTCTTCACTTGGTATTTATGGCAATCCGCTTCAAGATGAGAAGTGCGCGGCGGACTGGGCGAATGTTGTTCGAGCTTGCAAACTGTTTGATTGCAACGTGGTTTGCGGATTTGCAGGGGCCCTAGAAGATCGGCCGGTTGATCAATCCATGACGAAATTCGGCGAGGTCTTTGGCGAAATCGCCCGGGTTGCAGATGGAGAAGGCGTCAAGATTGCGTTTGAGAACTGCGATATGGGCGGCACTTGGGAAAGTCCCAAATGGAACATCGCCCATTGCCCCAAGGCTTGGGACATGATGTTCAATGCCGTGCCGGGCGATACTTTGGGGTTGGAGTGGGAACCCTGTCACCAGATGGTTTCACTCATTGATCCGATTCCGCAGCTTCGCAAGTACGTGAGCCGGGTTTATCATGTTCACGGAAAGGATGCGACAGTGGCCAGAGACATTATTGCAACGCAAGGAACGCGCAGTGGCGAACAATATGTTTGGCACCGCACCCCAGGTTTTGGCGATTGCAACTGGACCGATATCATCACGATCTTGCGCCAGGGCGGATTCAAGGGGGCGATCGACATTGAAGGATGGCACGACCCTATTTACCGGGACGAGCTTGAGATGACGGGGCAGGTGCACGGATTGAACTACCTGAAGAGTTGCCGCGGTGGTTCTTTTATTTCGAACCCTGTTTAGAGTGCTAAATCAAGAAACTGTGCTGGACGGCTCGATTGAAATCAATGCCGCCCAAACACGTGTCGGGCTCTCCCAATTTCATGTACGCGTTTTCACTCCGAAAGATTTAACCCTGACAAATTTGTTACCACCTCACGTATGTAAAGTGGGACTGTATACTCTTCAGCCTTGAAAGACTTTTGGCCGAGACCTGACGAACTTGAACCTTATCATCGGATTACCGAGATATTGGGATGCAAGTGGTCGCTTGCAATTTTTGATGCAATCCAACGAAACATCAACCGGCCCAGCCAAATTGAGCGCGAATACGATGGCCTAACGGCCACTCAACTTCATCGATGTCTTAACCGGCTTGAATCAGACGGGATTCTGGTTAAGCAAGTGGTTACGGACTCTCCGCCTCACACTGAGTATGCCTTGACCGAAAATGGGAAGCAACTCGTTGATGTGCTTGCCTCGATACGTTCACTCGCAACCAACTGGCCCGCTTCTCATTGATCTTTGAGCCGAACGCTGTTTAACCGGCGCGAGCTTGGGCCGATCGTACGGGTGTTCGGCTTGAACTACCCGAAAAGCTGTCGCGGGGGAGCTTTCGCTTCGAATCTAGTTTAGGGCGAAAACCCGAAACCACAGGAATAAGTCTGAACCTGGTGACATCCGGGCCGTGAATATTAACTTCAAGAATCGCGCTCTCGGTTCGAGGTCCCCGGTGTATGTCAAATACAAAATCGCCAAGTGAATAGGCAACCAAGCAGTTTCCTACCCTCTCGACGGGTTGGAGCAAGTGCGGGCCATGGCCCAAAATCAGATCAACACCCAGGCCAGACATCGCCTTGGCAAGCTCACGTTGCCTTGCCGTTGGAATATTCTGCCCTTCGTCTCCCCAATGGATCGATACGATTCGAATCGGAGCCGTCATCCTGGTGATGTCCGCTTTCAACTTGGTCAGACTGAATACGGACATGCCGGGGCATGCGTCTTTCTTAAAATCGGTATAGGCCACAAACGCTATCTTGGTTCCGCTAACTTCAATTTGAACGGGGTCCTCGGCGAGGGAAACCACCCCAGATTTGCCCAAGGAAAAGATGGTTTCGAAAAATCCAGCCGTTCCGGCATCGGCGGCGTGATTGTTGGCGAGAGATACGATGTCAATCCCGGCTTCTTTGATCCATTCAGACCGTCGTGGCGAGGCCCGTAGCCGAAATCGCTTCTCGCCATCCCCCTTCTTCCAACTCAATGCGCATTCGAGGTTGGCAAACGTCAGGCTCGCGTCCTTAAGGGTTGCAGCAATGTCCCGGAACGGATTTGTGCCCATCTTCTCCACCTCTCGACCCAACATCACATCACCCACCGCCCGGAGGGTGATGGGCTTAGTTGGGGCTTGCGTTAGAGCAGTAAAGGCGAGTATGGGCAGGAACAAAATCTCTAACGCATTATGGTCATAATCGGGCTAGAAA
>JBEBHJ010000120.1:0-3214 GCA_040081075.1 Fimbriimonadaceae bacterium | reverse complement strand
CGCCATTTCAATCGCTTCGGGAGCAATGCCAAGGTCAACGGCCATCGCGCGAACTTGGGCTTCGTCTATGCCGTTTGCGCTAGCGGGCACGTCATGGGCTTGATAAGTAGCGGCCTGCCGCAGCAGCGCCAAAACTTCCTTTTCTGTATACAGTCGCTTACCCACTACACAAATAATGACGCAAGGTCACGTTTGCGTGTTGCAAAGGCTTAGGTCAACCCAATCCAATCAGGCCGTGCAATTTCTCCCCACCGAGTTCGAAATGCCTGAACTTCGCCGGTTGGAAGGGCGCCTTTCATCGCAATTGCCAAATTGGGCTCAAACCTGCTTACGCTGGACGCTCCGACGATCGCGACACTGACCGTTTGTGCCAACGTAAATCGCAAGGCTCGCTCAAACAGATTCTGTGTCTCGTACTGCAACTCCTGAAATCGTTGCCAATATGGGTAGCCGTATCGGTCAGTATCGGCCGCGGTCAGGTTCCAACAAACATTTGCCACAGGTCGCTTGGCGATCACACCCATTCCTCGCTCAACGGCCAGGGGCAGCACCATGTCAATACACTCTTGATCGCAGATGTTTACGCTGGTTTGCAACGCATCGAACACGCCCATTTCAACGGCAAACTTGGCTGTATGCGAGTCTCCGCTGTATCCAATAAGCCTCGTTTTGCCCGCATGTTTGGCCTCTTGTAACACCTGAATGACCTCGCCCTGCTCAAGTGTCTCTTGCGTGCAGGTGTGCAACAGGATAAGGTCCACGTGGTCCGTCTTTAGCCGAGACAACGACCGGTCAATCTGCTTCCTCAGCATTGTCGGATCCCAGTCGGGCTCATCAAATCCTGAACTGTGTCCGCACTTCGTAAACAGATAGAACTCCGAGCGACGATGTGAAATGGCGTCTCCAATCTTTTGCTCACTCTCCATGTAACACTCCGCCGTATCAAAGACATTGATGCCGAGATCAAGGGCAGAGTTCAGCATGAGGTTTACCGTGTCTTGTGGCACTTCGCGGTAGCCAATCTCCGCACCCCCAAACCCTATCGGCGAAACCTGCCAGCCGTGCTTGCCAAACGTTCGAAACTCCATGATAAGACCGTACCCGAAAGCTCGCTGAGGGACGCACTGCAACCCTTATGAAAGTGGTAACGTAAGATTTGTGGATGGGCCACTTCCAAAAGTGTGGCGCAAAATTCAATGCTTTTATCACAACTATCTCCAGAAGTTTTGCAGTTCTGGTGGATCCTCATACCGATCGGCTTGATCGTGTTCTTCAAGCCAGTTCTCCGACTCTTCTTAGGCATGGTAATCGTGCCCGAAAATAGGATCGGCCTCGTTACCAAGAAATTCGTGTTGCTCGGCAGTAATCGCGAACTCCCGGACGGACGCATATTGGCGACCAAGGGCGAAGCTGGAATCCAAGCTCGAGCCCTCGCCCCTGGCCTTTACTGGATGATGTGGCCTTGGCAATACGCCGTCACCATGCAGCCCTTTACAATCGTGCCCGAGGGCAAAGTTGGGCTGGTTCTTTCGAACGACGGTACCGAGCTTCCCACGGGCCACATCCTTGGGCGAAATGTCCAGTGCGACAACTTTCAAGATGCGGTCGCCTTCCTTGAGCGCGGTGGTCAGAAGGGACGCCAAACCCACGTCTTGACTTCCGGAACATACCGAATAAACACGCTGGCCTTTACGATCACGATGTCTGATATCACGATCATTCGTGAGAACATGGTGGGAATCGTTACGGCGCTAGATGGTCAGCCAATTCGCCGCGGCCAAATCGCGGGCGAGAACATTGATGGGCACAACAACTTCCAAGATGTGGACACGTTCCTTAACAACGGAGGTTGCCGGGGATTACAGCCCCAAGTCATGCTCGCGGGAAGCTACTTCATTAACCGATGGGCGATTCAGATCGAAGAAATCCCGATGACAGACGTAGCTATAGGACACGTTGGCGTTGTCATCTCCTATATCGGCGAAGATGGCAAAGACGTTACCGGCGAGCACTTTAAGCACGGCAATATCGTCGAGAAAGGATTCCGTGGAGTTTGGATGGAGCCGCTTGGGCCCGGAAAGTATCCAATAAACACTTACACCATGAAAGTGGAACTTGTTCCAACCACAAACCTCGTATTGAACTGGGCAAACGCCAGAACCGAATCGCACTCGCTGGACAAGAACCTTTCAACGATCACGGTTCGAAGTAAGGACGGCTTCCCCTTCAACCTAGATGTCTCGCAAATCATTCACGTCCCCGCGACCGAAGCACCAAAGGTTATCGCCCGCTTTGGCAGCATGGGAAATCTTGTTTCGCAAGTTCTTGAGCCCACAATCGGAAACTACTTTCGAAACAGCGCCCAAGATAGTGATGTCATCAGCTTCCTAAGCACTCGAAAAGAGCGCCAAGTCTCCGCAAAGGAACACATCCGCGAAGTGCTCGAGGAATATAACGTAAACGCTGTTGACACGCTGATCGGAGATATCACCCCTCCCGAAGCGTTGATGAAGACCCTGACCGATCGAAAGATCGCTCAGGAAGAAGAAAAGACTTACGACACCCAGAGAATGGCCCAAGAAAAACGCCAAGGTATGGAAAAGGAAACGGCCATCGCCGACATGCAGCGAGAGATCGTGCGCGCTTCTCAAAGCGTCGAAATCGCTCAACGAACCGCCGACGCTACGGTCAAAAAGGCCGAAGGTGATGCCGCCAGCCTTAAGTTACAGGTTAACGCGGAAGCCGAGGCCACGAAGATGCGGGCCAACGCCGAAGCGGAAGCTACCAAAGCAAAGGGTGCTGCCCAAGCCGAGTTCGTAAAGATGAATGCAACGGCAGAAGCTGAGCGACTTTCTAAAACGGGTCTTGCTGAGGCCGAGAAGATTATGGCGATTGGTCAATCAACCGCCGAGGCGTATGAACTGCAGGTCAAGGCGATGGGCGAAGCAAACTTCACCCGATTGAAGGTTACCGAAGAGATTGCCAAGGGCAAGGTCAAGATCATCCCCGACTTGATCGTCAGTGGAAGTGGCGGCGGGACGGACGGTAGTCTGAGCGGGCTGATGGGGTTGCAGTTGCTGCAAATGATCCAGGAGAAGCAGGGTGCTACTGCGGAACCAGAGGCAATAGGAAAGCCGAAGGCTGAGTAATCTCGTTGCTTACCGAATAAAAAATAGGGCGGCTCCTTTTGGAGCCGCCCTATTTTGATTAAAGG
>JBEBHJ010000119.1:0-3228 GCA_040081075.1 Fimbriimonadaceae bacterium | reverse complement strand
GCCGGCGACGATGCCCCTTCATGATCCAAGTTTCCTCCTGGCTACAAGAAGCGCCATACGCAGAAGCCTGCTCCGCCTAAGCGGAGGGGGATCGTATGGCGCGAGGTACGCAGAGCTCACTGAATCGTAGTTCAGAGTGGTTCGATTGCTTCGAGTTACGTCATCGAGTTTTGTCGTGCAGTCGCTCAAATCAACCTACTTTGCATCTAACTGCGGACCGATCTTAACCACTTCCGGTATGCCCGAGCGGATTCCTTTACGGCATTCCTTCGATCGCCGAGGCCTCTCGTAATCACCTCCTTGTCCAAAACCGTCTTCGTCCGCCGGGCCAAGGTATACACTTTTGCCCTGACGTCGGCAGACTGATGGCGGGACATTCCCACCCATAGATTACTGGGAATGGGTTTTGAGGCTAGGAAGTATATGCTCATTAGCTCCATTTGCAGCTTAGAGTCCGCCTTGTGCCACATAGAATTGAGACTTGGCTCAAGTGCACCGAACAACTCACCACATAGGCCTAAAAAGTGGTGAGAAACTTGTTGGACGTTTCTTGACCGCAGTGATTGAGAAAGAGCCTGGGACGTCTCGGTTGCTTCCAGAGTATGGTGTTTGTATGCAAGTGCAACTTGCCTACAAAGAAAAGCGCCGAACGCCGAATTGAGTGACAACGATGAAACCCACTCTTCAGCTAGGGGCTTTCCAAAATAGTGGACTCGGTCCCCATATATATAGTTCGGAGACCGATTTATGATCGCCTCAAGCTCCGTTTTAGCGCGCAGGCCATAAAGGGCACAAAGGACACTATCCACCGAGATTCCTTTTCCGCTTTCGATCTGCTTATGTATTGAAGCCTCCATTTTGGTTAGAACAGGAATTACGCGTGGTCCCATTTCGATGACCTTGAAAATTGACTTGCGATCCCCGGCTTCAATGAGGGCGGTCACTTCCGCGCGAGGCAACTGGCAGAGAAGTAAATGAGCTAGTAACATTAGTGAATCCTCTGATTTGACTTTCCGGGATTGTCTACCGCTCCGGGCGAGTAGTTTGGTGGGTCGGGAAACGGCTGATTGCAGACAGCCTGCTCTTTGCATCTGTCCCTTAGACAAAAGAAATCGGTAGTTACTTCGAAGTGAAGCTTAAACTCCCTAGACTTACATTTCAGCCACTTTGGCAGCGGAAAGGAATCATCTTTCAATGTCCACCTAATGCATCCAGTTGATTTAAGCCCCGCGACCAGCTGATTGAATGCACCGCCAATCCCAATGCCCCCAATTGAAATCATTTCAATAATCGCGTAAGCATATGAACTTGGGTCTGTTACAAACTTCGGACCACACGGATTTGGCGGTGAATATCCCTGATTAACGCATATGGAGCCGTGGTAGGCCGAGCCGGTAAACATCTGAATAATGTCAATTGTCAGGTATCGGTGGAATGAGCCCCCAGGCCAGCAACAATCCTTCGGAATGTTGCATTCCTTACACGGATCTGGGTGAGGAGTATTCCGACGACTCGGGCCGTTTGTTTGCCCCGGGAGAATGTCAGACGTCCCCTTTCGGCACCACCCTTGATTCTTCCAGGTTCGGCCGGTTTCCAGAACGCAAGTGCCGTAAGGATCGATGTCCGTGGAGGGGTTGGACTTGCAATAACCATAGCTGACCTCTGTGGGCCACAGCGGGTCGACGGTCATCCATCTCATCAGCCCTGGTCTGAGCGTTCTAGCTCTAACATAGGTTCTCCCCGTAGTATCCGTGTAATAGCCCCACGCTCCGCAGAACTTGAAAGGGTTTGTGGTGGTTCCGGTGGAGGTTCTTAGTTCTCCGTAGGGCGAGTAGGTTAGGGTGTCGGTGACGACTCCGGAGTCGTTGATGAGGGCGATGGTGTTGCCCAGGGCATCGTGTTGGTGATAGCTCCTCACCCCGGCGCGCTTGGTGGCGATCACTCGTCCACCCATATTCGATACCCGCATTGACATTGCCATTGCCATTTCTTATCCTTCTCCGTATTTAGTGGTTCCGTTGGAGCGCCGTGCCCTAAGTAGCCGTTGAACGCCATCTGCTAGCGCAATCTCCTGGTCGAATCCCGCCTCTTTAACCAAACTCGGAATCGAAAAATGCAGAATCCCACGGCTTGATCGAAGAAACAGATCACCGTAACCCTCGGAAACACTCAGCGCACCTAGAGGCAAGATCTGTCGCTCGGCTGACATGTGCCAGCTGACCCTCGCAACGGGAATACTAAGGCCGTCCTTGAGCCGGGTTAAAACTAGGTATCCAAAGGCTAGTTCCGGCTTATCAGACGAAGGGTTCAATGGGTAACTGCTAAGGTCTGGGATCGTTGCGTTTAACCTCGTGAGTTTGCTTTGGTCAAAAATTGCCGACGCCTGACCAATGTGCGCCACTATGTCTGGTGCAACAAACCGCATATCGAGAGCGACTGGAGTTGGCACCAAGAGTGATGCTCCTTCTATCTCAGGGCAACGGACAAATGATTCCGTCATCCAGTCATTACCGGTCCTGCGCGAAACAACGATTTGGGCAGCCCGCATCGGAACTGTCAGGACGGCCATCGTTGAACCGGATTCATCGATGCCAATAGACGACAACCAATCATATTGCGGGAAACTGATAGTCGAGTTGCTACCCATGAAAGTTACCCCCGCCCGCCTGACGAAGAGATGCCCGGCTATGCCAAAGAAGTCAACCTTAGGTTCCCGCAGCTGCGTTCTTGATACTGCCTCGGTTCCAACGGTCAAGGGCTGGACTGGCGCAAACACAACACCCTTCTGTGCGTTGGAATACCAAAGGGGCTTCATGGCGTTCACAGGCACGGTCGCGATGACCTTCTTGTCGAGGGCATGAATCTTTACTTTGCCAGATTCAAACACCCCGACCCCCTTCATGCCAACGCAGTCTATCAGTCGCGCAGAGGGACTGCAGTCCAACCAAATACGCGGTTGCAACAGTAAGGGGGCCGCCATGGCCGTAAGGTTCAATATCATTTCATTCGGTCACACTTACGCCCGCACTTTCCTTCACCATAAAGCGCGATTTTAGGCACCTTCGGGTCCACGCGCCATACGATCCCCCTCCGCTAAGGCGGAGCAGGCTTCTCCGTGTGGCGCTAACCTTGTAATCATCCTCATATTGCATCCATGATCCCTGTTTCCTCTCGCCATTGGCACTCCTCAAACAGCCTAGCTGAGCTCCAAGCATAATCTATTGTACG
>JBEBHJ010000030.1:0-41434 GCA_040081075.1 Fimbriimonadaceae bacterium | reverse complement strand
GTCATGTTCTGACTAATGAAGTCCTTGGCAGCTTGGGTGTATCGTTGGGTTAAGGCCGCTTGGTCTTCGGGCGTCTTAATCTCTTGCGTTTCTCTTTCACCTTGAAACAAGTGCAGTTTCGGCCAACCTATGCCATTTGGCGGCCACATGTCGTTCGAGTAAGGCAACCCAAAAAATGAATCAAACCCATGGTAAGTGGGAAGCAAATTGTTAACGCCAAGATGCCACTTTCCCACGATAGCCGTGGCATAGCCAAGAGGTTTCAAGAGCTCCGGCAATGTTGTCTCCGTCGGGTTAAGACCAGTGGGAGAGTCGGGGTTGAGAACTTGGGGAACGCTAACGCGTTGGGGGTAGCAACCGGTGAGGATCGATGCTCGCGACGGGCTGCAAGCGGGCGAACCCACATAGAAGTTTGTAAACCGCGTCCCTTCCAACGCCATTTTATCCAAGTTCGGCGTTTTGAACGAGCGATTCCCATAGCAGCTCAAATCCCCGTAGCCCAAATCGTCGCAAAAAATGACTATGAAATTTGGGGGGGGGGCGGCGCAGACGCGGCGACGGCAATTTCAAGCAGCACGGCGCCAGTTTACATCGTCATTGGCTACAACTGGGATACTATTAGGCAGATATGTGTCCCATTATCCCGATGCCCGTCCAATACTCCGCCCTTAGCGGCCAGTTCAATCTCGACTCTCTCACCTTGATTTTGGTATCGGCGGAAACGAAGGGGATCGGTCAGCAACTTCAACAGCGAATCGAAACCTCAACGGGATTGAAACTTAAAGTCGGAACGACGGGAACTGGAAAGGCGATTACGCTGAAGCTCGAGCCCGATCTTAAACGGCTAGGCGACGAAGGGTATCGGCTTGAAGTTGGCCCCCAAGGAGTCAGCATCCGTGCTCTAAAACCCGCGGGTGTTTATTACGCCGTGCAATCACTCCTGCAACTGTTCCCTGCCTCGATTTACGCCGGAACAAAGATGAAGGCCGATTGGACCGCACCAGCTTGTAGCGTCGAGGATTACCCACGATTCAAATGGCGAGGCGGGCATCTTGACGTTGGTCGCCACTTCATGCCCGCTCCCGATGTTAAACGGTTCATTGACGGACTCGCCATGCACAAGATGAACACATTTCATTGGCACCTCACTGAGGACCAGGGATGGCGCATCGAAATCAAGCGGTA
The DNA here is from genome assembly GCA_040081075.1 of Fimbriimonadaceae bacterium. GTDB lineage: Bacteria > Armatimonadota > Fimbriimonadia > Fimbriimonadales > Fimbriimonadaceae > JANJUB01. Next base: position 40,249 of record JBEBHJ010000030.1, on the reverse strand, counting down.
CCCGAAGCTCACCGAAGTCGGCTCGAAGCGGGCTGATACCATGCTGAACTATAGCCCTGCCCAATATGAAGGCAAACCCCATGGCGGTTTTTACACCCAGAGCGAAGTGCGCGACATCGTGAAATATGCGGCCGAACGCTTCGTAACGATTGTGCCGGAAATCGAAATGCCCGGCCACGCGACCGCCGCAATCGCAGCCTATCCAGAACTAGGAAATAGCGGTAAACAAATTCCAGTCGCCACAACCTGGGGAGTCGTTGATACGGTTCTGAACACAGAGCCCGGAACGATCAAGTTCATGCAGAACGTGTTGGACGAAGTGATCGAGCTGTTTCCCGGTCAGTTCATCCATATTGGCGGCGATGAATGCCCGAAGAAGGAATGGAAAGAAAGTAAGGCCACGCAAGACCGGATGGTGGCCCTTGGGCTCAAGACGGAGCATGAAATGCAAAGTTGGTTTATTCGCCAAATGGATCAGCACCTCACTTCAAAGGGGCGAAGGCTCATCGGGTGGTCAGAAATCTTGGAAGGCGGGTTGGCCCCCGGAGCTGGGCTTATGGTGTGGCTCGGAAACGAGGGAGCCATGGAAGCGGTACGGTCTGGCCATGACGTTGTAATGGCGCAAACAACCCACACCTACTTCGACTTTTACCAATCGCGCGACACCGCCAATGAACCCAAAGCGATCGGTGGTTTTCTCCCGCTCGACAAAGCCTATGCCTACGAACCGATTTTGCCGGAAATGACAGCGGCGGACGCGAACCACGTGCTCGGGTGCCAGTTCCAGATGTGGACGGAATATATCGGCAATTACAAAAAGGTTGAATACATGGCTTATCCCCGGGCCAGCGCACTGAGTGAAGTTGCCTGGAGCCAGAAGAGTTCAAGAGACTTCGCCAATTTCAGTGCGAGGCTCGGCCCTCACCTTAGTCGACTTGAAGCAAAGGGGATTAACTTCCGAAAACCCTAGCCTTTTTTGTCGGAATCATCGTTTAGCGAACCCTCAAATAGCTTCCTGAGTCTCTCCCGTTCTGCCCTGTCTGATTCGCGGCGACGCACATCGTCATGAAAGGACTCGTCTTCGCGCCAATGCTTTCGGTATTGCTTAGTTGGGGTGCTTGCCGGTGGTCGGCCATAGGCAGCGGGCAAGCGATTTGCCGCGAAAGCCCAAGCAAGGGCTAGCGGGGCAGCGGCAAAAGGAGCAAACTGCGGCTCAGTTGAGAAGAAGACGATCGCAGCTGAAAACCAACCGAGCCACTTAGCCTTAATCGGGAAGATGATGAGCGTAACGATGGCTTCTGGATTCCTCGTGGCCCACACCACGGTGAGGGCCGCAATGAGAGGATACGCACCGTAAAGGGGTGCATTCTGAGCAAAAATGAAGCCTCCCAGTCCCATAAACAAGCTCCCAACCACCGTAAAGGCAATCAAGAAGAGGGCGTACTTGAGAGAGGTCAAATCCCGCTCGATTTGGGCTCCGATTTGAAGGATCCATACGCTCCCAAAAACTAAGCCAATCAACCCAAGCGTCCCTCCCAGCCCAACCGGCCATGTTAGGGCGGACCATGGCTTCGAACCAAACTTCGAAGATTCAAACGCCAGATCTTGCCAAATCTTCAATCCTGGGGCGAAAAACCCCATGACGAACGCGATTACGAGCAGGCCCACTAGGCCCGAGCTCACCGCAATTTTCCGAGGAAATCTCAGTTTGTTCATTTCTTTTTCGAATCCCATCGTGCGGGAACTAAGCTTGCAATATAATTCGTCATAGGTTTGGAGATCCTTATGTTAAGACGCGCTTTTACCCTAATCGAATTATTGGTTGTTATTGCCATTATCGCCATTCTTGCCGCCATTTTGTTTCCAGTTTTCGCCAGAGCAAAGGAAGCCGCAAAGATTTCTCGCGGACTTTCGCAAATGCGGCAGCTGGGCATAAGCGTGATGCTCTATGCCGGCGACGCGGACGATTATTTTGTCCCAGCCTCGAATCGAAATACGGCTGACCCGCTCAATGTTCCTCTCATTTGGTGCCCCGCAGTCGCCCCCTATGTTAAGAACCAAGAGATTTTTGTTGCCATCGACTCCAACGGCGCTTTTGCAACCGATTGGAACGGGCGACGCCAAGCCACGATTGGCTACAGCGACGCGACTGGGGTTGATACTAACAGTACAACCCAACCGGGCGCGGCCCCTCCTGGAACCGAAGGATTCCCTGGTGCGGCTAACTTCAGCGTTGCCGAAGAATCAGCTCGAACTGGTTTGTTCGCCGTAACCCCAGGTGCCCCGGTTGGTGTGAACTCAACCAAGCACCGCGGCTACGTGTTCAACCCTTACAATGGCCTGAACGATCCGGGCGGAGACTATTACAAGGGTTTGCCTTTGATAAGCGATCGCGATCTCGTAGCTGAATCTGGAGATGCCAACTATCCAACGTCTCCAACCTATAGCGCGGGCGCATTAAAGCCGATCTGGTCAAGATACCGAGCGGATCGAACTAACAATGGCGTCACTCCGGTGATCTTCGCCGATGGTCACTGCAAAGTTCTTTCGGCCAAGCAGATGAACATCTTCGGAACCGTCACCTGGCGCTTTAGATAGATAAACGGTGCGGTGATCCAAGAGCCCCCAGCCAGGTTGCTGAGGGCTCTTTTTGTTTGAATCCCCAACCAAACCGTGACCTAACCTGGTAACTTCCAACAATGAACATTCGCCATTCTCTTTATGGTGGTCTTTTGATCTTGGCAGTTTCGGCGATTGCAGCCCAATCCGACCAAGAAAGAGCTATTTCAGCTTCCATTGGCAAGATGCGCAGTATGCCCGATGCTGAGCGGGCTAAGGCCACGCTCGAAGCCGCACTTCAGATACGGAAGCTAAATGCGGGTAAGTCCAAGGTGAACCTGGCTAGTGGCCTCTGCAACCTCGCCACAGAGGGAGATTTTGGGCACGACACGTTGCAAGAAGTGGCAAACACCCTCACTATGGCGCTCGCTGAGACTCCCCTCACGAACCCACAAGTGCGCATGCCCGCTGGCCCTTATCTGCAACTAGCTAACTTAGAGCGATTCGAAGGCATCAAGGTGACGCTCGAAGGGCAAAGCATGCACGCGGCTCGGGTAACGGTTAAGAACCTTGAAGAGTCACGATCAAAGGTTGACTTTACGTTGACCGACCTAGACGGAAAGAAGTGGACCCTGTCCCAACTGAAGGGCAAAATCGTCCTCGTGAACTTCTGGGCAACCTGGTGCCCTCCGTGTCGGAAAGAAATGCCCGATCTTGAAACGCTGCACAAGCGATACAGGGAGAAGGGCCTGGTTGTGATCGCGATTTCGGATGAGGATGATTCCAAGGTGCGACCGTTCATAGTAGAGAACAAATACACGTTCCCGGTGCTATTGGATCCGGGCAGAAAGGTGAATGAGGAGTATCAAGTGGATGGCATTCCAAAGACCTTCATTTATAATCGGGAAGGCAAGCTCGCGGCACAGTCGATCGATATGCGAACGATGGGTCAGTTCTTGGCGCTACTCAAGAAAGCCGGATTAAACACGATCGTGCGCTAAGCTGCAAGTGACTTTCGATCAGGATCAAAATGGATAACGATTTTGTTGCCACTTGCCGTGTGCGACTTCGACACGATGGGCGATTTTGATCCTAAAAGGTCATCCAAGGTGAGGGAGTTAGCCCGCTCAACTAAACGCTGTCGAACCCACTCGTTTTCGTCCACTCCAAGTCGATTCAGCCTCAAGTTTTTGAACTGCGTTCGCATAATATCCTCGAAACTGGTGCCTGGATTAAGGGCATCGGCCACCATTGGATACATCTGCTTGAGTTGAGGATTGCAGTAGATAAGACGGTCATCTGAATCATAGATGGCGAATCCCGCGTTGATCGATTGGAAAGCCTCAAGGAGATAGTCGCTGGCCTCGACAGCTGCAGCCTTTGCGGCGGCAAGCTCGGAGATATCGGATCTTAAGCTAACAAGGCACCCGCTTGCAGTCCGCGAATTTGAAACCATGATCCGACGGCCGTTGTGGTCATGCTCAGAGGGACCGTTTCGATGAAGCCTGAGGAAAGTGTCAATAAATGCCTCCTCTTCTTCGCCAGTCTTGAGTTGGGCAAGAATGATGTCCCGTTGCATAGCTCCCGGCTTCATGAAAGGGGCCGCCTCGGGGTACATATCCTGGAATCGGCTGTTACAGATAAGCAGGCGATCATCCTGGTCATACATTACGAACCCGGCGTCGAGGGTCTCAAACGCTTCCTCAAGGTGCTGGTGGGCCGCCTCGGCAACCTTTTGAGCTTCACGAAGATCGCCAATATCCGTCAGAATGCTCACAAAATTCCCTTCCGCGGTGCGAACCGTGTTCGTCTGAACACGCCGTCCCTCAAGGATTTGCTCCCAAGGCTCGTCGGTTCGAAGAAGCATTCGTCGCCAATGGGCAATAAACGCCTCGGGCTTACCAAACGGGTTGCGTCCGTCACGCGCCAGGTGTTCCCTCAAGATGTTTTCATAAGGCATCCCTGGCCTCATGACGTCGGCGATGAGTGGATAATGGGCTTTGTAAGCAGAATTCGCAAAGACGAGTCGTTCGCTCGTGTCGTACATCACGAATCCGACAGTCAGAGACTCTAATGCTTGATGGACGAGTGCTTGTGCCTCGATTAGGCGTTCCTGAGTTTGCTTAATTTCAGTAACGTCTTCGAGCGAGCCAACAAATCCCAAAAGGCTACTGTCCTGTCGGCGCAATGGCGATAGCCCAATGCGAGCCCACTTTTCTAATCCACCAAAGAGCCAAAGCCTGATTTCCATGGTGAAACCGGTTTCGGTTTCCGTGGCCCTCTTTAAACTCGCGAGGAGGTTGTCGCGGAAGTCCGGGTGAATCCAATCAATCCAACCGCCGCCCACAAGCTCTTGTTTGCGATGCCCCAGCAAAGCCGTGAAGTGAGCATTAGCATAGAGCAAACTGCCGTAGGTGTCCACCTGGAAAACTCCAATGGGCGAGCTCTCGGCGAGCGCTTTGAATCGATCTTCAGATTGCTCTAACTCCAGTTGCATTCGCCGAACATCGGTCAAATCGCGAATGACCCACACCCTTTTCTTTTTGCCTCGCGACTTTGTTTCGGAAACGGCCAGGTTCATCGGTACGGAAACGCCATCGCCGCGGGTTGCTACCACGTTGTATGAAAGTCCAAGAACGTCAAGTTCGGAGGAAGTGATCAGGTGCCTTTTGGTGCCATCGGTGACTTCCTTAATGAAAAGCTCTGCACACTTGCCAACGAGGTCTTGCGATGTGAACCCCAAAAGTCGACATGCGCCCGCGTTCACAAACTCAATAATATTGCCCGTTCCAAGCACAAACAGGCCATCAGCGGAGGCATCGAGGATCTCAAGACAACTTTGCTCCGAGTCTTGTCTCGCCTTCGAAAGCGGGATGATCACGCCGACAAAAGTGAACAGTGAGAGAATGAGAGATGCGGCTGAGCACCCGGCCCAAACTTGTGGGGTACTTGGCCGCGAAAGGTACATGTTGTTCAGCACGTTAAAAGTGCACACAAATGCAGCAAAATTGAGCCCAAATAGCCCTAACCCCCAAAATATGGTTCGAATTCGCATGCCTGTGTGAATTATCGGTATGTTCAACATAAAACCATGTGATTTGATTTGGTTGGTTTTAGTCCACCTGGCTCGATTCATTGTTCAATGGTAAAAAATGGTAGGTTTTGTTAAATTCGTGTGTATAATGCACTTCGGAGAGGGGAAATCGAGGATGTATGACGTGGCAATTATCGGGGGCGGCCCCGCTGGGAGCTCTTGTGGCTCCTTGCTTAAAACGTACCGACCAGACCTTAAAGTGCTGATCCTAGAGCGAGAGAAGTTCCCGCGGGATCATGTTGGCGAAAGCCTCCTGCCGGCGGTTTGCCAAGTGTTCGACGAGATGGGGGCTTGGGACAAAATTGAGGCCTGTAATTTCCCTATCAAGATTGGCGGCACCTATCGATGGGGGATTACTTCGGACCTTTGGGATTTTAAGTTCATTCCCGACGGGTCGTTTCACGACGAACCTCGCCCAGCCAAGTTCCGAGGGCAACGATTTCACACCGCGTTCCAGGTTGATCGAGCCATCTTCGACAAAGTCCTGCTTGACCACGCTGCAAGCAAAGGGTGCGAAGTTCGTGAAGAAACTAAGGTTGTCTCCGTTGAACGGGAAGGAGACCGGGTAACCGGGCTCAAACTCGAATCGGGCGAAACCATTGTTGCCAAGCACTACCTGGACGGTAGCGGCGTTTCTGGCGTGCTGCGCCGGGCAATGGAAGTGCCTGTCGATTATCCGACCAGCCTGCGCAACATTGCAATTTGGGATTATTGGCAGAACGCAGATTGGGCCGTGAACATCGGTGTAGGCGGTACCCGAATCTTTATCGCTTCGATAGATTGGGGCTGGCTTTGGTTTATTCCGATAAGTGAAACGCGAACGAGTATTGGCCTCGTTTTGCCCATGGACTATTACAAGAAGAGTGATAAGAGACCGGAAGAACTTTATCACATGGCGCTGAAGGAAGCACCGCTTGTATGGAATCTGATGACCAATGCTGTTTGCGAGAATGTTTTGCAAACCACGAACGACTGGTCTTACATTTCTGATCGATTAAGCGGCGAAAACTGGTGGCTAATCGGTGATACTTGCGGCTTTGCTGATCCCATTCTCTCGGCCGGAATGACCTTGGCCGTAGCCGGAGCAAGGCAGGTCGCATATTCAATTCTGGCTATTGAAGCAAAGGAACACGATCCCGCTTGGCTCGCCAACTTTTACACCGACATTCACCGAAATCGCATTCGACAGCACGTCATGTTTGCCGACTTTTGGTACAAGGCAAACGCGCAGTTTAGCGATTTGATCGAATACACGAGCGAAATCGCCAAAGAAGCTGGTCTCAACTTGAAGCCTGATGACGCTTTTCGCTGGCTCGGAACCGGTGGCTTTTCTCACGAGGATCCATCCCTACCCATCATCGGCGGGGTGGCAATCGAGGCGGTTCAACAAGTTACTCATCTAATTACGGGCGAAAAAGCAACGTGGAAAGTGGCCGCAAACAACTCGTTTAGGCTAAACCTGGAAGGCGCAGAAGAATCTAAAATGCCGCTGCTCTTCGAGGGCAAAATCTGGGAAAAAGTTTGTTATCGTCGCGACGGGAAAATCCTTCCCAAATATGGCGTCTATGACATCGTGTTGAAGCTTCTAGAAAAGGAGAATCTCGTCCTGCCAGCCGTTGAGCGTCTTCGACATTTCTTTTTGAGAAACCCAATCTACGACACGCCGGAGGTTGGGATCAATCTAACGCTAACTACAATCGAGTCAATGATCGCTGAAGGTTGGGTCGAATGCTCGGTCGAGCCTGATCACGGGTTCTATCCGTTTTCCAGCCCCGCCGAAAGTAACCAGATTCACCGCAACTATGACTTTGCTGTGAATTTGTAAATTGAGGTAGTTTCAATACATGCTTGCAACACTACTGCTCCTTTCCCAACACGCTGATACGAATAAGATTTTTGATGGCAAGAGCCTAAGCGGTTGGACCGTTGTTGGCGGCGGAACATGGACCGCTGCCCAAGGAGTTCTGAAAGGAGTCTGTACAAAGGCCGACCCCCAAGGCATTTTGGTGTACGAAAAGGAGGTTGAGGACTTCACAGCTAAGCTCCAATTCAAGATATCTGGCGGCAATAGCGGATTCTATTTCCGAACCGAAAGAATCGCCGAGCAGCCTTTGGTAAAAGGGATGCAGGCAGAAATTGATGCCATTGACGACGTCGCCGGGATTTGGGAAACCGCCGGCCGAGGCTGGGTTTTCAAACCTACCCCTGAGATTCACGCAAAATCGAAATTTAAGCCGGGCGAGTGGACGGACATGTTTGTCTCCGCCATCGGCACTCATTATGTTGTCAAGTTAAACGGGGAAACTATCACGGATATTGATGATCCGGTCGGCCGCCGCAAAGGCGCGCTAGCTCTGCAACTCCACGGTGACATGGATATGACGGTCGAGTTCCGTGATATCTCGCTCCAGCACATCCATCAATCACGATCAAAAAACTGATCGGTTTGATAGACTTGGCCCTTGTTCAAGCGCTTCGTGTGCGTGTCACAAAACGTGATCGTGGCACGTTTGGCGGGCTCATCTAGTGGTCGTCCCCAGCAATCTGCGTCGGCCATCGAAGGGGCTAAGAGGAACTTCCCTTCGTCGCCACACCATGATGCAACCACGCTCGATTTCGCCGCACTGAACAGCACGGTTTCGGCAGGAAGATTGACCGCTCCTTGGTTGTAAGCATAATGATTATTGGCGTTGGCAAAGTCAAACGCAATCGTTGTGAGATAAGCCGCGTTGTATCCGAAGTGACTGGTGGGTGCTCCTGACGCGTCGGTCGGATTAAGGCCACAGCCGGGGCAGAGCCAAACATCCTTGTTCTTCACATAAGGATCAATCAGGTCATGCCATATGTAGAGGCCCGAGGCCGTTCCATATGCCGCTAAAGGGAACGTATCGTCAACGTCGGTCGAATACATTTGAACGCTTAACCCAAGCTGGCGCGCATTCGACATGCAGGCGGTCGCTTTAGCCGCCGCTTTAGCCTGAGCAAAAACGGGGAACAGAATTGCCGCAAGGATTGCGATGATCGCGATCACAACCAGGAGTTCGATCAACGTGAACGCGCGAGTTTTCTTTTTGGGTAAATCTTAAGGTGGAAACGGGGGCGATGAGCCCCCGTTTTATCATATTATCTTTCGTGGTTTCGTCTAGACTAGTAAACCGACTTTTCGAAGTAGAAATCCTTCGCATTCGCCGGCGTAACGATGTCAAGCTTGATCAGCTCGGAAATGTGCTTCTCAGGCTTCTTACCTGACTTGAGGATCTCAACGCACTTATCAACCGCTTGACCGGTCATGCTTGGCGGATAGGTTACCGTCGCTGGATAGAGCGGGTCGCCGTCCATAATGCGCTTCACAATCTCTTTCTTACCGCCGCCGCCGAGCATCCAAACGCCCGCCGTTCGGTTGGCTTCCTTCAGAGCTTGCTCTACGCCCTCGCTCATGTCGTCATCAGAAGACCAGATGGCATCGACTTTCGGGTTTTTTGTGAGCATGTTTTGAGCGGCCTTGTAAGACTTATCTTTGTTCCATTCACCGGGTTGCGCATCCAGAACCTCGATTCCAGGGTTCTTTTTGAACACTTCCATCGCACTGTCATACCGGTCCGTATCTACCGTGCAGGGAATACCGCGAAGAATCAAAATCTTGCCCTTTCCTTTCAGTTTTTCTACGATGTATTCAGCCGACATGCGACCGAATGCTTTGTTGTCGCCTGCAAGAAACACGTCGGCAATATCCTCGGTGAAACCGCGATCAACGTTGACAATAAAGATTCCCTTATCGTGCAGTTCCTTGGCTTTTGGCGTGACGGGGGCACTCTCGGTAGCCAGGATAACGAGCGCGTCCATACCTTTGGTAGCCATGTTATCGAGGTCTTTGATTTGATCGTCAGAGTTCTCGGCCGTTTGGATGTTCCACTCGATCTCCGGGTATTTCTTGGTGGCTTCTTCCGCCCAGTAGTAAGCGCCACCAGTCCAGCCATGATCGGCTGCGGGCAGGCTCACTCCGACTCGAAACTTCTTCGTTGAAGTTGACTCGCCGGTCTTATTGGGCGTGGGTTCGTCGGTCTTTCCGCCGCTACAACCAATTGACAAAGAAAGTGCTAACGCACATGCAAAGAAACTAAACCTCTTGAGCATGTCGCTATTATACGTCGCGACGCTCTCTCTGTAGCAAGACCGCCAGTAAAATGACCACTCCTTTTACGACGCCCTGCCAGTGAGAGTTGATGTTTTCGAACACCAGCATGTTCGTGATGATGCCCATGAGCAAGACACCGATAACGGTTCCCCAGATTCTTCCGTATCCCCCCTTCAACGATGTTCCGCCGATAACAACGGCAGCAATGGCATCCAACTCAAAGTTAACCCCCTGAGAACCGGAGGCCACCGAGTTCATTTTTCCGCTGAGAAACACGGCCGCAATACCGACGCAGATGCCGCTTAGCATGTAAGTCAGCAGTTTGACTCGGTTCACGGGAACGGCGCTGTAGTGGGAAGCACGCTCGTTTGCGCCAACCGCGATTGCATATCGGCCGTACCGTGTCTTGTTCAAGATGAACGAGCCGACCATCACAACCACAATGAACGCAATAATTCCGTAGTAAATCACGATCGGATTTCCTTGAGTGTCTTTAACAAAAGGGACCGGAATGCCTCCGATGCCTACATCTGGCCACACGTTTTTGCTTAGCGAGCGGACCTCACCTCCATTTGCCAAAACAACGGTCATGGACCGAAACGCAACCATTCCCACGAGGGTTGCGACAAACGGAGTGATCCGACCAAAAGCGATGAATATGCCTTGGACCAATCCCCCAAGAGCCCCAAGCGCTACAATCAAACCGCTCCCAAGAATGGCCGCCATCCCCTCGGACATGCGGCTGTCGATTTGCTTGTTCATAAAGACTAACCCGAGGGCTCCAACCAATGCGACCAAACTTCCGCCAGCCAGATCGATTCCACCGGTGATGATCACGAACGTCATCCCAACTGCAATGATGCCGACCGGCACGTTCTGATTAACAATGTTACGCAGGTTGTCGGGCTTAAGAAAAAACTCGCCCTGCCGGGAGGCGCTTATCGCAAACAACAAGATGAACGCAATGAGCACCCCATAGCGGCTAAACAGCTCCTTGATGCTTATCCGAGGGCTAAGCAACTTATTCAACACTAACCCCCGCGGCCATAGCCATCATGTTTGTCTCGGTCACTTCATCACCAATTAATTCGCCTACCACTTTACGATCCCGCAACATCACAACTCGATCACAGAGACCAATAAGTTCGTTCATCTCCGATGAGATCACCAAACACCCTAATCCTGACTTTGCCATTTCCACGATCAACTGGTAGATCTCCGATTTCGCGCCAACATCAACTCCCCTGGTCGGTTCATCCAGAATGAGCAATTTTGGCTGGGTATCGAGCCACTTCGCCAACGAGACCTTTTGCTGATTCCCGCCACTTAAGCTTTGAACCACCACACCCTGGTCCTTTGCCCTTATCGCTAGCTTTTTGATCCACGCGTTTCCAGCCTGCTTTTCTTGTGATTTATTAAGGGTCAGCAAACCGTACCGCTTGAGGTTCGCCATAACCACATTTTGGGTCAAATTCAAAGTGAGGTGAAGCCCGGTTCCCTTCCGATCTTCGCTCACATAGGCTGGTGCTGGAGCGTAAACCCGCCCGCTTATGCGCCGTCGTTTGCGAATGATTCCTTGGGCTAGCTCGGTCCGGCCCGACCCAATGAGTCCGCCTAGACCCACGATCTCGCCTGCCCGGACGTGCAGCGAAATCGGAGCAGCAAATCCATCAAATCGAACCTCTTCAAGCTGAAGCACGGCATCGCCTTCGTGGTCGCGTAGTTTCAGCGGATAAAGATCTTGCAGTTCGCGCCCCACCATTCGGTTGGCTAGATCGGCTGTCGTTAGCCCATCCTCTCGCTTAACTTCGCCCACAAGTTGCCCGTCTCTCAAAACCGTAACCCTGTCGGCGATCTCGCACACTTCGTCCAACCTGTGGCTTACGTAAATCACGCCTACACCTTCATCCCGCAACAGTTTTAACAGTTCCAATAAATCGCGAGTCTCGCGCTCGGCCAGTACAGCCGTGGGTTCGTCCAAAATTAAGATCTTCGCATTTTGCGAGAGCGCTTTTGCGATTTCAACGAGTTGCTTGGAAGCCAGCGAGAGTTCCCCGACAAGGGTCTTCGGCGAGATATCGGATTTCAAACGGTTCAGAGCATCGGATGCGGTTCGGTTCATCCGAGATCTTTGTAAGATACCCAGGCTGTTAGGTTCAGAACCCAGTGAAATGTTCTCGGCTACGGACAGCGAATCAATCAAGTTCAGTTCCTGATGGACCATTGCGATTCCCAACCTTTCGGCATCCTTAACGCCGGTCATCCGAACCGCAATATCATCAATGACGATGCGACCCTGAGTTGCATTCTGCACGCCACTTAGAATCTTCAGGAGGGTGCTCTTACCTGCCCCGTTTTCACCAATAATTGCGTGAATTTCGCTTTGGTTTAGCTGAAGATTGACCCCGGAAAGCGCCCTAACTCCGGGATAGTCCATGGTCACGTGGTCGATCAAAACGGTCATAAGGGCTTGATTCGAATGCTCCTGTACCAAACTCGGTCGCCGTGATCCTGCAGGACAATGTGGCCCTTCTTGAACGTGCCAAAATCGGCCCTTCTCTGAAATTTGCTGGCTTTCACCAACTCATTCCACTTGGCCGACCCGATTTCAATGCTCACTACCTTTGCGCCATTAAGCCAGTGCTCGACATGGTTTCCTCGGCAGATGATGCGCACTTCATTCCATGATCCGGCCGGGCGAGCCATATCCCAGGTTCGGCCCACTAGCGCATACATAGAACCGGCTGACGTTAATTTCGACTGGCCATCGCCGTGGCGCTCATCATCCAAAACCTGCATCTCGGGCCCGGTGAGATAGGCATATTTTTGAGATTCACTGGCGCGATACATGATGCCGCTGTTAGCTCCCGGCGACGCCTTCCACTCCAGCCTTAACTCGAAATCGCCGTATTGTCTAATCGTTGTAAGGTCGCCCCCATCTAGTTCGGGCTGTACAGCGATGATCCCGTTTATCACCTTCCAGGCAGGAGCAACCGTGGGAGAGTTGAACCCCTTAAATCCAGTCAAATCCTTGCCATTAAACAGGGATTTAAAGCCGGCGGCCTTTTCGGACGCGCTCAAAGTGTTCAGGGGTTCCGGTGCGGCTGCCACTTTGTGCTTGCGCGTGGGAACCTTGTTCATCGTGTACCAAGCTTCTGTCGTCCAAATCGGGCGATCATGCAAGTCGTGAAACCCGTGTCCAAGCCTAAGGTAAACAACCCTTCCTGCTTTCATTTCTCTACATTCCAAGAAAACCCGGAGCCCATCGCCAGAAACGGTAGCGGATGTCACTTTCAAGAGCTGCGTTTCAGCTGGCGCGCAACCATAATCTGCCGATGCATAGCGCCATTGGCGCAGTTGGTAATCGGCGGGATCGCGGCCAATTCCTTTCGCAAGTGGCGAAGTTAACACAATCTCAAGCCCGTTCGCAAATGCCCCAACGGATTTGATATCAAATCCGGCTACACCGGTTGAGGCAACGCGCGACGAATCCACGCGTCCACCGGCAAAGCGAAAAATGCAGGCTTGTGACGTGCCACTAATCGTCTCAACAAGGGCACGATCTATGCGGTTTGGGAGCGCATTGTATACGAGTTGGCCTTTAAATGATCCAGATTTCAGGCGGAAAACCTGTGATCCACCGTCCATGGTCGGCAGCAAAGCTACGGGTGAACCCGCGCGAATCAGGCGAGCCGTATCAAACTTGTGCGCGGGAGCTTTAACCGTAAATCCAGGTGCCTTCTCAGAGCTAGATGGGCCACTGCCGCTAAAACCTTGAGGCCAGCCGATAACCGGCAAGCCATCTCCTGGTCGGTCTCGTTCAGGCGAAACCAGAGGTTCCTTTTTGCCCATCTCAGTCTTAGTCTCGGCCGAAACAATATGTTCAAAGGCGGAGGCGGGAACAAGCTCAAAGCGGCTCGAGCCAGGTTGAATCCACGCCAATCTTAAGGTCGGGGCGCTTGTGAGATGCAGATACTCGATGAGCAACTTATGACGGCCCTGTCCCAAATTCAGCAAAGCTTCTTTAGCGCCATAGCTAGGTTTGCCATGATCTGCTATGACAACGTGTTCATCGAGCATGAGCCTCGATCCGCCATTCGCCGAGAGTCTGAGAACGTAGGCTCCTGGCTTTGAAATGTTGATGAACCCGGACAATGCACAAAAGGACCCACCGCCCAGGTTTCCAATTTCGCTGGCAGCCCGTAGGTTCACATTTCCGATAGTTGACACATAGTTGGGCGTAAGCCAATCTGCAAAAACAGGTACCCGTTGTAAGGCAGGGTCCACCCAGTAGGAGCGCAAAGCCAACCCGGGCTCGAATGCGTTGGTTTGAAACATAGCCAGGGCGACGAGGGCAGGGTTCATTGGCCCTCTATGTTACCGAGATTCGGTTTCAAACAGTGTCACAATAACGCCAATGCTCTTTCAGGCAATCCCCCTCATTGATCTAGCCTCTGACACGTCCCGGCAAGTGATCGTTGATCGCGAAAGCAAGGTCTATATTGGTCATCCGACGACTGTTTTGCTTGAAGATGGGAAGACGATGATTTGCGTTTATCCTCGCGGGCACGGAAAGGGGCCAATCCTCATGAAACGAAGCGAGGATGGCGGCAAGACTTGGGGCGATCGGCAATATACGCCGGATAACTGGGCCACTTCGCTTGAAACTCCGACCATTCATCGGATCATCGAACCAGTGACCGGCAAAAAGCGACTCATCGTATGGTCTGGACTGTATCCTGCTCGCTTTGCTACAAGCGATGACGACGGAACGAACTGGAGTCCCCTCGAAAAAGCAGGAAATTGGGGCGGCATCGTCGTCATGAGTTCAGTTGAGCAACTACGCGACGGACGCTATGTTGGATTGTTCCACGATGACGGTCGATTCTTCTCGGACAAGCCTGCCCAAACCAAGCCCCCGACCTTCACCCTCTACCAGACCTTCTCATCCGATGGTGGCCTTTCTTGGGGGGCGCCTGAGGCGATTTGGAAGGGACAGGATATTAATTTGTGCGAACCCGGGCTCATACGTTCCCCGGATGGCCGCACTCTCGCCATATTGTTGCGCGAAAACCGGCGGGCAAAGAACTCGCATATCATGTTCAGCACCGATGAAGCACGAACTTGGTCAACCCCCAAGGAAATGCCTTCAAGCCTGATCGGCGACCGCCACGTGGGAAAATATGCTCCCGACGGTCGCCTCGTGATTTCATTTCGAGATA
Source organism: Fimbriimonadaceae bacterium (assembly GCA_040081075.1). GTDB lineage: Bacteria > Armatimonadota > Fimbriimonadia > Fimbriimonadales > Fimbriimonadaceae > JANJUB01. The sequence goes on along the minus strand of JBEBHJ010000030.1, from coordinate 25,239 downwards.
CGAACAAAGAGAGCCCAACAAACGGGGATTGGATTGCGTGGGTCGGCACATTCGAAGACCTCCAAAAGGGCCGACCGGGGCAGTTTCGCCTGCGGTTAATGGATAACCAAGACAGTTGGGACTGCGGCTATCCTGGGGTTGAAGTGTTGACCGATGGCACCTTCGTTTGCACCACTTATGGGCATTGGATAAAGGGTGAGGAACCCTTTATCGTCAGCGTTCGTTTTCGGCTGGACGAGTTCAAGCCATCATAAGAGATTTGCCGCGAAGCGAGCGATGGCGGCGGTCAATCGTGCCTATAACGCTCCACTCAACCGCTCGAACTCTGTCACGAAGCTTTCAATTGCATCGAAGCCGCCTTGCCAGAACTCGCGCGAATTGATGTCGACGCCCACGAATGCCATGAGCTCTTCGGGCGTTTCCGAACCGCCCTTCTTAAGGAGATCAATGTACCGCGCTGCGAACTCGGCTCCGCCCTTCTTGGCAGCTTGATACAGGCTGAGGGCAAGGAGTTCTCCGAACGAATAAGCGTACACATAAAATGGCGCGAAGAAGAAATGACCGATCATCATCCACCATCGGCGGTGTTGCTCTCCTAACTTGATCGACGTGCCGAACATTCTCTGCAACTCCTCCTGCCAAATGTCTCCGAACCGCTCCGCTGAAACTTCTCCTTCATCGCGCCTAGCGTTGTGGGCGCGCACTTCAAACGAAAACAACGCCGCTTGTCGGAAAACGGTGGCAAAAATGCTCTCGATTTTCTCCGCATAGAGTGCGGTTTTGTCGCGCTCCGTGGCGTCGGCAACGATTCGCTCGAACACCAGCATTTCACCAAAAGTTGAAGCGAGTTCGGCCAACGGGAGGGTGCCGTGGAAGTTAAAGTAGTTCTGCGTTCGGCTGAACGAGGCGTGTGCCCCATGTCCAAGTTCATGCGCGAGAGTCATCACGTCATCCAACTTGCACAGATAGTTCATGAATACAACTGGGTGAGTGTCGGGCGTGTTATAGCTACAAAATGCGCCACCTTGTTTCCCGTTGCGGGGCTCTGCGTCAATCCAGTTCGACGAGAAGAACTCATCCGCCCGCGCACCTAACTCCGGGTGGAATGAGGTGAATGCATTAACCACCATGCTGCGCCCTTCCTCCCAGCTCTTCTTCTCCTTAGATTCAAAGAGGGGAGCATAACGGTCAATGTGAGTAAGTTCCTCAAGGCCCAAGAGCGGTCGCTTCTTGTGATAAAACCGCTCCACAAGGCCGTAGTTTGCGTGACACATCTCTACAACCAGGTCAACCGTCTCTTTCTTCAGCTCGTTTGCGAGGTGCCGGCTGTGCTCGGCATAAGGATGATTTCTCAACCTATCACCAACTCGCTTATCTTGCAGTAACGTATTGTAGGCAAAGCAAATTGAACGTTCAAGTTCTTCCATCCCTTGAGTCAAACTGTCGGCGGCGGCTTGTCGCATGGCGCGGTTCTCGTCACGAAGTAAGGCAATTGTCTCGGGCTCACTTTGCTCCGTAACCTCAGTTTCGCCCGGCTTTAGAATCCGAAACACATGGCTGGCGAGCATTTCTTCGTAAAACCGAACCCACGCACGGCAACCCGTATTTGCAGTCTCTTCCAGAATTACTTCTTGAGGTTCTGACAGTTTGTGGGGCGAAAACTGGCGAACAACCCCGAGGTAGTGCCGATACGACGCAAGAGCCGGATCGTTCGACAACGACTCAGCCTTCGCCTCGGGCAGGTCTTGCAGTTCCAACTCAAAGAACAGTAGCTTCACGCTTAGCTCGCTGGCGTGCTCCATTTGCTCGGCCAAGAATGCGCCGACGGCCGCATCATTGCTTTGGCACGAATAAACCAAACTCGCATAGTTGATCGGCTTGTTTGCATCGGCCGAAAGATCGGCGTAAGCCGCAAGCGCATCTGCGAGCTCTGAGGCAGTCATTGCTGAAACCCGGCCTCGATACTGTGCCGCGAAACCGTCAGCTCGGGCTCCAAGCTCGGTCCAAACTGTCTCCAACCGAGGATCATCAAGTCCGGAGAACAGGGCGGAAAGGTCCCAACGAACTTGGGGCGGGGCGATGGATGGTGCGCTCATCCTTCAATTATGAAGGGGTACGCTCTGGTGGTGCGCGAGTTCACAGAAGAGCGGATAAGAGTGCGATATGGCGAGACCGATCAAATGGGCCACGCCTATTACGCAAACTACTTCTATTGGTTCGAACAAGCCCGGGGCGCCTGGTGCCGAGATCGAGGGTTCACCTACAAAAGCCTGGAAGATCGGGGTTACATGTTGCCCGTGGTAGAGGCCCAAGCACGTTACAAGGGCGAAGTCAAATACGATGAATGGATCATCATCCGCATCCGTCTCGCCGAGATCAAAAGGGCCGCGATTCGCTTTGAGTATTCAGTGATTAACGAGGCGAGTGGCAAAGTTGTGACCGAGGGTTACACGTGGCACGTTTTGATGGGTTCAGAACGGAGGGCGATCACCTTTCCGCCCGAAATTCGAGCCGAACTTGAACACGATCCCGATGCGTTCGAAACCGTGACTACTTGAGTTGGTCGAACATAGCACAATCGAAATTTCGCTTGCACATGCCGCGAACGGGGACCATTCCAATTTTTGTGTAGTAATCCGTCAGTTCCATATCGCAACATAAATCAACCATGTACAAAGCGGAAAGCCGGTCCAACGCAAGGCGCATGAGTTCGCGTCCAATCCCTTGTCGTTGTACATTTGGCCTTACTTCAAGCAAGGGAATATATGCGCTGAGAACGCCATCTGAAATCGCTTGAACAAACCCCAGGACGCTGCCCTCGGAATCTAATGCCAAGAATACGACGTAGCTAGAACTAAAAACGGTATGGAGCTGCTCCCCCGATAGCGGCTTGGCCCAACCTTCACAAAACCCATCCAACGAGGATGCCGCTAGGTCTGAAGTGAACTCTCGATAGGTGATTTTCATTCGCGAATGCTACCGTTTGAGGGGACAAAACATCTGCAAGGTAGCGCGTTTCTCGTACCCCATGACCGGATAGAGGTTCTTTCCTGCCGCGCTTGAGAGCAACGCGCTGTGGGCGATGCCAAGGTCCCGGTCATCCTGGAGCAAGCGACTCATTAAGGCTCGACCGTAACCCGATCGTCGAAATTGTTGGTACACAAACAGGTCGGAAACCCAAGAATCCTTGCCAAAAGGAACGCTATAGACCGAGCCAAAAACTTCATGATCCGTCCACGAGCAGTACAACCGAGCATCCGAACGAATCTGTGGAAACTCCCGATAGGTGGTTCGCGGTGGTACCACGGCTGGCATCTCGGTTATCAGGCGAGCGGGAGGCTCGGACTCAAAAGCTGGAATCTCGAGCAGATCATGGGTAAACAGCCACTCCGTCGACACTTTCCGGTAGCCAAGTCGCTTGTATTCGGCTTTGATTGCTTCCTGAGATGAGTCGTCGGCACGAATATCACACAAGAAGTGCCACCCGAGTTCGGCTCTGCCCACTCCCGCTACCACTTCAGCTGGCTCCATTTCGTTGGCTATTACTTCCACCTTCCGTGGCTCCTTCCGACCCGGCCCATCTCGCATGACCCAAAGCCCCTCAACGCGTTCAGCTAAATAGGGGTGAAACCGGCTCTTCACCCGGCAAAAGGCATGAACAAAAACCTCAACCGCTCGTTCAAGAGAGATATCAGACAAGATTCAAAGACTACCGTATGGATTTGCCCGGGACAATGATCGCCGTAGAACATGCCGGCGAGCCGTCTTTGCCTTTGCCGGAAAGTGTTACCTGGACGGTAGGGTTTTCACCCAGATTGGGGATTTGCGTGAGGTACAGCTTGATCCGTCGAAACATCTTCCAGGACACATAGGTGTTCTCCAACCATGCGAAATAGATAAATCGTCGTCCATCGCCGTGAAAGTGAACAGCATCGCCCGTCCACTGCAACTCGCCCTTTCGATCAGCTTTGCGGATAATTGTGAACTGGAAGGGTGGCTCCAGGTATTCCTTTTTCGTTTGAAGAACTAGGCGAATCGGCCGCCCGCACCATTCTGCGGGTAAATCCACTAGCGAGACCGAGACTGAAACTTCATAGTGCACTGCGCTATGCTACCCGCGGCAACAACGTCATCAGCAATGGCCCTGCCTGATCAACTCCGTCCAAACGATCCCAAACAAGTAACTTCGCCATCCTTCCACTCAAAATATTCTGGTGAAATAGGCCCCTCGTCGCTATCGAAAATATCCATGGTGACCTTTCCCAAGGCCAGCATCAGTTTTGAGAGTTGAGAGGGAGGCATTTCTTGCCAAATCAGCACGTTCCGGGATGGAATGGTGGCAATCACGGGGTTTTCTGGTCGGGGCAGAAGATGCGGATCGAGACTCAACAACGCGGTTGTGGCATAGATTGAACCCGCGATAATGTTAACTGGGGGCGCACCCTTTACTGGCTGCCGCTCCACCACGAAGTGCTCCTTCTCAAAAGTGTTTTTTAGGGCCGTTTCCCAGAGATCGGCTTCGGACCAACCTGTTTCCTCAAACTTTGTGCGTTGTAGAGTGGAGGACGCGTGCTCGCCGTCAACCATCACGATTTTCATAGTCTGAGGAGAGTACTCCTGGGTGATCGAGTTCTCGGCGTGCCCTTCCGGAAAATAGTTCGTTGGATAGATCCGCACCCGAAGCCGATCGCGGAGTTCTTCAACCGGTATCTCTCGTTCAACATCACGGAAATTCTTCAAGATCGTTTCGAAGTGAAATTTAAGTACATCGTATCGCTCTGGTCCCGGCGCGTTACACCATTTGCGGCTTAAATTGTCTAAGCCAAACTGATGCGACTCTGACGCACCGACATATCCCTCTTCAGGAAACATCTGGTAACTCTGGCCGGTGCCGCCAAAGAACTTATGGAGATCCGCCTCAAAATTGAACCAATCGGAGGAACGACCCGGCCACCAAGAGGGAACTCCCTTGCGACCAAACAACGAGCGCAAATTCACTTGTTGATCGTACCAGGCAGACCCAAACCATGCCAAAATGAACCTAATGCCAACGGCCCTTGCGTCTAGGGGCCTTCCCGCCGCCGTTCAAGCTCTCATCGGTACCGAGGAGGCCGTCATTGCAGTTGAAACAGACCTCACTTCACTGGGGGCGCTAGGCGTTGCGTGGATGGTGGTTACCGCGGAAAATATTTACCGAATCGAGCAATCGCCCAACGGGTTAGAAGTCATCGGGATTAATCGTCTGTCCGAGATCTCCAAACCAACTTCCGAAGACCTCGTTGACGCGCTTGCCATCACGGTGAAGTCACCTAATGGCACCGTTGAGCTCATACGCGGAACGACTTCGAAGCGAACTGTACTCGTGGCGGCGCAGGAGCAACTCAAGAGCCTGAGTGAGGGGAAAGGGGTTCCGGAGATCGAAATCAACCTTCGGGTTTGCGATCGGTGTTCCCGTCCACTCCCTAAAGACTCCGATATTTGCCCGGCTTGCTTAAATCGGGGTAAGACTTTGCTGAGGCTATTCGAGTTCACGAAGCCCTACAAATTGCGCCTTATCTGGGGAACGTCGCTCATCGTCACGGGTGTCGCCATCGCGCTCCTGCCGCCCTACTTCACGAAGCGGCTCGTTGATGATGTTCTCACTCACGGCAAAACGGAGATGTTCACAACCCTTATTGGGCTCATGCTCCTCAGTCAGTTGTGTTTGAATCTGATTCAACTTGCACGCGGTCGCAACGTGGCTTTTTTGAGTCGGAATGTTGCCGTAGACATCCGCACGCGCCTTTTCGAGAAGCTGCAAACCCTGAGCATTGCCTTTTACGATAAACGGAATGTCGGTTCCATCATGAGCCGGATGACAAACGATACCGGGGCGCTCTACGATGTTCTGGTTGATGGGATTCCGATCACCGTAAACAACGTGGCCATGCTTATCGGCATCCCGGTGGCTATGTTCCTGATGAACTGGCAAATCGCGATTTGGGCGGTTCTCCCCATTCCGTTTGTTCTCTACGCTGTCAATCGTTTTCGGCGAAACATGATGCGGGTTTGGAGCCGATTCTGGCACTCTTGGTCGCGCATGAACTCGGCCCTGAACGGAGTCTTGCAAGGGACGCGAGTTGTCAAAGCATTTCACGGGGAAGACCGAGAGAACTCAAAATTTGGTCGGAGAATTGTGGATGTTGCCCACACTGGCTACATCGCGGAGCGAAACTGGTCAACGTTCTTCCCGATGGTGATGTTTGTGATGGGACTCAGCGGCATCGTTATCTGGTATGTTGGCGGCCAGGCGGTTTTGGGCAAACGCATGACCATCGGCGAGCTCACCGCATTTATCGGGTACGTCGCCATGATGCGCGAGCCCCTGATGCAACTCCAGCGAATCATCGACTGGACGTCTCGATCACTTACAGCGGCCGAACGGGTCTTCGAAATCCTGGATACGCCGATTGACGTTGAGGACACGAAGGAAGCGGTCCCAATGCCTGAGATGAGGGGTGAAGTGAAATTCTCGGATGTTCACTTTGGCTACGAGAAGGGTCGCGAAATCGTGCATGGCGTGAATCTCGACGTTAAGGCGGGAGAAATTATCGGATTGGTGGGGCACTCCGGCGCGGGTAAGTCCACACTGATCAACTTGCTGCTCCGGTTCTACGACCCAAGCCAAGGGCATATTGAAGTGGATGGCGTTGACCTCCGCGATATCAAGCTCGATGATTTTCGGCGGCAAGTCGGCGTTGTACTCCAGGAGTCCTACCTCTTCCCGGGCTCCATCCAACACAACATTGCCTACGGGCGGCCGGATGCTACTCCCGAAGAAGTAATGGATGCCGCCGTCGCGGCCAATGCGCATCATTTCATCGTCAACTTCCCCGATGGCTACGACACCTACGTCGGTGAGCGGGGGCATCGCCTTTCGGGTGGAGAGCGACAACGAATTGCGATTGCCCGAGCCATTTTGCATAACCCGCGCATTCTCATTTTGGATGAAGCAACCGCAAGTGTTGACACCGAGACTGAGCGGCAAATTCAAGAGGGCCTCGAGCGCTTGGTTTCGGGCCGAACCGTATTCGCCATCGCTCACCGACTTTCCACGCTCAAAAATGCCGACCGACTGGTCGTAATGGATGAAGGACGCGTGGCCGAGATCGGCACTCACGAGGCGCTTATGGACCTCCCGAACGGAATTTACGCTAAGCTGGTTAACATGCAGCTCGAAATGAATCAGGTTCGGCAAAACATGATTGGCGCGGGAGAGGAAGAAGAGGCCGTCGGTGCGACGGAATGACTTAGGAAGTGTATCAATGAAGGTGAGACTTCCGGGCGTTATTGTTGCGGGCCTCATACCGGTCATTGTCACGGGCCAGCCGGTTGCTTCGGTCCAACTGCGAAAGAGTGTCGTCCCAATGTCAGATGCAGACTTCGCAGACGCCCTGAAGCTCTGGCGTGCTTTCGGATTGCCGCTACCCCAAAAAGGCTCGAAGCCGATAAAGATTTGGTTCGGTTCCTCTGGCGGTCGAAATCTCTACCAGGTTGGGATTCTGGAAACAGACAAATCAGGGAAGCAGCGTGTGTACTACGGCGCCCGGACTCGGTCGCGGACTTCAGACGATGGCCCCGTTTTTGACTGGCAGCTTGTTTCCCTGAAGAACGTTGAGATGGACACATGGGATTTCGGAGCGCCAGGATTCCCCGTCGACAAACTAGCCGCCTCGGCTCTGCAGAGTTTCTCCCTTGGTAAGTCGGATTTCGCCAGAGCCTTGGTCAAGAAGCGAGAGAGCGAAAGGTGGTGGCTAGATTCAGGGTGGGTCGGTGTGCCAAAGGATAAGTCAATTCGCGCCGCCGTCGCCCTCCTCGTCGCCACCCACTTGGTCAATGAGTTGGTCTCCGAGAAAGGGAGTTGGGATCGATTTTTGCCGAGGTTTTCGGATCTGGAAAAAACGAAGTTGGTGGTGCCAGCACGAGCATGGGTAAGCACTGACCTAAAGGCGCTAATCCAAACCATGAAGCCTCTCGCAGGAGGCACACGAAGCGCGGACCCAGTCCAAGCCGCCGTCGATGGCCTCGTCAACATTACTATCGATCCCGATATCTACCGCAATGAACTCGCCGAACCTCAATGTCAGAAGATATTGGCTCACGGGTTAGAGGCCGTCCCCGCCCTGGCAAAGGAGATGGATCGCCCTAGTTATACTCGGTGTTTCGTGGGCCGCTTAATGAACAACCCGCCCCACTTGCTCGAAGTGAAAGACGTTGCATGGGCGCTTATTCGAAAGATTGCCGATGGAGACCTTGGCGTTCTTTCCTCGTTCACAAGTCGGGACGCTCTGAATTGGCTCCGGGCAAAGCGCACAAACAAGGTTGAGGATTGGCTCATGTCCAGCCTTGTAGAGCGGTCACAATCAGATCCGAGCGACGCCGGCGCGAACTCCCGGACCTTTGAGGTCATCGCCAAGAAGTATCCCCATCTCTATCGGCAGGCGGCTAAGACCGTGATTCAAACCAAACCCCATATCGGAGCGCATGCGGTTTTCCAATGTTTGCGCGATTCACGACTGAGCCATCAACAACAAGTCGAAATTGCCTTAATGGGGGCCTCATCGGCTTTTACTGATGACCGCCTAGCGGCAATGTGGGAGTTGTTCAAACTGGACATTGGCGCCTTCAACCGTTGCCTCATTCGCACGATGAATGAGATTGGAACTTCGGGGAGTGACTTGACCCTGGACGGAAAACGGGCAGAGCTTTCGATGTTTGCGACTGGAACCGGCGACCCGAAAGTCTGGTCCTCACTCGAGGCAGCCATCCGAAGAACCGACGCGGTTAACAGGGTCATGTTGTTGGAAAATCTGGATGGCGGATACGATGGCTTGGAGCCAGTGAACCGAAAGCGAGAGGCCTTGCAACTCCTTCGTAAGTTCTTTGACGACCCTGACAGCCCGGTTATGAAAAAGGACGACCGTCGCCGGAGGATTTACCTTTACGCCGCCGATTCGTATCCTGCCCCCCGAACCGTTGGCCAAATGGCGCTTTTCAAGGCGGGCCAAATCCTTAACCTCGTGGAGCCAGGCTATTTTGACCGAAAGCCAAAATCCTACTGGGTTGCCCTTCGCAAGAAGGTCAATGCTAGGCTCAGGGCAAATTAGGCGAAAGAATGAAGTGCGCATTGGCTGACATGGCTGAACTTGAAAATTGGAACGCCAAAATCGGCACTCCTGAAGGCGGGTATACCGTGTAGAAGCGCTCAATGCTAAAACTCGACAACTATCTACAACTTCGAGATCGTCCGGTCGGGCGGCCAGCCATGCTCCAAAATTGGCGCGACCTCTCGTTCTTGCACGTGCGATTCGAGCCGGATCAGATTCAAAGACTCTTGCCCAGCGAAATCACAGTTGATACGTTCCCCGATGAAAGCGGCAAAGAGTGGGCTTGGCTGGCGCTTGTGCCGTTTTGGATGACGGGCATCCGCCATTCCAGGCTTCCACGAGTCCCCGGGACCCACACATTCTGCGAGACAAACGTCCGAACTTACGTTCATTTCGGAGGTCAGCGCCCGGGCGTTTGGTTCTTCAGCTTAGATGCGGCAAACGCATTGGCGTGCCGAGTTGCTCGAATGTTCTTTTATCTCCCGTATTACTTTGCCCAGATGTCAGCGAAGGTTGAGGGAGACCTTGTTTCCTACTCCAGTCGACGTCGTTGGTGGCCGCCTGAATCGCCGCCGAGCGTTTCAATCCAAACGACGATTACATCAAAAACCAGGCTTGCCAAACCCGGAACCCTCGAGTTCTTTCTTGCCGAGAGATACCTCCTCTATGCCAAGTCGCCTAAGGGTCGGCTATTCGCTGGTCAGGTTTTTCATGCGCCCTATCCTATCGCCGATGCCACCGCCCGAGGCGATCACTCGATGTTTAGCCCAATCGGATTGCAAGACAATGAGCGATGGGACCACGCCCTTTACAGTCCGGGGGTGGATGTCGAAGTATTTAGCCTTCTCCCGGTAAACTAGGTTCATCGCATGAAGCGCTACGTAAACGGAGTGGAGATCGAGGCGGGCCAGAGCAACGCCGAAATTTCAGTTCAAGGAAATCGCCTAATGGTTCGCACCGAGGAAGGCACCCATTCGGCCGTTGCGGTTCGAGACGGCGACGCCGTCTTAGTGAGCTATCGTGGCAATGTTTACACGATTGAAAAGGGACGCCGAACTGCATCTTCCAAAGCGGCCGGATCGGGCGAAATGAGGGCACCGATGCCGGGGCAAATCGTGGACGTGATTGCGGCGGAGGGTTCCGCGGTTCAAAAAGGGGACAAGATTTTGGTTTTAGAAGCGATGAAAACTCAACAAGCCTTCACCGCCCCTTTTGACGGCATGGTGAAGGAGATAAAAGTGGTGAAGGGGGATCAAGTGACCGACGGGCAATTGCTCGCTTTGATCATAAAAGATGAGGTGACAGCATGATCTCTGGTAAGAAACTCATTATGTGGTACGGCGGATTCCTGGGTGCCATCGCTTTGGGCGGATTTTGTGTGGTGTTGTGGATACGCACGTTGCCCGTGGCCGAGCGCCAACAACGGTTCTTCAGCGCCCGGCTGGTTTTGGCATACCAGAAGTATCGATTTGACGTGAAGGAGTGGCCTACCAGCCCCCAGGCCGCCGCTGCCAATTTCAAGTCAGAAAACGAAGGGTTTCTTGATGAAACAAGTAAAGCGGAGAAAGAGTGGGGGCTCAAAGTTAAGCTCATCGAACCCGATTCACCCCAACCAATGCTCGAACTGACTTACGACAAACCTCAGTTCGCATCAAGTAAGCACGCGCTGAAACCAAAGAAATGAGAGTCATCGAAGTCGGCCCGCGCGATGGCCTCCAGAACGAGTCCACGCCGATTCCAACCGAGCTCAAAGTAGCTTTTATAAAAGCTTTACAAGCCGCCGGCATAAAAGAAATCGAAGCAACAAGCTTTGTCTCTCCAAAGTGGGTTCCTCAACTTGCCGATTCGGGAGACGTCGTTAAAGCCGTTACCGGCGAAATTTCTGTCCTTGTCCCAAACATGAAGGGGCTCGAACGAGCACTTGAACTAGGGGTGAAGAGGATTGCCTTGTTCACTGCGGCCAGCGATCAGTTTACAAAGAAGAACATCAACATGTCGGTAGCAGAATCTCTTGAGGTCTTCGCCGATGTTGCCAATGCTTTTCGCCAGACAGTGCCCGACGGGTGGATTCGAGGCTACGTTTCAACTGCATTTGAGTGTCCTTACGCTGGACCAATCGCTCCTGAAAAGACTTTTGATGTAGCGATGAAACTCATGGAAATCGGCGTGGACGAAGTGAGCATCGGTGACACAATCGGGGTCGCAGCACCGCACGAGGTAAAGATTCTAACCCCGATGCTCACCGACGAAATCCCAGCTGACAAAATCGCGTATCACTTCCACGACACGCGCGGCACCGCCATCGCCAACGTGCAGGCGGCAATCGACCTCGGGATTACCGCCTTTGACAGTAGCGCCGCGGGTTTAGGGGGTTGTCCTTATGCTCCAGGTGCGGGCGGAAATCTTGCTACGGAGGATTTGGTGTATTTGTTGGAGCGTTCGGGTTATTCGACTGGGATTGATCTTGTGTCCCTTGCAAAGGCTTCGCTTCCGATCCTTCAGGAGCTGAATCTGTCGCCTCGCTCGAAATGCCAGATTGCGGTTTTGGCTTCCGAGTTGCCCCAAACGCAATAATTCCGATCACGAGCGCGGCAACAACGGCGGTTCCAATCCACTCGTCCTTTTTGAGTTTGAAATAGCTCCAGTTCACGGCGAGCACGGTTATCCCAATGGGGACCATCAACGGCAACGCGTGCGTGAACATGCTAAGCAACAGATACACCAAGATCGCAACAATCATCCAGGCCATGGTCTGCCTGGCGTTCATCTTGAAACGGTACAGAGCAACAAAGAACATTCCCATGAATAGGAAATCGGCGGGGCCAACGAACGCAAAGGGCTTTACCGAGCCCACAGTCGGCAATTTGTACGCCACCGTAGGAAGCAAATCGGGGTTTGCCTTCATGATTTTTTGGGTGAATCCGATCGGCGTCAGCACGAGAAACATGTCGTAGCCAACGAGAAAAAGGGAGATAGGAATCAGCATGTTTTGATCGCTGATTCGGGTTGAGAGAAGCGCGCCTAAGCCAACCGTCCACATCAGGAGCCCACCCTGACCAACAACCGCCAGGGCCGCACCCAGCACGCTTGACTGCCCCGGAGCGGTGCCCAATGCCCGATCGGCCAAGGATAGAGGGATGTGAAGGAGCAACCCGAGTACGATGAACTGCAGGGCCAATTTCCAATCCCACTCGTGGTCGGCTGCACGGAAAATTGCGAATACCGGTAGAGCAATAAAGAAGGGTGTGATAAGGTAGGTCCATATCAACGGTGGTTGCCCCTCAAACGTGATCATCGAAACGCCAATTTGCAGCAGGATTAGCAGAATGATTAGCAGAAAAAACTGACCCATTCCCGAACGCATGGGCCGGGTTGTACCTGAAAATCCAAAATGAGGGGACGGGGTTCTGCCGAGTAAACTTCGACCATGGATTCCACCCTGCAAAACTGGCTCGGCGAACAGATTGAACTACTAAAGACCCAAAACCTGTACAAGGTGCCAAAAATCTTAGAGTCTCCAGCGGGAGGACGCGTTCAGATGAATGGCAAGGAAGTTGTTAACCTTTCCAGTAACAACTATCTCGGTCTTGCTAACCACCCAAAAGTTAAGCAAGCTGCGCTAGATTCGATTGAGCGATGGGGTGTTGGAGCGGGAGCCGTGCGGTGGATCGGCGGCACGATGAGCGTTCATGATGAGTTGGAAGAGCGGCTCGCGAAGTTCAAGAGAGTCGAATCGGTTTTGGTTTTTACAAGCGGGTTTACCGCCAACTCTGGGTGCATCCCGGCGGTGCTGACCAACAAAGACGTTGTGATCTCTGACGAGCTTAACCACGCTTCGATTATTGATGGCGTGCGACTCTCCAGCGCGGAATATCGAAAGTCGGAGGGCTGGGTTTATGCACACAAAGACATGGATGCCCTTGAGGGCTGTCTCAAGAAAGCCCAAGCAAAGGGCTTCGAGAAGAAGATGATCATCACCGACGGTGTGTTCAGCATGGATGGCGATATCGCACCTTTGCCAGAAATCGTCGCACTCGCCGAGCAGTATGGCGCGTTCGTGATGGTTGATGATGCCCACGCATCGGGAGTCTTAGGTAAGAACGGCGCCGGATCAACCTCCCACTTCAATCTTTACGGGCGAGTAGACATCCAACTTGGCACACTTTCGAAAGCCCTTGGCGTTGTTGGTGGATACATTGCGGGCTCGGCTAAGCTAAAAGATTGGCTGATCAATCGAGGGCGGCCTTATCTCTTTAGCACGGCTCATCCACCGATGGTTGCGGCCGCGCTCATCGCCGCACTCGATATTATGGAGAGTGACCCTACACCCATGCAATGCTTGTGGGAAAATGCCCGATTGTGGCAATCGATGCTCGCCAACGCTGGTTTCGATACGATGGGTACCGAGACCCCGATCACGCCTGTTTTCGTGGGCGATGAGGGCCGAGCGCAAGAAATGGAACGATTGCTATGGGAGGAGGGGGTCTATGCTCTCGCCATCATTTTCCCCACCGTTGGTCGAGGCAAAGCCAGGTTAAGAACAATGCCTAACGCTACCCACACAAGCGAAGACCTCGAGTTTGCGCTCAACGCCTTCGTTAAAGTGCGTGACAAACTTACGGCATCAGTCTAGAGAGGAGCGGAAGTCCACCCCCATCATCATCGAGCGGAGTGGCTGACTGCCCTCCAACTCCGTTCACGACCTGAACCCCCAACACCTGACTCTGCACGTCTGCTCCGGAAGTCATTCTGACCAAATATTGACCGTTGGCGGCTCCACCTCGACCCGCCCGAAGGTTCCAGCGGACCACATTAAGTCCCGCCGTCTTTGCCCCCGTAAGGGTCGCAACGGCTGTGCCCGTGATATCGAGGATTTCGATCTTGGGCGCATCAGAGGCGTCGGCCTTCAAGTAATACCAAATCGACGCGCCAAAGTCAGGGTTCTTTCCGGCATAGCGAGCGTGGCCTTGAAACGGCTCAAACATATCACTAACGAAGTTATAGTTGAGGGCACGCGTCGGCTTGAATAAGAAACTCGATTTGCCCAAGACCTCGGTGGTGAGCTGACGATAGGGTGTGATATCGGCAATGTACGCCCCCCGACCGTGCGTTCCCAGCACCAAATCACTTTCACGCTCTTGGATGACCAGGTCCTGAACTCCGACGGTAGGAACCCCTTTGAGCTTGCTCCATGTCGCGCCGCCATCCATACTCACGTGAGCGGCCACTTCCGTGCCAACAAACAAGAGATTCGGGTTGATTGCATCTTGCTTAATGACCGAAATCTGCTCATCCGGCAAGCCCTTTAGGCGAGTCCATGTCTTGCCAAAATCCGTCGTCTTCCAGGCATAGGGTGTCCAGTCGTCTTCTCGGAACCCGGTGATCGTCATAAACGCCGTTCCTGCATCATGAGGCGAGGCATGAACACGGCTGATCCAATACTTTGCCGGGGCATCAGGGATGTTCGGATTTAGGGCCGTCCAAGAATTGCCGTCATCTTGAGTAAGCCAAACATTCCCGTCGTCGGTACCGGCCCAAATCACACCCTGCTGCTTTCGAGACTCATCAATGGTGGTGATCGTGCAGTGAGGCACGTTGCCCTTGACTTTTTCAGGATCATTCGTCGTGAGATCGGGGCTCACGGTTTTCCAAGAGTCACCACGGTTCAAGCTCTTGTATAGCTTGTTACCGCCCCAGTAAATCGTATCTGGATCGTGAGGTGAAACAAAGAATGGTGACATCCAGTTCGCTCGTTGGGCGGTATCACGGGGGCGAATTGACCGGTTTGAGCGATCAACCATGTTCACGCGCTGAACCGCCCCAAACTGGGAAGACGCGTAGATTACGTCCGTATCAATCGGATGGGCAATGTTATAGAAGCCGTCACCGCCAATAATGTTGTTCCAGTGCCAGTTAAAGATTCCGCCCGGATTTGGCGAGCGCGATGGGCCGCGCCAAGAGCCGTTGTCCTGCAGACCACCCATGATGTTATAGGGAACGGCATTATCGGCGCTGATCGCATAGAATTGGGCGAGCGGCAGATTGGCTACTTGCGAGTTCGTGGCAAATCCATCGTAAGTGAAGTACATGCCGCCATCGCAGCTTGCGCGAATGTGATCGGGGTCGTTGGGATTCACCCAAACACAGTGCCAGTCGACGTGAGATCGAGTTGACGCGCTTTGGAAGGTTTTGCCACCATCCTTGCTTCGCATCAAGTTGACGTTGGGGCAGTAGATCTCATCGGGGTTGGTGGGGCTCACGTACACTTGGCTGTAGTAGGTACCTCCGCCCAGCCGGGCATCTGACTTCTTCCAAGTCTTGCCCGCATCCAGCGAGCGCCAAAGGCCCGCTCCCGGGTCGCCCTTCATGTCAATGAATGCGTAAACAAACTTTGAGTCATTGCGATAGATCGCCAAGCCAATTCGGGCAACACCGTCTCCACTTGGTAGCCCTCCCGCCAACTTGGTCCATGTCTTGCCCGCATCGATCGACTTGTAAATCCCGGCTCCCTTACCGTTTTCGCGAATCTGCCAAGCACGTCTGAGCCGATCATGGCTCGCTGCATAAAGCACTTTGGAATCTTTCGGGTCCATGGCAATGTCGATAAATCCCGTGGTTCCGTTGTCGCCTTTCAGAACTTGGCTCCACGTCTTTCCGCCATCCGTTGTTTTATAAATTCCCTTATCGCCACCTTCCTTGTAAAGGTAGCCCATGCTTGCTACGTATACGGTATCGGAATTCTTAGGGTCGATAACGATTTTTCCGATCCGCCGGCTGTCCTTGAGACCTACGTTCTGCCAAGTCTTCCCGGCATCGGTTGACTTATAAACGCCGTCGCCATAATGGGCACTGCGCGTACTGGTGTTTTCGCCGGTTCCAACCCAGATGAGGTCGGGGTTCTTGGCACAAATCGCAACATCACCAATGGAACTCGCCGTTTGATCGTCAAACAGCGGCACCCAAGTTGTTCCATTGTTTACCGAGCGCCAGACGCCTGCATCCGCAGTTCCAATGTAAATCGTGTTTGGTTTGCCCTCGGGCGATTCAATATCCAACACCCGACCTCCGACAGTGGCCGGACCAACGCTACGAAACGAAATCGCCTCAAGAAGTTTAGATGTATCCGGTTGAGCAAACGCAAAAAACGGGGAAAGCGTGGCTAAAGCCACGCCAAGATGACGACATACCCTTGACATTACGTCGGTTTATACCGCGAAACCCCGACAGGAAGTGCCCGGGGTTGCTTTTCCGGCTCGGATTACTTCTGGCGAACAAAGAATCGTTTGTTCACGACCGTTCCGGGTTCCATCTTTCCGCGAACATCTACTTCACACGAGGTCCCCTGTTTGATTGTGGAATCGAGGAAAGCGAAAGCAATTCCGCAATCCAGAAGCGGCGAGAATACGCCGCTTGAAACCTCACCGATTTCTCTGCCCTCGCTAAACACTTTCATGCCGGGGGCAATAAGGCGCTTGGACTGAAGGCGCACCCCCTGAAGCTTCGTCGGTGTTCCGTTAGCCCGAGCCTCGCTGATTGGCCCCGACCCAATGAACGGTTTCGTTTTCGAGATCACCCAGCCCAATCCCGCCGCAATTGGATTCATATCTTCACCCAGTTCGTGGCCGTAAAGGGGGAGCCCAGCTTCGACGCGAAGCGCATCTCTCGACGCCAAACCACACGGCTTCACACCCGCTTCTAACAGTGCATCCCACAACTTTGCCGCATCAGAATTCGCGCAAATCAGTTCAAATCCGTCTTCGCCGGTATAACCGCTTCGAGGAGCGAAGCACTCCACGCCGGCAATCGTCGTGTTGACGACTCCAAAGAATGGAAGCCCTTCAAACTTATGATGATCGGGGCAGAGTTTTGCCACAATCGCGCCCGCCTCGGGACCTTGCACGGCGATCATCGCCGTTGACATCGTCTCGTCTTGAACATCAACTCCAAACTTGTTTTGAGCGTTTATCCAATCAACATCCTTCTTATGATTGCCAGCGTTCACTACCATTCTAAACACGCCGTCTTCGATGCGGTAAACGATGATATCGTCAACTAATCCGCCGCGATCATTTGGCAATAGCGAGTAATGACCCCGACCATCTTCGAGGCTGGCAACATCGTTAGCGGTGATGTGCTCAAGAAATTCAAGCACCCGTTCCCCCCGAAACCAAAGTCGAGCCATGTGGCCGACATCAAACATTCCGGCACGCTCGCGAACGGCCTTTGCCTCGGCGATCACGCTTTGATACTGAACCGGCATTTCCCAGCCGGCAAACTCAACCATGCGGCCCCCGGCGGCAACGTGGGATTCATAAAGAGCGGTTCTAAGGAATGAAGACATCGTTTAGGAGTATAGCTTTCCCGTGATATCGGAGGTAGCATAAAGGAGTGCGCTGAGTGTTGCGCAGGAGTGAATTGATATGAACATCAGTGAAGTAGAAGGAATTGGACCGGCTTATGCCGAGAAGTTGGGTGGCGCTGGAGTCACCACCGTGGAAGCGTTACTCGAAAGTGGTGCATCGGCTAAGGGTCGAGAGGCACTCGCGGAAGCGAGCGGCATTAGCGAAGCCATGATTCGTGATTGGGTAAATCATGCCGATCTTATGCGAATTAATGGCGTTGGCCCCCAGTTTGCCGAAATGCTGGAAGCAAGCGGTGTTGATTCGGTCCCAGAACTCGCTCAGCGAAACGCCGCGAACTTGGCGACCAAGCTTGACGAGGTCAATACAGCAAAGAATCTGGCCAATCGAACGCCGAGCCTTTCTGAAGTTGAAAGGTGGATCGAAGAAGCCAAGACCCTGCCTAGAATCGTAACGCACTAAGCAATGTAGTAAGGCCGCCGGGCGTAGTCTAATGCGCACGGCGGCTTTCTTTTGCCAAAAACAACATGTTTCCAACCATTTTCCAGGCCGGTAGTTTTAAGTTGCCCAGTTTTGGCTTTCTGCTGGGAATTGGTTTCTTTCTTGGCGTCATCATCGGGCGAAAGCGAGCACCCAAATTTGGCATAACGGCCGATCAGTTTACGGATGCCTCGATTTGGGCGATTATGCTCGGCATCCTCGGAGCTCGCCTCGTGTTTGTTGTTCAAGAGTGGGACTATTATGCCAAGAATCCCGGTGAACTTCTTTCCCAATTCGCGGGAATCACAAGTTTTGGTGGGATCATCTTTGGCGGTCTTGGAATCTACCTTTACTCTCGCCGCAAGAAGGTAAGTTTTCTTGCGCTTTTGGATACAGCGGGGGCGGCGTTCTTGGTAAGTCATGCCGTCGGTCGCATCGGTTGCCTCCTCAACGGCTGCTGCCATGGTCGAACCTGCGACCTTCCGTGGGCGATTACGGTTCATGGCATCGCGGGTAAGGTTCATCCTGCTCAAGTCTATGATTCTATGATGAACATCGTCGCGTTTGGGCTCTTGTTATGGCTGGAGCGGCGCCCGTTGAAATCAGGCCAATCTTTCGCGTGGATGCTCATTTTGCATGGCACAACGCGATTCATTTACGAGTTTTGGCGGGCAGGAACGGTTGCGGAAGTTGACGCAAATCTAGCGTCTTCCACTCGAATCCCAGGATTGCCCATTACCGAGGCGCAGGTCATGGCGGCGATTTTAATTTTCATCGGAATCGGATTGTTCATTGCCCGATCAAGGCGAACTGTAGAGGCGGCGGAGTGAATTTTCGTGGTTTGAGGGCCCTAGTCATTGGTGACCTCATGTTGGATGAGTATGTGTTTGGGACAGCTGAGCGCATTTCTCCCGAAGCTCCTGTGATTGTCTTACAACGAAACGGCGCGAAGTCGGTGCCTGGCGGCGCGGCCAATGTCGCTTTGAATCTCCAAGCCCTAGGTGCTGAAACGACAATCGTGGGGATAATCGGGGATGACGAAGCCGGAAAGACGCTTGAGGCAGCGTTGACAGAGTCCGGATTGACCCACAAGCTCATTTGTGCCAGTGATCGGGTCACGACGCGAAAAACACGCATCGTTGCCGATCGTCGTCACCAAATCTTACGGATTGATCACGAAACGAGTGGATCGATATCGGTGGATTCAGAATCGGAGGTCACCTTAGCTGCGCTAAGTCTAATCAAAGAAGCTGATATCGTGGTTTTCAGTGATTACTTGAAGGGTTGCGTCACACCGAAGGTTGCCGCTCAGGTTTTAGCCAGCGCGGGAAGCTGCCCGGTTGTTTGCAATCCGAAGCCCAGGTCTCTGAGCCAGTACCGGGGCGCAACGCTCGTGAGTTTGAACCGATCCGAAGCTAACGGCGCTTTGGGCAGATCTATTGACGCCTCTGAGGGGGTTACGGCGGCAGGGGAGCTTCGCGAGGTGATTGGCGCAGAGTCCGTGCTCATCACTTTTGGCGATGAAGGAATGGCCGCGGCCAACGCGGATGGTGGTTTTTTTGTTCCAGCCACACCGGTCGAAGTCGCCGATCCCGCTGGGGCGGGAGATACCGTTATCGCAGCGGTAGCGCTTGGCTTATGCGCCGTTGGATTCAAACGGGAGGTTTTTGAGCTGGCCGCCAAGGCCGCGGCATGTGTAGTCCGGCACGTAGGAGTGGCTACCCCGAGTGCCGATGATCTGGCGAACTTGGGGCTAAGCGGGTAACTTATTCTAATGGCCGATCGGCGTGTTTTGATAACGGGTTCATCCCGCGGAATTGGGCGAGCAATCGCACTTCGTTTGGCAAAAGATGGATGGAACATCGCCTTGCACTATGGCTTCGATGAGGATGAAGCTGAAAAGACAAGGCGAGCTCTCGGGGCAAAGTGCGTCGGAGTCTATCAAACTGATCTATCGAATGTTGACGACGCTTCAAGGCTCTTTGGCAAGGCGCTAAAGGATGGGCCCGTTCACGCATTGGTGAACAACGCGGGCGTCTACATGCCCCTCGACTTTGTTGGATCAGGGAACGCGGCTTTTACCGCGAACCTGAGGCGAACATTTGCCACAAACTTCGAGTCTCCACTCTTGCTCACGAGAGCGGCATGTAAGGAGTTTGCGGTTCAGGGAGGGGGAAAGGTGCTGAATATTGCCAGCCGAGTCGGCTTCAAAGGCGAGGGCGGTGCCGCACTTTATGCCGCATCAAAGGCCGCGCTGATTAACCTCACGCGTTCGCTCGCGGTAGAACTCGCCCCGAAAAATATCCAGACATTCGCGATTACGCCAGGTTGGGTGGATACCTCCATGGCCCGCGATGGCATGCATGAGCGTCTTGAAGACATTCTTGCTGGAATCCCACTCGGACGAATGGCGAAACCAGAAGACTGTGCGTCTGTAGCCTCGTTTTTGCTCAGCGATGAAGCGAACTACATGAGCGGAATCGCCATCGACATCAATGGGGCGAGCTACTTCCACTAAGATCGAGATTGAAGCTCGATGTAAGTGATCTTGGGTGCTTGCGCTCCCGTCTGACCCTCGACGCCTGAAACCAATGCAAGGTAGATCTTTCCGCCCTCGAAGGTGAATGTCTTTTGGGGTGTTACTTCGAGTTCGCTGCCCGTTCGCCTCGCAACGAACGTGTCGCTCCCGGCATCCACAATGAGTTCCTGTCCAGCACCCGCGAAGGCAATGTTCGCCAGCCTGAAGCGAGGGGTATCACCTGGGTTTTGAAAGTCAATTGAGACGTTGAAATCGCCTAACCCACGATTGAGTCCATTTACCACGATGAGTTTAGATTTGTCGCCGTTCGGCTTAATGCGGTTGAACGTAAACGGCGTACAAATCATCCGCTTTTCCAGCTCAGTATTGGGCGGCGTCACAAGCCCCACAGCTACAGCAAGCAAATCCTGGTCCCGGTTAAGGCTTTTGAACTCCACTGCCTGTGTTTCCGGGGCACCATCTTCCTGCACGAGGAAGTCGTAATCGCCGGCTTCAACCGTAACAAAATTCGGAGCCGATCCGAGGTAAGGAACCGACGTTCCAATAGCGACATCATTCGCTAGCGCACTTAGCGCCACCGAATTGGGCGAACCATTGATAAAGCGAACCACAGGATTTGGCGTTGTCGTATTGTTGCTGCCGCCTCCGCCGCAAGCCAAAACGACTCCACAGAGCACCATCAAGCAACCAAATCTAAACCACTTCAATCCTTGCATTCGTATAACCTTCCTTCTTCAGACGTATAAACTCGCCTCTGTGATCTTCCTCAAATCGAGGGCTTCATAACAAAGTGGGCAACCGCATAAGCTTGAGGCCTCCAGTTGCGCCTGATTACAACCACAGTTGGGGCAGACTCCAGCTTGTGCACGCGTTCGTGAAAACGCCTTTACCAACGATCCCAATCTCATTATTGGTTCAAGCCGGTCGAGACACAAGTTACAAAGGGCCTCACTTCCGCCGTTTGATACAACCACACTAGCGGGCGAGCTACATCGCTCACATTGAAAATCAAAACTCAACGCCAGTCTTGATCGCTTCCTTAAAGAGTTCCATGGCCTTCAGCGTGACTTTTCCGGGTGTTCCACATCCGATCTTCGTGCCATCAAGCGAAACAAACGCGATTACCTCAGCGGCCGTACCGCAGAAAAACGCCTCATCGGCAGTTGCGACGTCATACACCGTTAAGAACGTTTCCTCAACCGTATAACCTTCCTTGCGAAGAGCCTGAATAACCGTGTCTCGCGTTATTCCCTGCAAGATCCCACACGACGGATGAGGAGTTCGCACGATGCCGTTCTTAACGATAAAACAGTTGATTCCAGTGCCTTCGGCGACGAATCCTTGATGGTTGAGCATCAGGGCTTCACCCGCTCCTTGGCGATTTGCAATCTGCTTGGCCAAAATATTCGAGGCATAACGACCAATACACTTCACGCGCGGGTCAAGTGAATCGGGCGGAATCACCCGGATGGGCGAAAGATTCACGTGCAACCCGACCTCGTATCGCTCCGGCGGATACAGATTGAGCGAATTCACCATGATCATCACGTTGGGCTCTGGATCGATATTTTTAGGATCAAGACCCAATCCCGTTCCCCGCGTAACATTGAGACGAATATAGCCATCGACCAAATCCGCTTGCCGACAAACGTCAATTGTTAGCGTTCTAAGCTCATCAAACCCAATCGACATCTGGTAGCTGAAGTAGGTGATTCCTTCATACAGCCGCCGCAAATGCTCGTCAAGCTTGAAAATCTTTCGATCGTAAAATCGAATGCCCTCGAAAATCCCGTCGCCATAAAGGTGAGCGTGATCGGCCGCGCTGACAACCGCGGTTTCCAGGGGCATCATTGACCCGTTTAACCAGACTAGTTTTGGCATTAGAGCAGTTTACCGGGAAAGAGCCCAACCGCTATCGCCACGCAGTCAACTCGTAGCCATACTCATTTGTCGTTGTCTTGTGATATCGCTTGGCTATCATCCCGAAATCGTCATACCAGTACACCGAAAAGACGCCTTTTGCAGATAGAGGTTCCTCCTTAACTCGGTGGAGGCGAAGCGTTTTCCCGGCCAGAGTCAGGGTTTCGTCGTTCTCGTAAGTAAATCGAATTTGGAAGACATGGATGACGTTTTGAGCCAAAAAGTTTACAACAACCGACTCTCCAACCTTTGGCTTGATCTTCCAGAACCAGGCAACCGTTGGGTTCTCAAAAAACTTCGCCGGTTTTTCGCAACTTGTTACTTCACCGTTTATATCTTGCTTGGCCAATTTCGCAGCATAGGCGGTTGTAAATCGGTTCCAACGATTAGACCAGAATCCTTCTTGAGTTGAAGAGATCGGTGTACCCCGAGTTGTATAGACCTCTTCGGCGTACGAAAGCGACTTGTCCGGATTCACTGTCCGTGAGATCAACCGAACTTTCCCATCTCCAACAATTTGCTGATTGAGAATGACCGAGGTTTGGGGGGCGTTCACCGGGCCAGTTAGAAGAGTTCGGCTTTGAATCGAGTATCCCGAAGATGCGACGGCGAGCAGAGCAATGAGTGATGTTCCCATATGGATACTGTACCCACATGACCACATCTATAGTTCCCGCGATAAACTGACCTTGTGAAATTTGGTGAACTACTTGTTCAAGAGAGTGCGGTTCGGTCGGTCTTGGATTCGGTTCCCGCCGATGTTCTTGCGGCTCGTATTCGCCGAGAAAGACTGGCTCAGGGCATTTCGATTCGGGAACTCGCGACCATGTCAAACATCGGCAAGAGCTCGATTGTACGACTGGAAGCGGGCAAGGGCAGCCGTCCGATGACCCTCTTGAAAATCTGTGCTGCCCTCAACCTTCATCCTGATCGGCTGACCAAAGGCAGCCACTCAAGTTCTGTAGCTATTCACCGACACAGCGATGATCGCTGGTACGAACTTGAAAATGTGGGCGCTGGAAAACTGGGCGGGCTGGACCGCCCTCTACCCGCGGCAGTGCGCAAAGAACTTGCTCAACAAGGGCACTGCAATCCAATCCTACTGTTGCAGAGTCGGCTGCCTGAGGGCAAACTGCTGCCAACTCTGATAGAGATCTACGAGCCAAGCAAGGTGCGATCTCATCCAGGTGAAGAGTTCGTATTCGTATTAAAGGGGAGAGCGCTGATCCAAATCGATGGTGTTCCTTATGAGCTTGACGAGGGTGAAAGCCTGCACTTCTGGGGGACGGAGCCTCATTCTTACGCGTCGATGGGTGCCGGGCCAGCCCTAATACTCTCGGCTCGAATAAGCCCCTAGGAAAGGGGCAGAACTATCTGAAGCCAATCGGCGTCAAAAATGTATAGCGTTTAGATTAGCCTAAGCGTTATAATTGGTTCCAATTGCAATGAGAAAGGGGATTATCGCGACTTTAGTGGTTTGTGCGTCCACCAGCTTAGGCTTGGTGGTCGCCGCTACGCGTCACGAGGAAGTGGCCGCCCCAGGAGCAAAGGTCGGTCCCATCGTCATTGCTGGCCTCTCCAAGGAAGCCGCCGCGAAGAAAATTCGAACATGGTGGGAGATGGAGAAAATGAGGGACATTAAGCTCTCGTTACCCGAATCAACCAAGTTCATTGCCGCCCGGCCAGGGCAACTCGGATTCACCGTTGATGATCAGGCAACATTACAGCCAATTCCGTTTCGAGGGTTCTGGGACGAAGCTAAAGCCCTAATTGATAAGGGCGACGAGAACAAATTTGTGCCCATCAAATTTAAGAAAGTCGGGGAGCCTTCGGTTGACTTGGTCGGATTCGTTGAGGAAAATGTTGACCCACCAAAAGCGGCCAGAATTTTTTACGAAGGGGGCAAGTTCACTCGCATCAGCGAGATCCCGGGAATGGAACTTGATGAGGATCAAGTCGCCGCTACGGTCCTCAAAGCCCTTACTGGCAATGGCGAAGAAACGCTCGCTTTGAGAACCTCGAAGCCCAAAATTTCGCCCGAGCAGCTTGAGGCGATCAACGAGATTCGAACTGAGTTTACGACGCGCTTCAGCGAAGGCAACGTGTCTCGATCAAGTAACATTCGGACCGCGGCAGGCAAAATAAATGGCCTCGTTTTAGCTCCGGGCGACAGATTTAGCTTCAATGGAACCGTCGGGCGAAGGTCTGCTGCGAGTGGATTCAAGGAAGCCGGCGTTTACAAAGACGGTAGACACGACATCGACTTTGGCGGCGGAATCTGTCAGGTCAGCACAACCCTCTACAACGCGGCCTTGTTTTCCGATTTGAAGATTGCAAAGCGCTCTAACCACTCCATGCCCGTGCCCTACGTGCCCCTTGGCCGTGACGCCACAGTCGATTGGAATGGCATTGACCTCGTTATCGAGAATAACCTCGAAACCCCGATCGCACTCAGCTCATCGGTTGCCGGCGGCAGGATCACGTTTAGAATCCTTGGTAAAAAGGACCCGAGTCTCAAGGTAGAAATGATCTCTAGCGGAAGTCGCTCATGGGATGCGGGTCAACAAACCATCAAAGACCCCAGCCTTCCGGCGGGTGTCACTAAGGTCATTGAGCGAGGAACCGCGGGGCGAGCGGTTTCGACCTGGCGCGTTGTTTATCGTGATGGCAAAGAAGTGCGCCGAGATACTATCGGTGAGAGTTACTATCGTGGAGGCAAGCGCATTGTTGCGGTTGGAACCGCCGCCCCGAGGGCCCCAGCCCCAAAAGCGACACCTGATCTAGACTCGACTCC
>JBEBHJ010000118.1:0-3243 GCA_040081075.1 Fimbriimonadaceae bacterium | reverse complement strand
CCCCGGCCCCCTCTCCCCCGGAGGGGCGAGGGGGAGCTCGGAGTCCACAATCCACTTATAGAGCGCACGGTGACCTTCATCCACCGGCTTTGGGTGCGCCAACCGCAGGAGGTCTCGATGAGACCAACCGTTCCGCTGGACGTACTTAACGGCCGCAAGCTCAAGCGCTTCAACCGGCTGGCCGTTGTACCAACGTCCGACCGCCTTTCGAAGACCTCGACCCCATCCGCGCATGCTCGAAACCGCTTCGGCAAAGGCGAACAAGTGCGTACCCGTTCGGCAAACCCGAGGAAGAGCGTTCAACGCCGCCGACCGTGTGGCTTCGTTCCCGTACGAGGCGGCGAGCGCCAAAGCAAAGATCGCGGGATCATTCTTTGGTGCCCTTCCGCTAACGCTGATCTGTACGATCCTCTGAACAACGGCCTCGCCGTCGCCCTTGATCATGGCGATCAGGTTATCCGCCTGCTCTACCGTGAGCTTCTGCGGTGATACGTAGTAGGTTCCATCCTCGCTTCCTAAGATAAGGAATCGGTCGAGGAGGGTCCACGAATCTACGGCATAGGCATAGCCCGAGGCGCTGTTCCGCACCATGTTTGGTAGCGGAAGACGCTGCGTAACTGACTTTAAGATATTTGTGTAGTTCATTTTGTTACTCCTTGCGGGGTCGTGGCACTGGCATCTTGCCAATGCGTGCCAAGGGCTTCCAGCCCTTGGAGGTGAGGCAGGGCAACATTGACGACCAGCGAAATTCCGGGCAAGGTTCAGGCGCTTACGACGGTGCCCGGCCAGGAAGTTGCGTTAACTTTCCACCTGGCTAAGCAGTTCGCGATAAACGCAATCGGCCCAGAGCTAAAGCGGTCAGGCGTAGACAAGTCAATGCCAATGGGGGAACGATACAACGGTAACCCAAAGACTTCGGCCCACGCGAAAATGGTGCGATGATAGGAGAAGAGGGCTTAAGCCCACGACGACGATATTGTTTTGGTTTCACTGGGGCGGTGAAAAGGTGTGCCCCATTCCAATCGCCGTCAGCGCCTTTGAGTAATTCTCATAGACAGGCGAACATTATACCAGGTGCAGCCCAGGTTGTCAAGAGCACCTTAGACTATAGGTGGGGTTTGAGCACGAGCGGAAGAGTCTCCTATCTGGGCACTTCGCAAGCGCTTAGCCGTTCGGGCAAGTCTGTCACCATAAGTCTCTCGCAATTCTGCCGAGATCGTCGGCACGTCTTCTGGTTGATATTTGCGGGCAGCTCGCAGCTTGTTTATGGCTTCAAGGAGGTGTTTGATCTCGCCGGGCTTTGGTTCGCCTAGAACTTGCCACACTGTGAGCCAGTCGGCCTGGTTTTGGGTACCGATTCTTGAGACCATCGCTGCTGCGTCTCCCAAGGCATCTCCTGCGATTTCTTTTTCACCCAAAAGAACTTCAATGGCCTCCAGATACCGCTTGTTCATCTTTTCGGAAATAGGGAGGCGACCAAAATCGCCGTCATGGACGAGCACTTCGGATTTGATGGGCGTGATCCTGGCAATCCAGAACTGGTACCTCTCGCCTATTTCGTATTCTTCGGGCTCACGAGTGTGGAGTTCAACTTTCCATCCGCGGGGCGTTTCTTTGCTGTTGACCTCAAACCGCTTCCCCCCTTTTGCGTTAACGATGGTGCAGGTAATTTTTTGGCCGAGCTTGAGGGGATCCATGCCACTATTGTGACGCGTCCGGCCCCCTCACGCCCGGTCCCCCAGTGGTTAGAACTTGCCCCAGAGGAACTGATTGGTTACCTCGTGGTGGAATCGGATTTCGCCGGTTTTGATACGTGTTCCTAGTTCCTTCGGGCTACGATCCGCAGCCGCGATCTTTCGATCAAGATACTTTTCCTTGTTCTCCTCGCCCATCATCGTGGCCACGAAGTCGCTCTGCTTCATCAGCCTAATCGCATCATGGACGTTATCAGGAAGGAATCGCGTGCGCGTTCGGCGGTTTTCGCTAGTAATCTTCTCCGTCATCGGGCCTTCCAATCCAGTCCTGATGAGTGAGTAGAAGGCAAGATAGGGATTGACGTCGGGCGCAACCGTACGTACCTCCACTCGAGCCGACTTTTCGTTACCGAGTGGGATTCGAACCATACTGGTGCGGTCGACGGCTGAAGACTTGATCTGGTTTGGAGCTTCAAAATGAGGGTCGAGTCGGCGATAAGCGTTCACGCTCGGATTCAAAATAAGGCAGATATCGTTTGCGCTGTTCAGGATGCGATCCACAAACTCCCAGGCCAGCTTGCTGATTCCATCTTCCCCGCCTTTAGCGTAAAAAAGGTTCTTATCCTTATTTGAAATGGAAATATTGCAGTGCATTCCGCTGCCATTAATGCCGGAGATGGGCTTGGGCAGAAAGCTTGCCGTGCAGTTCATGTTCGCGGCGATCTGGCGAGCTGTGAGCTTATAGAGTTGCACCTGATCCGCGGCAAGCGTTGCATCGGTGAACTTGTAGTTGAGTTCAAATTGGCTCGGTGCTACTTCGGGGTGATCCTTCTCGTTCTCAAAGCCAAGAGCTCTCTGAGCTTCGGCAAGGCGATCAATGAACAGTCGAAGCGGATCGTTCGGCAGCGAGTGATAGTAGCCGCCACTTGATACGCAGGTAAAACCGTCTTCGGAAGAGAACTTCTGTTCGGCGTTTCGACCCTCGAAGAGGAACCCCTCGCACTCAACGGCTACATTAAACAGGTAACCGCTTTTGGCGAACTGCTTTTCGCCGTACTCCTTCATCAAACCGCGGAAGTCGCTGGAATAGGGCTTGCCATCGCGGTCTTTGATCAAGCCGAAGACGACTACTTTGCCAGGCCCGAACACGTCGCTTGGCAGCCACCGAAAACTTCCCCAATCGATCGCGAGCCGAAGGTCTGACTCGCTCACCACCGAAAAACCACGAACGGAAGAGCCATCGAAGGTTAAGTTGTCATGGCTCTTGAGCAAGAATTTCTTGTCATAGTCAAGCATATGAAAGCGGCCTTCAAGGTCTGTAAAGCAAACCGTGACGGCCTTAATACGCTTCTCACCTTGAAGGTAGCTGAGATAATGCTCTTCAAGCGTAGCTTCCGAAACTCGATCAAGTTGCTTTTGCTTCGCCTCGAGGTTGAGTTCCTCAAGCTGGTCATAAGGGATTTCGAGAAAACTACGTAGTTCAACCATAATGGTTAATATTTTACCATAAATATTTATGATTTTATGTTAAAACCACTTAGTTTTATAT
>JBEBHJ010000029.1:0-41706 GCA_040081075.1 Fimbriimonadaceae bacterium | reverse complement strand
GTCATCGTACGGCGAGCTCGAACATTGCATCGAATCACCCGAAGTGCAACGCTACCCGCTACAGCTCGAGTGGATTATCAACCAATACTTTGAGATAGATCACTATCAGCCACTCTTGTTTGTTGCTGATTCATTTGACCAAGTTTTCGCAGAGGTTGGGCGACTGGAGCAATGGATGAAGGATGGAAAGCTTGATAACGTGTCTCCAGGAGAGCCGGAAGTCAGCGAAGCCGACCTCCAAAGCTTCCTGGATCACGAGTTTTGAGCTACGAAACGACTACTTTGTCGTTTCTGGCGTAGCTGCTTTGGCATCTCCGGTTGTCCCGGTTGTGCCTGTACCTGCGGTCGTACCTTCCTTCGTGTCAGCGGCTTTTTCACCACATCCCACGAGGACGATTGTTGTCAATAGAGCTAAAAAGAGCAGTTTTTTCATTTTTTCTGCACCTCCACCTAGCTCAAACGCCTGCACTTCGACCGCCGTTCCCGAAATATTAAGAAATGTATAAAAGTGGATCGCCCGGATTCACGAGCTGGCCGCTCTCAGCACACATTTTGGTGACGGTTCCGGAAATTGGCGAGTGGATTTCGTTGAAAACCTTCATCGCTTCAATCAAGCCAACCACGTCGCCGGCTTGAACCGTAGCACCCTCAGAAACAAAGGCTGGACTTGTGGGGCTCGGCGACGAGTAGTAGATGCCCGTCATCGGACTGTTAATTGGGGTCCCTTTCGAGACGGGCGCCGATTCGACTGCATCGTCCACTTCTTCGACCTCTTCGGCTGGACCAACGCTCGTTACAGCCGAAGCCACCCGGGCAGTTTTTTCTGTACGCTTTCGATTGAACGAAACGCGCCAGTCATCCCCAGAGAGACGCGCTTTCTCCAGTTTGAACTCATCCATTAAGTCGGCGAGTTGAGTCGTGATGTCTTCGATTTCTGCCACGGTTGTAATTATGCTCTGGTTAGCCGGAAAGAGTCTGTTTCGTCCCATGCTCCGGGGATCGATCCTGATGCTTGGTTCGAACCGGAGGAAGCCGCGAAGGAGCTGATACCCAAAACTTCATCGGGAACAGCCGACGGCGGCACCCATCCGCCGAACTCGCGGGCGAGCCAGTCCGTATCAAACTCAGCGCGAGCAAAGTCCGCGTGATCTATCACGTTTAAAATATAGGCAATGTTGGTTTTGACGCCCAGTACGTGAAAATCGAGCATCGCCTTCCGCAACTTTTCGATTGCAAGAGGGCGTGTTTCGGCATGAACAATCAGTTTCGCGATCATCGAATCATAAAAGCGAGACACTTCCGCCCCAGCCCCAAATCCGGTGTCAACGCGGATTCCCGGTCCCTGGGGCTCAGCCCAGCCGACGAGCTTGCCAATGCTGGGCATGAATCCAGCGGCAGGGTCTTCCGCCACAATTCGCACCTCAATAGCATGACCACGGATTTGCTCTCGCGGCCGCTCCTTGCATTCCATGGGCAATCCCTGGGCGATCAGAAGTTGCTGACGCACCAAATCAACACCGGTAATGGCTTCGGTTACGGGATGCTCAACTTGGAGCCGAGCATTAACTTCGAGGAAATACGGCTGATGAGAGATGGCGTCATAGATGAACTCGGCCGTGCCCGCCCCCTGATAGCCCGCGTTGCGCGCCAACGAAGCTACTGCCGTCCGAAGGTTATCCCAAACTTCCTGGCTAACCACGGTGGAAGGAGCTTCTTCAACCAACTTTTGATGCCTACGTTGCAGAGAGCACTCGCGCTCAAAGAGGCACACAACGTTGCCATGGGAATCAGCGAGGAACTGAACTTCTATATGACGGGGCCGATCGACTAGCTTCTCGACCATCATTGCTCCATCACCAAATCCCTTTAAGGCTTCGTCAGATGCGATCTCAAACTCTTGATCGAAGTCGGCCGGGTCTCGCACGATCCGCATGCCGCGACCGCCGCCACCTGCGCTCGCCTTTAGCATGACCGGGTAGCCGATCTCCATCGCGGCCCGGGCTAGCTCTTCGCAATTCGCTCCGGGCTCAAAAAATCCGGGGGTTATTGGCACTCCCGAGGCGACGGCTAACTTCTTCGCGTCAATTTTTCCACCGAGTTTTCGCATTGCGGACGCACTCGGTCCCACAAATTTGATCCCAGCAAACGCGCAGGCTTCGACAAACTCAGCCCGTTCCGAAAGAAAACCATATCCCGGATGAATCGCATCTGCCCCGGTTTCCTTGGCTGCGGCAATGACCCGCTCGATGAGCAGATAACTCTCATTTGGCGGCGGTGGACCGATGCAAACCGCCTCATCAGCAAACGCGACATGGGCAGAACTCCGGTCGGCTTCGCTGAAAACGGCCACGGTTTTGATGCCCATTTCTTTTGCGGTTCGGAAAACCCGGATCGCGATCTCACCTCGATTTGCCACAAGCAGTTTTTTCATGGTTCCACTACAAACGAGGCTTTCCGCTTCTCCAAAAATGCGGCGACACCTTCTTTGCCTTCGGCGCCCGCCCGAGCTCTGGCCAAGCGGCGGGCAGTTTCCTCAACCGGGAGAGGAGCCGCGTTAACGAGCTGTTTCGAAGCTGCCACCGCTTCGGGTCCAACAGACAAAATTTGCTTCACCTTGACCGAAACTAGCTCATCCAGGTCGCCAACTTCGTGTACGAGACCAATCCTCAGGGCTCGCTCAGTACCGAAAGCTTCGCCCGTTCCGAAGAGGGCGCGCGCATGCCCGGCGCCTATTTTTGGAATGACGTAGGGCGATATCGTGCCCGCGATGAGACCAAGCTTCACTTCACTGAACGCAAACATCGTCTCAGGCGAGGCAATCGCCAAATCGGCCGCCGCTACGAGCCCCGAACCGCCTCCATAGGCCGCCCCATGAACGCGTGCGATTACGAAGGCGCGGCAGTGAGAGATCGAATGGAAAAGGGCCGCAAGTTTCAGCGCATCCTGGTAATTCTCTTCTTCAGTGTAGTTTGCTGCTTTTTTCATCCATTCCAGGTCACCGCCCGAACAAAATGACTTCCCTGCTCCTTGCAAAACAATACACCGCACGCTCGGGTCAAGTTCGGTAAACGCCCTGGTCAGACCAGCGATCGCCTCATCGTTAATGGCATTTCGAACTTCGGGCCGATTCATCGTGAGCGTCATCACGGGGCCAGCTAACTCAATATCGAGCATCGGAATGAGTATGGCCTAGCCGCCCAGTGCTTCGCAGATCGCTGCTACCGGTTCTAGCAACTCGGTCAGCCTGGATAGGGGCCACTGGGTCGCTGCGTCCGAAAGGGCTCTCTCGGGATACGGATGAATTTCTAGGAACAGCGCGTCAATTCCGACCGCGACGGCGGCCCGAGTCATGGCTGGAATCGATTCCCTCACTCCTCCCGTCGTCGCACCCGCTCCGCCCGGTCTTTGAGCTGAATGAGTGGCGTCAAAGCAGACAGGAACCCCAAAACTCCGCATGGTTTCTAAGCCAGGCATATCCACGATGAGCGTGTTGTAGCCAAAACTTGTGCCTCTTTCCGTCAGCATGATTCCCTGTGCATCGAATGACCGGAGTTTCTCAACAATGTTCTTCGTATCGTGGGGCGCAAGGAATTGGCCCTTCTTCACGTTCACTGGCTTACCAGTCCTTGCCGCTGCCTCCAGTAGATCCGACTGGCGGCACAAAAATGCCGGGATTTGCAGAATATCAACAATTTCGGCGGCCACGGCCGCTTGCTCGGGCAAGTGGATGTCAGTGGTGCATGGCAACGATAATCGTTGCGAAACCGTTTGAATTATCTCAAGGCCCGCGTCGATTCCCTGCCCTCGGACGCTGCCTCCTGACGTCCGGTTGGCCTTATCAAACGACGCCTTGAATACATAGTCAAATCCGAGTAGATGGCAAACTTCTTTGGTCTTCTCCGCTACTTCAAGGCACAAATCAAGTGATTCAGCCATGCAGGGCCCACCGATAATAACGAGTTGCCCCTCTCCAATCGTAACCGAACCGGCTCGGAACAAGTGGCTACTAACCTTTCACCAGTTTCAGGCTGCCTTTAACGGCAACGATGGCTGGGCGAAGGCAACTATTCTGATCGCAAATTTGAATCAGCAGATTCATGTCAACTGCGCCAGCTCCGGGCTTGCCCGTCATCACGACCGATACCGGGATCTTGACGGTCCCTTCAAGCACAGCCGTCAACTCGCCCGCGAACTCCTTCATCATTCCTTTGGGATAAGAAACCTTCTTGATCACAAGCGATTTGGATTTGGTCGAAATCGTCACTGGAACCTGAAAATCCTTAGTCGGCGGATTTTGATAGGCATGCCAACCTTCGGGAATCGTGACCACTACCGTGGCCGTAAATGCCTTGCCGATCGTCGCAGATTTTGGCAGTTGAAGCTTGGCCGTGGCCTTTACTTCAGCGTGGGCGGCAACCGCCGTAATCAAGAGTAGTGATGCAAGAAATCCTTTCATGTGTTGTTCCTTAGACGCTGAATTTCGCCGTTCGTTTTGACAACCTATCGGCGTTCACCAATTCTACGCCAATTCGGTCCATGAAATTAGCGACTACCGGTAAAATGGTCGTTCGCGTGACTCAAGGCTTGACTCCCGAATCCCTTCCCAAATCCACAATCCTTGGCATTGGAGTGCACCGGCTAACCATGGCCCAATTCCTTGAGCAGATTGAGCGGCTCCTGCAATCAGATTCTCAACAGATTGTTGCAACCGCCGACTCAAGCATGATCTACGATGCTCAACACGATACGGAACTCCGAGACATATTGGAGAAGGCGGCGCTAGTGACCCCGGATAGCTCCGGTGTGTTATGGGCGGGCTCAAGAAAGGGCCAGCCTTTTCCGGAAAAAGTCAGCGGCGTGGATCTAGTGGCAAAGCTCTGCTCGTTAAGTAGCCAAAAGGGCTACCGCATCTATTTTCTGGGGGCGGCACCGGGAGTCGCTCAAGCCGCCGCTGAGAAACTCACGCTCCAATATCCTGGTTGCAATATTGTTGGGTTTGGAGACGGCTTCTTTTCCGCCAAGGATGATGAACTTGTCGCGCAATCAATCGGGGAGCTTAATCCAGACATTCTCTTTGTTGCCATGGGAATTCCTCGCCAGGAGAAGTTCATTTCGAAAAATGCTCACCTCCACCGTGCAAAGGTAGCCATTGGGGTGGGTGGATCATTTGACGTTTATGCGGGTGTAGCCAAGAGGGCACCCGTCGTGATTCAAAAAGCGCGGCTGGAGTGGTTATGGAGGCTCGCCCAAAACCCTTCAAAATACAAGAAGACACTGAAGCTGCCCAAATTCATGCTCGCAGTATTGAGACACAAATGAAGATTTACACAAAGACGGGAGATAAAGGGATGACGGGCCTGATCGGTGGCGAGCGGCGACGCAAAGACGACCTGCTGTTTGAAGCCATCGGTACGATTGACGAGTTGAACAGCTTCGTCGGGGTCGCTCGGAGTGTTGGCTTTACCAAAGATGCCCTGTTGCAAGATGTCCAGAACGCACTCTTTGATCTGGGCTCATCTTTGGCAGATCCTCAACATCTGATCGCATTTGAATCCGCCGCGCTTGTTACTCGGTTTGAAGGTGACATCGATGACATGAACGAACAATTAGAGCCCCTTCGCAACTTCATTTTGCCCGGGGGCTCACCTGCCTCAGCGGCCCTACACGTGTGCCGCAGCGTTTGCCGCCGTGCAGAACGAGCCGTAATTCGGTTGGAGTTAGAGTCAGGCGAACCAGTTGTCTTTCTCAACCGTCTTTCTGATTGGCTGTTCGTGTCGGCTCGCTTCGCCAACCATAACGAAAGCACCGCAGATATTCTTTGGAACTCAAGATGATAATTACCGCTTTGATCGCCGCTACCCTCCCAACCCAGGTCGACGCCGCCGCAACCCTTTCCAAAATGTTTGCCTACTATTACGATGCTAAGAGTGTGGCGGGCACGATTTCCCTCTCACAAACCATGGGCCAAAAGAAGGCGACCATTTCGACTCGACTGCAATATGAGTTTCCCGCCAAAATTTACATTCGTCAAGATCTCCAAGCGGGTTACGGGAACAAGTTTTGGTTGGTTACTGGGGACGGAGTTGGGTTCACCTATAATCCTCCTTATACAGGTCTAGACGAACGTTCGTCGAACAGGCTGTACGAGCCAGTGCAATACATTCCCAAGGCTTCAGGCAACAAGAATGAGAAGCCGCCAACGCCGCCGCCATCCCTAGATTGCCGAACCATCTATGCCGCAGTAGTGAAATCCATCGGCGATCGCTCGCTGCCGTTAGATATTGCTTTTGCTCGCACTGAAGATTTAAAGTACATCCGCGCTCAACTTGCGACCTACAAGTTTGAGCGCGATGAGCAAGTTGCCGGTGTGAATTGCCATCTCATTTCTGGAGATTGGCGAGATTATGGAAACGCCCCTGTAACCGGAAAATACAATGTTTGGATAACGGATGACGGTCAGCTAAAACGTTTCGCACGTAAAGAGCACGTTGCCGTTGCTGATCAACAAGTTGACGGCGATGTAATCTCGGTTTGGGAAGTAAACCTAACGAAAGATTCTGGAATCGATCCTAACCTCTTCAAAGTCGTTTATTAGTTCCAGCGACACCCGCGTTTGAATCTGTGGCAAAATCCGTGCTAATGCCAAAGCGCAACCCCTGGCTGTTCATCCCGCTACTGTATTTTCTGCAAGCGATTCCAGTTACGATGGTGCAAGAGGTTGCGGCGATCGTTTACAAAGATCTGGGCGTACAGAATGAACTCATCACCCGCTGGACCTCGCTGATAGCCTTGCCTTGGACCCTCCAGCTGATTTTTGGTCCGCTGGTGGACTTGAACTTTACGAAGCGTTGGTGGATCATCACGATGCAGGCGGGTATTGCTGTTGGACTTATCGCCACCGCGTTTGTCCTAAAGGCGCCCTACTTCTTCGAGATATCCTTGTTTATCTTGGCTGCAAGCGGATTTATGAGTGCGCTGTGCAACGTTGCCACGGATGGCTTCGCCATTCTGGCCATGGACCAGACCCAGCAAGCTAAGTTTGCTGGAATCATGTCCACGTTCTACCGCTTGGGTCGTCTTTTCTGCGTTTCGGTCCTAGTGTTTGAAGCTGGCCTAATGATGAAGCTTCCTCCGCTAGAAGTAACGGCAAGCGGTGCGCCGGTCAGCTTTAAGAAGGACGGCGTCCTCACAAAACTTAGTTCCATGAGACTTGAGGCGCTCAATGGAAACCTTGGGTCGGGAAAGGGATACCTCGTTGAGCCACCGATAGTCGTGCCGCCCGGGATTTCGGGAATGAGCGTGTCCGAAAACGGAGATGTTTACGTAAGTCGCCTAGGCAGGGACGAGAAGATTGGAACGCTCGCCACCGAAAGCGGTCCGTTCAAAGTAGGATCTCCGGTAAGGGGTCAAGATCCGGGAGCCGTTTGGGTTATCGTCATGGCCGTTGGCGCCGCAATTTATGGCTTGCTGTCTCTGCTTGCTCGAATGACATTGCCAAAGCCCGAGGCTGATTCGATGCGATCAACTGACCGTGCTGAAACGTCAGCGAACCTCCTTCGAACGGGCTATCTCTTGTCGTGTGGTCTTTCCGGATACTTCACAGCGAACGCAATTGTGAGGCTCGGCGCACACGGCATGTTTGCTGCTTTAGGGGGTGACGCGGCTGGTAAGTGGAAAGGTTGGAGGTTGCCGGAAGACAACTCAATTCCATTTGTCCACTTGTCCCTTGGACCGATAGGAACTGAACTGATTCAGCTCGCCCTTTGCGCAACGCTTCTGTATGTCAGCGTAGTCCAAGCAATACGCCTTATTCGTGGGTCTGAGGTCGGAGTCGCCCTTGGTTCCTTCATCAAGCAAGAAGGCTTCCCTGCGATCCTGTTCTTCGTGTTGTTCTATCGTTTCGGCGAAGCGCTGGTGGGCAAGATCACCACGTTGTTTCTGAAAGACTCCATAGACAAGGGTGGACTGGCCATACCAAATGAGCAAATTGGAGTTATTTCCAGCTTTGTTGGAGTCGTTGGGATTATTCTGGGCGGCATCGTTGGGGGCTTGGTTGTGTCAAAAATTGGGCTCAAGAAAGCGTTCATCCCCTTGGCACTCGCCATGCACGTGCCTAACCTGCTCTACCTTTGGGCGAGCTATGGCACCCTTCCAATGAAAGTTCTCTATCTGGACTGGCCTGGACCCCTTAATATGACCCTTGGCGGGATCATTTTTGTGGACCAATTCGGTTACGGCTTTGGCTTTGCTGGATACATGGTGTACCTGATGTGGGTGGCCCAGAGAGGCAACTTTCAAACTGCTCATTACGCGATCGGCACGGGAATGGGTGCCCTTTGCATTATGTTGGCCGGCGTCTTGAGTGGAGTCTTGCAATCCAACTTCGGCTATCGGGGCGTGTTCATTGCCGTCATTTTCGCCTCCATCCCGGGACTAGCCAGCTTATTCTTTGTGCCACTTGATGATTCTCACAAGAAAATCAAAGCCGCTATTGAATAAGTTTCATGGCCGAGCGCACTTCGGCCATGGTTTGACCGGCAAAGGCTCGCGCCTTGTCGGCGCCTTTAGCTAATATCTCCAAGATATCCCCATCGTCCAACGCGTTTCTTCGCTCACGGAAGGGTCGCAGGTATTCGTTTACGGCCTCGGTGCATTCAGTTTTGTTTTGCATGCAACCGCGCAAACCCTTTCGATCTTCTTCCCAGCATGTCTCCCAATTCGGCGAATAAATTTTGAGGAATTGGCAGACCGAACAGCCCTCGGGTATCCCCGGATCGTCCCGTTTGAGCTTCGACGGAGTCGTAAACGCACCCTTGATCCGCTTTGCCGTTTCATCGGGTGAATCGTTCAGATAAATGCAGTTGTCGTACGACTTGCTCATCTTTCGCAGTACGCCATTCTCGTCGGCATCAAGGCCCGGAACCTTGGAGCGAAGTTCATCCTTATCGATGATGTTCACAAATTCGGGGAAGACTTCGACTCCAAACATGGAGTTAAATGAGCGCCCAATCTCGCGTGAGACCTCTAAATGGGGAGCCTGGTCTTTTCCGACCGGGACTCCATAGGGCTTGTAAAGCAGGATGTCCGCCGCCTGAAGCACTGGGTACCCCAACAAGCCGTAAGAAACCTGCTGCTCCGCCCCGAGATCATCTTTCTTCTCCTTGAACGTTGGGACTCGCTCAAGCTTGCCTAGTCCAGCAACCATTGAAAGGGCAAGGTGCAACTCCGCATGCTCGGGC
This sequence comes from Fimbriimonadaceae bacterium, assembly GCA_040081075.1. Taxonomy (GTDB): domain Bacteria; phylum Armatimonadota; class Fimbriimonadia; order Fimbriimonadales; family Fimbriimonadaceae; genus JANJUB01. The sequence goes on along the minus strand of JBEBHJ010000029.1, from coordinate 32,467 downwards.
ACCTGCGATTGCACAAAGATCGCACAACGATCGGGGTCGAGCCCGGCAGCAACATAATCCTTTGCAATCTCGATTGAGTTCCGATTGAGGTCAAAAACGTCGCCCTGCCGAATCGTTGTGAGCGAATGCCAGTCAGCGACCATGCAATACATGTCGTATTCATCTTGCAAGGCAACCCAAGGCCGCAAGGCTCCTTCGTAGTTGCCTAAATGGAGTCGCGGGTTACTGGCCCGCATGCCGCTGAGAATTCGCTTCCGTTCCATGGAAGCCAGATTATAACTCAATGGAAACTCCGGTCAGGAGTTTGAAGAAGTACATCAATGGGCGATAGATGATCATCCCGATCACATCGGGACCACCGGCCATTGCAATTTGGTTGAAAACCGTTACCACGATCATCAGGCCAAGCATCCCAATCGCTCGGTTAATCTTGAACCAGTGGAACCGTTGCTTCTCCGGGAGCAGGAATCCCACAAGCCAATGACCATCAAGCGGTCCAAACGGGATTAGATTAAACAACATCATGCTGAGATTCGCGATAATTCCGATCAGAATGACCTTGTTTGCGAAATCCGGCAATCCGTTCTGAGTGCCAACTAGTCGAAAAACAAGCGCGAAAATTGCAGCTTGTGCCAAGTTACTTAGGGGTCCGGCGAGAACAGTTGCAAACCCATCCCAACGCGGATTTCCCATTTTTGCGGGATTGCAGGGGGCGGGCTTTCCACCGCCAATTCCGATTCCAAAGAAGGCACACATGACCATCATGATCACCCCTTGTGCATCGAAGTGCTTAAACAAGTTCAATGTAACTCGACCGTAAAAGCTTGGCGTGGGGTCGCCGCACATGTCTGCCACTTTGCAATGGGCGTATTCGTGAATTCCGATGCCGAAAAAGAGCACAATCACATAGGCCGCAATAATGTCTGGCGGAACGCTGTTAAATCCCAAGCGGCACCTCCCTTAGCAACATGTCTTCAATCGTCTCCCTTCGTTGAACCAATACTGCACCGGTTTCGCGCATTAACACCGCTGCGGGCCGGGGGTATCGGTTGTAGTTACTCGCCATCGAACTGTTGTAAGCGCCCGTGCAGTGAACCTGCAAAAGGTCGCCGCCACGCAGGTCATGCGGCAACAGAGCTTCCTCAATAAGCACATCGTTCTCGCAATGCCGCCCCACGATCTTAGCTAGTGAAACAGAGTTAGGCTTCGCTGGGCACGTCACCCTGTACCTAGCTCCATATAGGGCTGGACGCGGATTGTCGGCTAGTCCTCCGTCCACCGCGACCATTCGAACTCCGTTCACATGCTTGATTGCGCCAACGGTATAAAGCGTAACGCCGGCACTCGCCACCAGTGCTCTTCCCGGTTCAATGCCGATGATCGCATCGGCGCCAATGGCACCAAGGTTTGTAAAGAGTTGGTTCAAATCGAGCGGAGCCTCATCCACATAACTTACGCCGTAACCGCCGCCTACGTTAAGCAACTGCCAATTTCCGGGGCACACTTTGCAAAAATCTACAAGCGCACGCAACCCGCGGGAGTGGAGTTCGCTATCAAATATTTGAGAACCGATATGAAGATGAAGGCCGGTAACAGACAATCCTAAATCCAACGCGCAGGTTAGCGCGTGTTTCGCTTGCCCGTCAGCAATCGTGAATCCAAACTTTGAGAGAGCACTGCCCGTATCGATTTTTGGATGTAAACCGGTTTCAAGCGATGGGTTAACACGCAGGGAAACCTGTGAGGAGGCCTGTCCAAGAGCGGCCACGTTCTCGATGTCTTCTAAACAATCGAGAACAATCTCACCAATTCCCTTTCTCAGTGCTTCTTCGAGTTCGTGGCGGCTTCGGTTGTTGCCATGAAAGGTGATGTTTGTTGGGTCGACCCCTGCCATTTCCGCGGCGGCCAATTCGCCCAAACTCGCCACATCAATATGGCATCCTTCCCGCGCGGCAACTTGTAATACTGCGACAGTTGAGTTTGCTTTTGACGCATATGAAATGCGGGTTTTGTTCGGGAGTCGGCCCAGGGCCTCGCGGAACGAACCGATGCTTCGAACGATTGTGGCCTCGTCTAGCACGTAAAGTGGCGTGCCAAAAGAACGGCGCAAGTATTCAGCGGAATCCGCATCTAAACCGAACCCAGGCACCATGCCTAAGATTGTGCCCGATTACAGGCTATGAGGATTTCCTACAGTACAAGTCGCTCTAGTCCCCACCGCCTTGAAATCGTAGGTTCCGCCTGCTGGGCACACTTCTACCTTTTTCAAGAAATCCGGCACCAAATCAGCCGCAACGGGCGTGGCCCCTTCCGGTTGTCGTGTTGCCATAGCCCACATTTCCTTTGCGTTTTCTATGGCTCTTAAGGATCTAACGCATGTCCGAGTTTGGGCTGCGGCTCGCGACTTCAAGAACTGCGGAACCGCGATTCCCATGAGGATTGCAATGAGCAAAACAACAATGGTTACTTCGATCAACGTGAACGCTTTGCGTTTCATATTGGTGGACAGGGCAAATAGAATGCCAAAACCGAATCTAGGTCAGGGTATGGGCACAATGTCCCAAGTTCGCGTTCGGTTAGTCGGTCGAAGCGCTGCCAGAGGTTGAGATTCGGGGATCGGTTCCTGCTTCTCTCCGGCCAGACTCTGGTTCGATAAAAATGAGGTGGCAAGAACCCATTGAGCCCCCGTTTTTGGCAAATCTGTGGCCCTTGGCTTCCATCTCTGATCGAAGACTGGCGTTTAAACCGGTTCGTTCCCATCGAATCTCGTCAGGCATCCATTGGTGATGAAATCTTGGAGCAGAAACCGCTTCTTGGGGAGTTTTTCCGAAGACAAGCACGTTCAGGATGTTTTGCATCACGGTATTGATGATGGTGGGCCCGCCCGGCGACCCCAGGACCAACACTAGTCTGCCGTCTTTGGTGACGATCGTCGGAGTCATCGAAGATAGTGGGCGTTTCCCGGGTTGAATCGCGTTCTTCTCGCTCTGAATCAATCCGTATCCGTTTGGCTTTCCCGGTGCGGAAGTGAAGTCGTCCATTTCGTTATTCAGGAGGAATCCGGCTCCGTGAACCGTTGCGAACGAGCCATATCCGCCGTTTAACGTGTAGGTATTTGAAACTGCATTTCCAGCCGAATCCACAACCGAAAAGTGGGTGGTCTCTTCCCTCTCGTTGCCTCCGAAGGGCTTGACGTTCTTCGATTCGCTTGCCCGATCACCAATGCTTTTGCGTAAGTTTGAGATGTAATCTTTATTCAAAAGTTGTGCAACCGGCACCTCCACAAAGTCTGGATCACCAAGGTGCTCAGCGCGATCGGCGAACGCACGTTTCATCGACTCAACCAACAAATGCAAGTAAGGCGACTGATTCCAGCCAAGGCCAATCAGATTGTCATTCTCGATCATTCCCAACATCTGGATCATGGCGACTCCGCCCGAGCTGGGCGGGGGCATCGTCGTTATGCTGTAACCGCGATACGATCCGCGCAAAGGCTTTCGAAGAACTGGTTTGTAGTTGGCTAAATCTGATGCCGTAATGAGCCCCTTATTCGCCGCCATTGCTTCCGCCAGCAACTTGGCGGTATCACCCTCATAGAACCCTTTCGCCCCTTTGTCCCGGATTCTCGCGAGCGTCGTCGCCAACTCGGGCTGTACCCACGTCTCGCCTTCGACATAGAATTGACCATTTCGGTTGAATTGCGCGTAGCTTGCTGGAAATGGCTTGAAGCTTTCGGCTGTGGCTCTTAGACTGGCAGCTAAGCCAGCCGGAACTTTGAATCCGTCCTTAGCGAGGTTGACGGCTGGGAGAACAACTTGACTCCATCGCAACTTGCCGAATCGCTTGTGAGCTTCCCAAAGGCCAGCTACGGTTCCTGGGATGCCGGCGGCTCGATAACCGATCAAAGAATCCTTGGTCGGAGTTCCGGAGGGATCTAAATACATGTCTCGCGTGGCACTGGTGGGAGCGGTCTCGCGGTAATCAATCGCGACTTCTCGACCATCCGCCATGCGCACAATCATGAATCCGCCACCTCCAATGTTGCCTGCGGCTGGATGCGTTACCGCTAGGGCGAATCCGGTTGCAACGGCGGCATCAACCGCGTTACCGCCCTGACGCATGATTTGAGCGCCTACTTCGCTCGCGATCTGGCTGTCGCTGACCACCATCCCCTGAAGGGGGAGGCTACATAGGAGGCAAAGCGGAGCTAACATAGCTCATTTTGCCCGATTCTGCTCTGCGACTACTTATCCAAATTCAGGAGAGCCTTTATGCGCTCTTCTAGCTTGGCTCCAACTTCGGTTGGATGCCATCCCACAAAGATTTTGTCCACTGTGCCCTTCTGATCAACAAGGATGAGAGTCGGCAAGTTAACAACACCGAGTTTTCCGGCAAGCTTGTCGTTTTCCTTTGTGAATGTATAGGCGTACTTGTGCTCCTTCTTGTAAAGGGCCGCAACATTTTTCGACTTAGGGTCCTCCCCCATATTAGCTCCAATGATATGGAGCCCCTTCTTGGCGTAACTCTTATGAAAATCGTTGAGATGCCCCGAAACGATTTTGCACGGTCCGCACCAGGAAGCCCAAAAATCTAATACGTAGACTTTACCGAACAACGACTTCTTGGTCAACTTCCCACCATCGGTCGAGGTCATCGCAAAATCTGGGATTGGTTTACCAAGCAAGCGACCAATGTCGGGCATCCCCGTTTGACCAGGAGCCAGCGTCACGGCAATCGCGAGTAGATGAGTCACGGTGATTAGAAGGATTGAGCGTTAGAAATAGTTCCCGAAATTCTGAATGTCAGCTTCGGAACTGACAGTCGACAACCACGTCTTTGATTCCGCCTTTCTGAGTAAGCAAACGAGCAATATTTTGAACTTCAAGTTTAAGGTCGGTAATTCCGCTGCCCGGAATAGCAGCAACTGCGCCGCGAATGTAGCAAACTCCGTGCATCACACGAAGGTCGGCCCGGGTGACATCTATGCCTCTGCGGCCAAACATTTGGCGAACAATCTTATTGGCGGCAACATCTTTAGGATCAGCCATAGTTTCTATATGATAGCGCAAGATGCGCCACAATCTAATTGGATGGCAACAATTCCTGACGCGCGCGGACGATTTGGTGAATATGGTGGTCGCTATGTTCCCGAAACACTCATGCCCGCACTCGAGGAGCTTGATCAGGAGTTTACAAAGGCGTGGGCTGACCCGTCATTCAAGGCCGAATTTGACTTGTTGCTCTCCCAATATGTTGGTCGACCTACGCCAATAACGGAAGCAGCGCGGCTCAGCGAAGCCACCGGGCTAAGGGTGACGATCAAACGAGAAGACCTTAACCACACTGGCGCACACAAGATTAACAACGCGCTCGGGCAGTGCCTGCTGGCACGTCGAATGGGCAAGCAGCGGATCATCGCAGAAACCGGCGCGGGACAGCACGGAGTAGCAACGGCAACCGTTTGTGCCCTCTTTGGGCTGAAGTGTGAAGTCTACATGGGTGAGGAAGACTGCGCGCGCCAACAACTCAACGTTTTTCGGATGAAGCTGCTTGGTGCAAAGGTTCACCCCGTTTCCAGCGGTACCCGAACGCTCAAGGACGCCCTCAATGAAGCCATGAGAGACTGGGTCACGAACGTCCGAGACACGCACTATGTTATCGGCACCGCCGCTGGGCCACACCCTTATCCCTACATGGTGCGAGAGTTCCAAAAGGTGATTGGCGAAGAGGCTCGAAAGCAGTATCTCGAAAGGCATGAGTGCCTGCCCGATGCTGGAATCGCGTGCGTGGGCGGCGGCTCGAACGCCATCGGGTTCTTCGCCGGATTTCTCGATGACGCCTCTGTGAGCCTTTACGGAGTTGAAGCCGGAGGGTTGGGATTGGACTCGGGCCAACATGCCGCCCCGCTGACGGCAGGCTCTCCCGGAGTTTTACACGGATCCTACAGCTACCTGATGCAAGACGAGCAAGGTCAAGTCCTGCCTACGCACTCGGTAAGCGCTGGTTTGGATTATCCAGGCGTTGGAGCTGAGCACTCGTTCCTCAAAGACTCGGGGCGCGTGAGCTATCTTGCTGTTACTGATGATGAAGCTTTGAAGGCATTTCGATGGCTGGCAGAGAAAGAAGGAATCATCCCCGCATTCGAATCCGCCCACGCTTTCGCTCCTTTAATCAGACCCGGTTTCCTGCCAGGGGGAACGCGTGTTTTGGTCAATCTAAGTGGTCGCGGCGATAAAGACATGGAAACCGCAAGCCGAATTCTCGAACTTTGAAAGAATCACGCAGAGTAATGTTCTAACGGGCAATCATGGGATCTACTTGGCCCTCTAGCACTTGAGCCAGATCGATCTCCGCCATCCGGGCGAGGGGATATGGACATCCCCAATGTCGAATTTTCGAACTTTGAACCGGCGAGGGAGTAATATCTATAAAGTGAAAGCGATCTGTATTGTTTTGTTGTGCCTTGCCGCCTTGGGGTTCACTCAAACTGTGACACCGGAAAAGAAAATTTTCCTCATGTTCTTCATGAAGGGTGAGGGCAAGCGCCCGGATGATAAAGGCGAACTTGAGAAGATGCAAGCCGCCCACTTGGCCAACATGGGCGAGCAGTATAACAAGCACCACCTGTTGGCGGCTGGGCCCTTGCAGGATCCCGCCAAGGAGCGACGCGGTATTACCATTGTGCATGTCGAGAACGAAGCCGATGTTCCCGCGCTTTTCAAAAATGACCCCTATGTAGCCCATGACATCATGGGGATTTCACTTATGGAGTGGAAAATTAGCCCCGACTCGTTTAAGCGCGCCAGCGTTGATCCAGAAGCGATTGTTCCATTTCGGCTCGTTTTGTTCACTCAGGGCAAGTCCCTGAGGCCCGTGAATGCTCAAATCATGAAAGAGCATCTCGACTACATCGCCAGCCTCAAGCAAACCCACGGTTTAGGAGTCCACGGCGAGATTCGTTCGGCTAAGAAGGTTCGTGAAGCGGCCATTTTTTCGGGGGAAGATACAAAGGGAATTGAAACTGCACTTTCGCAAGACCCACTCGTTCGAGCTTCGCTACTTGAAGTGGAGATCATTCCTCTATGGATGTCAAAGGGAATACTAGGCCCATAGAACTTCTGGTTGACTCATCAGACAGGTTGGATCGATTTCTCGCGATCAAACTCCCGGAGTTCAGTCGCTCCCGGCTAACTGAGTTGATCGACAGCGGCAAAGTGCTCGTCGACGGAGTCGCGCAGAAGCGCTCTTTCCGGGCGATCCCAGGAATGACGGTCCGGCTTGATGCACCCGTTGATCGGCCGATGCACGATTTGACCCCGTTCGAAATGCCTCTTGAGATTCTTTTTGAGGATGAGCATTTGCTGGTGGTGAACAAGCCTAGAGGTTTGGCTACTCACCCGGCTCCGACCCTCAAATCACCTTCGCTGGTCAATGTGCTCCTTTCCCGTGCGTCTGGCCTAAGCTCAATCGGGAACTCGTATCGCCCAGGCATTATTCACCGCCTGGACAAGGAAACTACCGGCCTCCTCTTAGTCGCCAAAGATGACGCCAGTCACCTCGCACTGGCAAAAGGCATCCAAACTCGGGAAATTCAGCGAGAGTATCTTGCCATCATTGCCCGTGACTTCCCGTTTGAGAAAGACTCCTGGAGACGGATAGAAGCCCCAATCGCAAGGGACCCAAAGAATCGCCTAAAGATGGCCGTCATTCCCGGAGGCAAATCAGCCTTGACCCACGTGCGAGGCTTGGCTAATCTCGATGCCGGCACGTTCGTTAGATGCCGGTTAGAAACGGGCCGCACCCACCAGATACGGGTCCACTTAGCAGCAATCGGCTATCCGGTCCTTGGAGACCTGCTCTATGCGCCTCAACACATGCACACCGCCCCGCTGCAGTTGCATGCGTTTCGCCTGGTTTTCCGTCATCCATTCTCAAACGAGGAACTCGAAATTGAGGCTCCAACGCCCCCAGACTTTCTTGCTGACCCTGAAATGCGGCACAATTAGCTGTAACCGATGGGATACCAAGTTCTTCTCTATTACTGGTTTTGCCAAATCGATGAACCAGAGTCGTTTGCTCAGGAGCATCGCGTGCTGTGTGAGAGGCTCGAATTGAAGGGCCGCATCTTGGTTGCCACTGAAGGTATCAACGGTAGCGTTAGCGGCACACCAGAAGCATGTATGGCCTACCAAACGGCTCTCCTCGCCGATGATCGCTTTGCCGGAATGGAGTTTAAAGTTGAGGAGTGTGAGGGTCACACTTTCAAGGGAATGCATGTTCGAGTCCGCCCCGAGATCATCACTCTTGGGACACCGTTATCAACCCCGGTTCAAGAGCGGACGGGTATTCATCTCTCCCCCGCCGAATGGCGCAAGAAGATGAATGAGGACAATGTGATTTTGCTCGATGGCCGCAATAACTACGAGAGCACGGTGGGTCGATTCAAGGGTGCGGTATGTCCACCCGTTGAGAATTTTCGCGAGTTTCCCGCTTGGCTTGAGACGCACCGGGACGAACTGGCCGGAAAGCAAATTCTAACCTATTGTACGGGAGGCATTCGCTGCGAGAAACTGAGCACATGGATGCTGGAGAATGGTTTTGAAAGTGTCTACCAATTACATGGTGGAATCGTCAAATACGCCCAAAACCCGGAGACTGAAGGTGAAGGATTTGAGGGAGTCAACGTGGTTTTTGACGACCGGGTTGTGACTTCAGCTGGTCCGAAAGCGGAACCGCTGACTCGATGCCGTGAGTGTGGAGAGCTCTGCGCAAACTACGTCAACTGTGCAAACGTTCTATGCAACGATCGCATGATTATGTGCGCCTCGTGCGAGGTGTTGACTGAACGTTGCTGCTCGGCTGCTTGCCGAACCTCTGAGTCCAAACGCGAAAAGGGTCAGAAATTACGAGCCTAAAGCCGTCACAAACTCACCAAGGCTCTCGTTCACGGGCCTCATTGGAGCTATTCCAAGTGCCATTAGCCTTGAGTCAGCCAAGACGCTGTTACGGGGCCTCTTTGCTGGAGTTGGCCATTCTTCGGTCTTGATGGCCACAACTCGGTCATGAACATCCTCACCGCTCGCCGCCAAGATCGCGCGGCAGGCAAATTCGTGCCAACTCATGGCTTCCGGTCCGCAGGCATGAAACATCCCCATCGGCGCACCGAGCTCAATCAAATCAACCAACACTCGCGATAAGTCGACCGTGCTCGTCGGACATCCGATTTGGTCTCCTACAACACGTAGTGTCTTCCCGGCTTGCCAAGCCCCGATGATCGTGCGGGGAAAGCTCTTACCATGAACACCGTAGAGCCAAGCCGTCCGAACGACAGTTGCCCCGGTTGCTAGCACCGACCGCTCACCCTCTAGCTTTGAAGACCCGTAAACGCTGAGGGGGTTCGTAACGGCATCCTCTGAGTAGGGGGCATCTTGTAAGCCATCGAAAACAAAATCGGTCGAAATATGAATAAGTTTAGCGCCAGTAATACTACATATTTGCGCCAAGTATCCTGCGCCGAGGGAGTTAACCAGAAGTGCCGAATCCTGCTCAGACTCAGCCAAGTCAACCGCGGTATAAGCCGCACAGTTGACCACAAAGTCATAAGATCGACCCTCGAAAAAAGTGGCGAGCGAAGTCGGATTCGTGATATCGCACTCGATAGTTCGTGGAGCCTCGAATGCAAAACCACGGCGCCTGAGCTCGGCGCAAAGGTCTGTCCCCAACATACCTGAACCGCCCAGCACCAAAACTTTCAAGACTTAGTCCTCCCGCAACTCGTTGAGAATTCTCGGGTTCATGCGCCAGTCTTCACGAACTTTCACAAACAACTCCAGGAACACAGGGCGACCAATCAACGCTTCAATCTCTAATCGTGCCTTAGTTCCGATATCCTTGAGAAATTGCCCGCCCTTGCCAATGAGAATCGCCCTTTGCCCAGTTTTTTCAACGATTATTTCTGCCCGAATATAGGTCCGTTTGGGCTCTTCTTCCCACGATTCAACGCGAACGGCGGTAGCGTGGGGCACTTCCTCTCGGGTGGACAGCAGAACTTTCTCTCGTATCAGTTCAGCCGCCATGAAACGCATGGGTTGATCGGTGAAGTCGTCCTCGTCAAACATGGACTCACCCTCAGGCAAGGCATCAACAATCATATCAACCAACACCGGCACATTGCGCTCTTGGGTCGCCACTGTCATCATGTATTTCTCGGTCTGAAAGAGCGTGCAGTAGGCTTCAACTGTCTCGACGACGAACTCAGGTTTCAATTTGTCCATTTTGTTCAGACAAACGATGACAGGCAAGCCCTTTGTAAGATCAGCGATTTGCTTGTCTAGTTCCTCCACTCGCTTTGAAGCATCGGCCACGTAGAGGACGAGATCAACGTCTCCTAGACTCTGACGAGCCTGCTCGACCATTGAGCGGGCTAGCAGCGTATGCGGTTCATGGATGCCGGGCGTATCAATGAACGCGATCTGGTAGCCTTCGCCGGTAACGATACCCATCACTTGTCGACGGGTTGTTTGGGGGCGTGCGCTTACAATCGACACTTTTTGACCCACCATCGAGTTAAGAAGCGTGCTCTTGCCGACGTTCGGTTTCCCGATCATGGCAACCATTCCAAATTTGTGACTCATGTGTTCAAACCATCCGTTCGAGGTTTGAAACGGATCGTGGGACGGCCGTCAGGGGGTCCTCTGTCCCTTCATATTCTACGCTCAACCAACCATCAAAGCCCGCACTTTTAAGCTCATCAATGCACTTTTGGATCGGCACTTCGCCTTCTCCAATGACAGTGCCTTGATAAATCTTTCCCTCAAGCGATCGGAATCCTTCCGTTGCTAGTCCAAAGTCTTTGGCATGAGCCATGACGGCATATTTCGAAACCTGCGTGATAGCGCAACACGGACACTCATCCACGAGCATGAAGTTACCGAAATCTGGGTTGGCCCCCAACGCTTCGTTGCCGCACTTCTCACGAACGGCCTCGATGAGAGATGCGATCTGATCGCCCCGACCCGCGAGTTTGCCGTGGTTCTCGAGTGCTAACTTAACGCCCGCGTCTGCGGCCACCGAGGAGGCTAAAGCTAAACCCTCGACAATCCACTTTTGAGCGTCATCAAACTGGATTCCCTCCGATAAGTCGCCGGCAAAGACCCGAACTACCGATGCCCCAAAGTCAACCGCCTCGGAAATGCCGAACCGAATTTGCTCGAGTTGATCCGCTCGTTCGAGTTCACTCGGCTTTGCAAAGTTGTTTCCTACGCTAAAAATCGGAACAGCTAAGCCCGTTTCCCCGAGGGCTTGCTTGGCCATCGCCTTATCCGCGGCCGGATCTCGGTAAAGTGGAGATAGCAATTCCACCCCTTCTGCGCCGATTCGCGCGGCTTCATGAATGAACTGACCGATATTCATCCGCCCGTCGCGGTGAGCGGCAAAATAGCTGTAATGACTTACCGCAATCTTCACTTAGAAGCCGTAACCTCAGGTTCTGGTTCGGACTGGGAAAGCCAACTCGTGACAGGCGAGTTGAAGATTCCCGCCAAGATCACACCTGCCATACAGATGACGCTCGCGATCATGACTGGCTTTGTGATCGGCATTGTTGCTCTCTCTGCATCTTCCTCGACAAACGCTTTATGTGCGATCACAAGGTAGTAGTAAACGGAAATGACCGAGCTAATCGCCAAAATGATGGCAAGGGGGGCCAAGTCGGCGGCCAGCGCATCCTGGAATATCTTCAACTTTCCAACAAATCCCGCTGTTGGCGGAATTCCAATGAGGGAAACCATGAACAGCAACAACGCAATGGCCGCGAAGGGCGAACGTCTGTAAAGACCTTTAAGCTCGTCAATCTTCGTGACCTCTTTGCCATCCTTCGCGATCAACGAAATCACTGCAAATGAGCCAAGTGTGACAAATGCGTAGCTCACCAGGAAATAGAGAGTGGTCACCGATGGAGCTTTGTCCGGAGCCACGTAGTTCGCAAGTAATCCGGTCAACAGGTAGCCAGCGTGCGCAATGGACGAGTAGCCGAGCACCCGCTTGATATCTTTTTGACGCAACGCCACCACGTTTCCAATAACCATCGTAAGTCCGGCGATAACCATGAGCGGTGTCATCAACACGTCCGCCATTGGCCTTATTTCTTGGAAAACGCGATACAAAGCGGCGATAGCGGCGACCTTCGATCCCACTGCCATAAATGCCGTAACGTTGGTTGGTGCCCCTTGATAAACGTCGGGCGTCCATTGATGGAATGGCACCATACCGCTCTTAAAGGCTAGGCCGATGAGCAACATCATCACCCCGAAAAGGGCCATGACTTGACCGTTTTGAGGGGCGGCAGAATACGCCGCGGACATTGCAGTGAGGTCGAGTGAACCGGTGGTTCCGAAGAAGAATGCAATGCCGTATAGGAAGAACGCGCTCGCAAATGCTCCAAGCAAAAAATATTTGATCGCTGATTCTTCGGAACGCTGCTCCGAACGGCTCATTCCGGCAAGTACGTAGAGCGCAATCGAGAGCATTTCAAGTCCAAGGAACATGACGAGCAAGTTGTTCGTGGACACCATTATCATGCCGCCACAGGTTGCCCAAGTCACAAGCGGATAAAACTCGCTAAATGCAATCTTCTTTTGTTGCAAATAGCCTTCCGAAAACACCAACGTCATCGCACATGCAAAGATGAGAATAAGGTGAGTAACCAGTGTAAACTGGTCCCGAAGCACCATTCCCGCAAAGGCGCCGGCGTCCGGCATACCAAATTGTCTGACAACGGCTCCAGCCGCGCACAACAGCCCAACCAACGAGATGAAGATGATCGGACGATTGTCTCGCTTCTTCTGAACCACTTGCATCAGCAAAGCGAAGATCCCCGTAAGCGCCACCATGAGGGTTGGCATGATCAGGTTAAAATCCAGGTCGGTCGGGATCTGGAACTGCTTGACGATATCAGAAACGCTAGGATCCAATGCATGCCTCCTGTTTGAGTTGGCTTAGATCGATAAACTTGCCAGAACGCATTTCTTCCATTTCTTCCAGGCTCATATTGGTCTCAAGGGAGTTCCACACGAATACAGTTGCGGGCAAGTCGCTCACAAAGTCGAGATAGGTCTCCGGCCCACCCTCAATCACCAGAGCAACGTTTGACTTTTCGAGACCATTGGCAAGGAGTTCTCGATCAACCTCAAGATAGTGGCCACCATACTCCATCGGCGAGGCGAACTTCGGTTCGGCGCCCTTGAGGCGATAAACAATCAGCCCACCCGCGCTCGCTTCTATTTCCTCTTTAGCGGCACCTACGAATTCGGCCATCGTTTGCTCTGCTCGTTCTGGCTCCAGCGTATACAACCTATTGAGTTCCACTCCAGCATCCAAGGCGCGGCTGAAAGGGCTCCAGACTTCCCTTGTTTGGCTGACCGAATACCCAAGCTGATTCGCGATTGCTTCGATCATCGAACCTCCTCCTTTTCCGCCGCTACACCCGATGGGACTTCGATCTTAGTAGCAACCGCCCCATTTGCATTGGCATTCTTAGCAAACTCTGCCGTTGGAAATGGCGAAGGCGGCGCAATGGTCACGCCGTTTGCGGTCAATCCTCCGGCCACATCAATCTCATGGGTGTTGTCTCGCCAGGTTGGCCTTTGGCCAACGGGATTAATAGCCATCATGCGAGTTGCCGTGATGGACTTCTCCATTGGTTTCAAGAAGATATTCGGGAAAACCCCTCCGACGAAGATCATGACAACAAGCGTGCCCGCCATTGCAATTTCCCACGGTTTGATGTCCTTCAGCCGCTGATTCTCTGGATTGTTATTTGGCCCGTAAAACACCTTTTGGAACATCCAAAGGAGATACACCGCAGACAGAATCACGCCGATCCCTGCCAGCGCTGGAAGCCAATAGTTTAGGCCGTAGAGTCCAGCCCAACTTGATTGGAATGCTCCGAATAAGGCAAGGAACTCTCCCACAAATCCGTTCAATCCTGGTAACCCCACGCTTGACAGCATTACGATCAAGGAGATCGCCGAGTAGATGGGCATCTGAGCTTTTAGACCGCCGAAATCGCTGAAGTTTCGGGTGTGGCGTCGCTCGTAGATCAACCCAATCAAAAGGAATAGCGCACCGGTGCTGATTCCGTGGTTAAGTTGTTGCATCGCCCCGCCCATCATGCCCATCTGGCTTAGCGAGAAGATTCCGAGCAGAACAAATCCCATGTGCGACACAGAACTGTAGGCCACAAGCTTCTTCACATCAGGCTGGACAGCGGCTACGATTGCACCATAAAGAATGCCCACGACGGCAATGATCATCAACGGCAACGTGTTATCGCGGAGCGCATCGGGAAAGAGCGGCAACACGAATCTTAAGAATCCATAAGTTCCCATCTTCAGCAACACACCGGCCAAAATCACAGACCCAGCGGTCGGCGCCTCAACGTGTGCATCCGGAAGCCACGTGTGGAATGGAAACGCGGGACACTTGACCAAGAAGGCCAATGCAAACGACCAGAAGATGAAGGGCTGAAGAGCCATGGCACTTGCCCATAACTGCCCACTTGCGACGTTAGCTTGGATTTCAACCAGATCAAATGACCACGTTCCCGTAACTTTTCGATTCAACCACGCCATCATGATGATGCCGAGGAGCATAAAAATCGAACCAGCGAACGTGTAGATGAAGAATTTCAAACCGGCATACTTTCGATTTGCGCCGCCCCAGATAGAGATGAGCAACCACATGGGCACAAGCGACGCTTCGAAAAACGAGTAAAAGAGGATCATGTCCAGGCTCGTGAAAACGCCCAACATGGCGGTCTCGAGCACAAGAATGCTGATCATGTAGGCCTTAACTCGGTCCTTAACGTAAAAGCTGAACCAAGTTGAGATTACGGTCAAAAAAGTTGTGAGCAGAATGAGCCAAATGCTGATTCCGTCCACGCCCATGCGATAGTGAATTCCCGCACTCTTCATCCACGGGATGAACTCAACCATTTGGAAGTGAAACGTGTTCGAGTTGAACTTCAGGAACAATCCAAAAATGCTGACCAGCATTGTCGCGATTGTGATGAGCAATGCGCCATATCGAATCGTCTTAAGCTGACTATTTGGCAGAAAGGCTAGCAAAAGCGCCCCTAGTAGCGGCAAAAACACGGTTAGGCTGATCATCTTCGCGCTACCTCCTGCGTCATTTCAACGTGTTCCATAGGCTCGGTTTCGCGCGCCTTCATCTTAAAAGCCACATATCCCAGAAGTAAGGCGACACCGGCTAGCATCATCAATGCGTAGCCTCGAACCTGCCCGGTTTGGAACCATGACAACCCTCGTCCAACCCCGTTTGCCAAGCCACCGAGTCCGTTCACGATGCGATCCACAATGCCAACGTCGACCCTCTTCCAAAGGGCGGTCGCGATCTGATCGCCACCCTCTACCGCCGAAGAGACCATGGCATCATCGTAGCCAAACTGGTTTGCAGCGGCCCGCCGCCAGGGTGCCCACTTCGTGAGGTCCCAGCCTTCCGATGCCGGCAACCCCTTCCAATACATGAACAAGCCAATAGCAAGGCCAAGTGATGCGGCTCCTATTGACAATGCCATAAGCGGCAGACCGTGCGGGTGTTTCTCAAGCTCAGTTAGAACAGGCAATCCGGTTGGATATAGCCACTTCTCCAGCATCTCGTTGTTATGGAGCAGATAGCCGCCGAATAGCGAAAGTGCGGCCAAAACAACGAGCGGGACATACATGCTCGGCGGAACTTCCTTGGGCGCATGGGAGGCATCTAAATCATGATGATGCTCATGCTCGTGAGGTTGTGCGTGCAACTCGTCTTCGGTCATGAAGAATCCATGCTCGTCGGGCCCGTGGTCCGCGTGGGCATGATGCTCAACGTGCTCCTCATGGTGATCATGGTGAGCCGCCTCCGGAATAGCTCGCCACCTTTCTGGGCCGAAGAAAGTGAGCCAAGTCATCCGCGTCATATAGCAAGCCGTCATCGCAGCCACGACGAGTCCGGTCCATCCCGCAACTACGCCGAGATTGTAGCCCCCAGCTTGGGCATGGTGATTCCCAAGCGCGTAACCAAGAATGGCCTCTTTTGAGAAGAAACCTGCCAGCCCCGGAACACCGGCTATGGCCAAAAAGCCGATGAACATCGTTGCAAATGTAATCGGGAGATACTTACGCAAATTGCCGTAGTTTCGCATGTCCTGGTTGTGCGCCATCGCATAGATTACTGCGCCAGAGCCAAGGAACAACAGGGCTTTAAAGAACGCGTGGGTGGTTACGTGGAACATGCCCGTCCAATAGCCGCCCGCTCCGCATCCGATAAACATGAATCCGAGCTGCGAGACCGTGGAGTAAGCCAAAACCTTTTTGATGTCAGTTTGACCAAAAGCGATTGCAGCCGCAAAGAGAGCAGTGAAAGCCCCAACCATGGCAATCACGGCGCTCGCAACTGGTGAAAGCTCGAAGAGCACATGCAGCCGATTCAACATGACCACACCCGACGTGACCATGGTGGCCGCGTGGATAAGAGCGGATACCGGAGTTGGACCAGCCATTGCATCGGGCAACCAGAAATAGAGTGGAAACTGGGCCGACTTGCCACAAGCTCCTACAAAGAACAAGAGTGCGATCGCCGTTGCAATTCCGGGATTCGATTGCAAAAGCGTGACTGCATTAGGCAACAAAACGTCGTAGCTCAGCCAGCGCGTTTCCCCAGCCGCAACTTGCATCTTCCCGATGTTTGCCAAGAAGAACGACGCGAGCAGAAACATCCCGAGCGTTAATCCCCAGTCGCCGATTCGGTTTACGATAAACGCTTTGTTAGCCGCCTTCGCATTGACAACATCCTTATACCAAAAGCCGATCAGGAGATACGAGCAAACGCCTACACCTTCCCAACCGATGAACATCAAGGCGAGATTGTTGCCCAGAACCAAAATCAACATAGCCGCGATAAACAGATTCAAGTAAGTGAAGAAGCGCGGATACTCCTTCTCTTCGGCCATATAGCCGGTCGCATACAGATGGATCAACGAGCCGATGCCCGTAATGATCAACACCATCGTCATCGACAGTGGGTCAATGATCACCTCGAATGGAATACTGATGCTACTGAAATCAATCCAGCTAAAAAGCGTGGCCACGGCGTGGCGGGAACTTGGCTCAGCTTGGCTGAGTTGCATTGTGAGGTAGGCGCCAATTCCAAAAGCTATGGCGATAGGGGTGACAGCCAGAAGGCCCATTAACCCCTTGCCCTTCTTGGGGCCGAGTTGCTTGAGCACTCGACCACCGATAAGCGCCTGGATAAGCGAACCGACAACGGGGAGGAACAAAACGAGCCAAATCAGATTCTTTGCTGCTTCCATTAGCCCCTCATCACACTCATTTCGTCAACGTCAATCGTGTGTCTCAAGCGGTAAATCGCCATAATGATGCCGAGTCCAACCGCGACCTCAGCCGCCGCAACCGCCATCACAAAAATCACCATCATCTGACCTGCCATCGCGGTCTGAGTCGGGTCTGCTCCCTTAACAATCGGGCCGTACTTCGCAAAAGCCAGCAACGTCAGGTTGACCGCGTTCAGCATGAGCTCAATACACATGAATATTACGATCGGGTTGCGGCGGATAACAACGCCAACAACTCCGACGATGAACATCATCAAGCCCACTGCCAAATAGCCGCCCAAGGGAACGCTTGACTCCATTAGACCCTCCTCTTGGCGAGCAAGATCGAGCCAACAATACCGATGACCAACAAGATGCTGGCCATTTCAAATGGCCAAACGTAGGTCGTAAATAGCGCCTTACCCATCCCCTGAGGAGCACCATAATTGTCTGGGGCAAACACCTGCTTAGTTTCAATGAATGGTCGAACAACTTGGCTCGCGACGACACCAAAGAGAGCTCCGCCAAACATAAAGCCCAGTGCCTTTTTGATGTAGTCTGGTCGCTCCTCTAAAGCTGCCGGCGATCCTAGGTTGAGAAGCATAATCACGAACAGAAACAGAACCATGATCGCGCCTGTGTAAACAATTACTTGGGTGACGCCAAGCATCTCGGCGTCCAGCGTGAAGTACAACAACGCCAGCGTAAAGAAGTTCAGCACCAGGCACAGTGCGGAACGGACGGCATTTCCAAATGCAACCACGCCAATCGCGGTCGCTCCCGCCAGGCCAGCAAGCATCGCGAACAAAATCGTCTTACCGTCAACCCATTCAGGCATCATGCCTCCACCGCCACTTCAACCTTGTCAGGTTTCGCAAACGCAATGGCATTTGCCGGGTTTCCGCTCACTAGTTCAATCGTTCTCTTATCCAAAGCCGTCCCCAACCGTTCCTTCCCGGTCTGCTTGATCGCCATGTAAAGTCCGAAAAAGATCGCAAACGCGATAAACCATGCGCCCAGCCCGGCCCACGGATCCACTTGTCCACCCTGATTCGTACCGATAACCCATATGCCCACGCCGATAAAGTTAGCAACAGCAAGGGGCAACAGGGAGCGCCAACCAAGGGACATCAACTGGTCATACCGCAGGCGCGGAAGGGTAGCTCGCATCCAAATGAAGACGGTAATCCCGAACGCACATTTTCCAAGAAAAACCATCGGGGCAATATACGGCAACCCGCTAAAGGGCTCCAAAGCCCTGATCGGTGCAATGTTGTAGCCTCCAAGGAATATGGTCGCAAACACTCCGCTAAAGACAAACATTGCGGCGTACTCTCCCATAAAAAAGACCGCAAACTTCATGGAACTGTATTCCGTATGATAGCCAGCAATAAGTTCGTTTTCGGCCTCCGGCAGGTCAAAGGGTGTTCGGTTCGTTTCGGCAACAACGCAGATAGCGAAGATAACGGCGGCGATGAATCCGAACGGTGTAAAGACGAGCCAGTTCTGAATCGGATTGTCGATTCCAAAGAACTTTTGAACCCCCCATAAGGGTTCCGCTTGGAACTCGAGCATCTCCGTCATCTTAAGGGAACCCGTTGCCAATACGACTGAGGCCAGGGCCATTCCCATAGCAAGTTCGTAGCTGATGAGTTGTGCGCTCGACCGCAAACCGCCCATGAGCGAATATTTGTTGTTCGAGGCATAACCAGCCAAAACGATGCCGTAGACACCGAGCGAGCTAATCGCCATCACAAACAGGACACCAATCTCAACATTTGCTACCGGCGTAAGCAACCTGCAAATGCCTTCTTGGGGGCCCCAAGGCAGCGTTGCACCGATGGCAAACGCCGGGAAGAGCGCGAGACCAGGAGCTAAAAAGTAAATGAGTCGATCAACGGCAGTTGGGGTGATGTCTTCCTTAAATGCCAACTTAATGCCGTCCATGATTGCTTGGAGCAATCCGAACATTCGCAACTTCTTACCGCTCTTAAAGGTTATGGTTGCGACGCGGTTCGGGCCAATTCGATCCTGCATCCAAGAAAGCAACCGGCGTTCCCACCAGATTAGCATCGGAACGATGAGCAGAATAGGAACGACAAAGAAGAGCACTCGAATGAGCGCTGCCCCCGCCGGATGGGCAATTAACCACGGCTCAAAATATTTCAGCCTATCCATATGCCGCATGCTATGTTACCAACCTGCGGCCCTATTTGGCTTGACGGGCAAGGGTCAATCCGCCCTTGCCCGCCGCTCGTGCCGTCTTAGCCGCCCTTGACGATATCTTTCTCTAGGGATGCGATTGCCGTGAAGATTTCTCCCTGCTCTTTGGCGGGAACCATGAACTTGTCCAGCACGCCCTTGAGGATCTTTCCGCCTGCTTCCCATTCCTTTGAGGAGATAAGGAGGTGGGAGTGGGAGTTCTTCATCGAGCGCCCCGTATATTTGAACGGTCCACCGGACGCGGCCGCAAGTTGCTCCGTGACCAAAAACTTCAATCCGTCCGTCGAAATGTGCCCATCGGACAGCGCCTTCACCGTGTGCGGGTTTGCCCCAATTGTTGGGTCCTGGGTGAGTTGATTGACGAATTCATCTACGACAACGGCAAGCGGGACGGAACCTCCAAGTCGAGCGTAAAGTGAGTTTTTGTCCTTAAACAACTCGCCGGAATCCATGCCCTTTGTCATTTTCGATTTTTCGATCCAAGTCCAAACCGCATCCGCCATCCACTTGGATTCCATGCGGTCTAACCCCGATTTCATCGCCGCTTGAGAAATGTCATCTTGAAAGGCGATTCGTTGCGCCTTTGTCAGATCCCACGATTTAGGGATTTGGCCAGCGTCGGGCATCCCAGGGATACCCGCCCTTTGGGGTCCGCCCAAATTGTGCGCCACCCAATTCGTAACAAAGAACTTGAGCGCAGGCTTCGGGGTTCCTCCCAGCGCAGTATGAGCCGCCAGATTAGTTGCCAAGACAGGATCGGCGGCGTGAATATCAACTGCCGTGCCGACGATCTGAGCGATCTTGTGAATGCCTAACTGTTCGTACTTCGAGTGAGGAACCCCCTTGGGCGCGTCCGAGACCATCTGGGCGTTTGCACTTGCAAAGCACGCCGAAGTGATGATGAGGAGAGATGTTTTCATTGCATTACGAGTATTCCAACGCAATATTTACAAAAACTTTAGAGTAACTGAACTTCGTCTGAATTGATGCGTCACAGCCTTTTGAGCACGTCTGAGTGCTCGCTGAGACTCAGCGGCGACGCCGCGAAAGGAGAATATGATGAAAAGAATCAGTGTTATTTTGGGTGTTGTTGCGGCAAGCATTGCGCTTGCAGCCGTTACTGTACAAGGTGCCAAAGGAGGCGGCTTCGTCCGCAATGCAGCCGGTGCCGAAGCCTATTGTTGGATGGATGTTAAGAAGGCCAACAACGGCACCGAAGTGCGAGTGGGTGGACCCGCCCGAGTTCGCACGCAACGGCGAGATGGGGACCACGTAATCGTAACCGAAATCGGAATGCCGAAGGCCGATGAACTGATCAAAGATGGTCGTTCCGTTGCTTTTGCTGGTCATGCCCTTTTGGTTATCAGCGTTGATGGAAATGTCCGAGTTCGTCGCGAAGGTCGACTTCAAGGTTTGGTTACAGACCGACGTTCGCCTGAGCATCCTGGGGACCCCGATACAGTCCGTTTGAAGTTCACCGCGCCAACTGGCAACCCTTGGGAGTTTGCTGGCTTGCTCGTCCGTGGTGACATTGCCGTTTACCAACGAACTGAGTAATCTCATAAGCCAAACTCTAAAATGCGCGCCATTTTTCGGCGCGCATTTTTGTTGATTCAGGTTCACATTTTAGAATTTCTAAAGCGATTCTAAAATTGGGGAACTAACTGTTAATATTATCACTCTATATACCCGGCCCCTTAGGCAAGGGTCCTAGAAAGTGCCTACCGGTGAAGGGATGCATCACCCCGATAAAGCCCCGAGCCGGGTGTCTCATAACCTCCAGGGCCCCAGCGAAAGCTGCGGGCCCGCTTAAATTGTCTGCCACACTATCAGAGTGAAAATCTTGGTTTTGGGTGGCACAAAGTTTGTCGGTCGCCACTTTGTTGAGACGGCTCTCGCCGCTGGTCATGAGGTAACGATTGTTAATCGAGGGCAGACCAACGCCGACTTGTTTCCTTCGCTTCCCAAGATTCACGTTGATCGGCTCGACGAAGCCGCGATGCAAGGTGCCTTCGATTCAAGCTGGGATGCCGTTGCCGACATGAATGGCTATGTGCCGCGTGCCATTCAGATTGCAATGGATGCCCTTACGGGTAAGGCGCATCACTATCTCTTTGTGTCGACGATCTCTGTATACGACCCCCTGGGCCAAACGACTCTTGACGTGAATTCGCCCAAACTGCCCGTGCCTCCTCCCGAGGTCGAGACTATAGACGCCGATACTTACGGCGGGCTGAAAGTCGGATGCGAGAATAAGTTGGATGCGTGGATGGGGGACGTCACGATTGTTCGCCCCGGAATGGTGATCGGCCCTTATGATCACACGGATCGATTTCACCACTGGGTACGGAAAATCGCGACGTTTCCAGATGTCCTTGTCCCGGAACGTTCGAGTCAACCCGTTCAATTTATCGATGGACGTGACCTCGCTCAATTCATGCTCTCCAAACTGGAAAGCAGGGAAACGGGCGCCTTCAACGGTGTCGGACCCGCGAAACCGATGATGCTTGGAGATATGCTCGAAGAAATTGTCAGGGCGGGGTCGTCACCGTGTCAGTTGATTCAAACACCTGCCGATCAGCTCGAAAAAGCGCCTTTCATGCTGCCCAAAGATGGCTCGATGGACGCGATGTTTCGGGTGTCAGCACCAGGGGTAACATTGCGACCACTCGCAGATACCATTAGCGATGTTTTGCTTGAAATCTAGCCTTCAGCCCGATCTTTGATCGCCTGCAAGATGTTCTCGACGTTTTTAACCACGATCGAGTGAATCACTTTCTTGACCAGAGGGCCAAGCGTGGGGACGTTGTATTCGTAGTTTAGGATTGAATCAAAGCGGGTGCCGCCTTCGGCTTCAACAAAGGTCCACCGCCCATCCAACTGATCGTAGTCGCCCTTGATTTGTTTGAAATCACAAGTAAAGTTCGTATCGTCCCAAATGTCTTCTTGTGTCCAACGAACTTTGAGCATGAACTGCGGAACTAAACCGACATATTCGCTGACGATCCGATTTCCGTCCCGCTCCGTAACGACGAGCGACTTCACGTCCTTCATGAACTCCGGAAACGACTCGTTGTCCTTTGAGATTTCGTAGACCTTGACAATCGGGGCGTTAATCCAAATGGACGTTTCAACCGTTGGCATTCATAAAAGTGTACCGTTAGGCTGCTTTTATCGCTTTTGGCAACAAGTTGACGGTAAGTTCCTGTTCCTTTGGCGACGCCAGCACGACGCCACGCTCAATCGTATTCTCAAGCTCGCGCACGTTGCCGGGCCAACTGTAGCTTTGCAGTGCCGCCAGAGTTGCACTTCCCAAATCAAGGGCGCTTCGACCGTTCTCACTGCAGTATTTGTTGATGAAGTGTTCGGCTAACGGCTTGATGTCCTCTTGTCTCTCCCGAAGCGGCGGAATCCACAGTTCAACTACCTGGAGCCGATACATCAAGTCGAGCCGGAAAATGCCTTCTTCAACGGCTTGAG
This sequence comes from Fimbriimonadaceae bacterium, assembly GCA_040081075.1. Lineage (GTDB taxonomy): Bacteria > Armatimonadota > Fimbriimonadia > Fimbriimonadales > Fimbriimonadaceae > JANJUB01. Next base: position 9,375 of record JBEBHJ010000029.1, on the reverse strand, counting down.
ACAAATCTCGGTTGGTTGCCGTTACAAGTCGAACATCAACCTTCGTTGGTTTGCTTGCACCGAGGCGCTCAAACTCCCTCTCCTGTAACACTCGCAGGAGTTTGACTTGCGTCGCCAATGGGATTTCTCCAATTTCGTCAAGAAATAGGGTTCCTTCGCTTGCAAGTTCAAAGCGGCCGGCTTTTGATCCTTGAGCCCCCGTGAAGGCTCCCTTCTCATAACCGAAGAGCTCGCTCTCCAAAAGCGTTTCGGGCAGGGCCGCACACGACACCGCCACATAGGTCTTTTTCGACCGGCAGGAAAGGTCGTGCAAGCTCCTTGCGACAACTTCTTTTCCAACGCCGCTTTCGCCCGTAATCAAGACCGTCGCCTTCGAATCTGCTACCTGATTGATCGTATCTAAGATCTCTTGCATCGCGGGAGATTCGGCGATAAAAGCTTTGGTGCTTGTTTTCTTACTCGGCTTAGAAGCTGGACGGCCCGCATCGCTTAAGGCGTTTGCAACGATCTTCTTTAACGCATCCAGATCGAAGGGCTTTGTCACGTATTCATGCGCGCCGTCGCGGATTGCCTGAATAGCTTGAGGGATCGTGCCAAAGGCGGTCATGATGACTACCGGAACGTGTGGCCATGTCCCCTTAATCTCTCTGAGGAGTTCGTATCCTGTTCTGCCCGGCATCGTCACATCGGTTACGACGCAGTCAGGCTGGCGCTCCGAAATGCGCTCTAGCGCTGCGTGGGCATCTTCAGCACACTCCGCGATATAACCAATCTTCTCAAATGCAACTTGCAGAATTCGCCGAATATTCGGCTCGTCATCTACGATCAAAATGAACGGTTTCTCTTTCATGCGGCATTCTCCCAAACGACCGAAAACTCGGTTCCGCTGCCCGGCTCAGAGTTGACCATGATGGTCCATCCGTGCGCATCGACGATCTTTCGTATATTCGAAAGCCCAAGTCCGGTTCCGGCGGGTTTGGTGGTGAAAAAGGGAGTAAAGAGTCTTTCCATCATTGAAGGTTCTATTCCGATGCCACTATCTGATACTTTGAGCCCACTCTCGGTAAGGGTAAGGGTCACCGTATCTCCAGCACTGCATGCTTGTAGCGCGTTGATAACGAGATTGCGACACACTTGCTCAAATCGCAGAGGGTCCGCTTGAATTGTCGGCAGGTGGTCATCAAAATCTTCGCATAATTCCACGCCCTTTGAAGCAAATTCCGCTCGATGCAGGTCTACGATTTGACGTACAGAGGCTGCTGGGTCAATGTCCCTCGGCGCAACGATCAAAGGCCGCGCAAACTCGAGGAACTGATCACAAAGCGAGTTGAGCTTGAGGGCTTCTTGCTCTATCATCTGACCAAACTCCACCGCTTCGCCGCCCATGCTTTGGACCATCTGCGCCGCCGACCGGATGCCAGTCAAAGGATTTCGGATTTCGTGCGCAATGGCCGCCGTCATTTGGCCAATTTCGGCCAGTCGGTTGACCCGAGCCAGTTCATTGAGCGCTTGCTCGTATTTGGAAATATCGTGAATTGCAACCGCGCACCCCCCTTGGGGCAGGGGCGACGAGCTTATTGACCAGGTTGTTTCGGTCACCGAATCGCACGCACGAGCCGAGTTCCCAACTCCCGTGAGCGCCATGCGGATTGAGTCCACGAGCGCCGTACTCAGCTGGGAGCTCAGAGTCGATTCAAACTCCGGACGGCTCAAGGGATCAGCTTGCAAAACTCGGGTCGCTTCTACGTTCCATGCTTGAATCTCACCGGTCGGTCCGATCACCAAAACTCCGACTCCCAGGCATGAAATGATCGCATCCAACCTCGTAGCCTCTTGATTAAGCCGATCGAAGAGGTTGGCATTGTTTAGGGCAAGCGCAAGGTAACGGGCAATCTGATCAGCTTTGTCCAAGTCTGAAACATCAAACTTACGTGATTCTCCTTGGCGAGATACGTTCAGAACGCCAATGCAATTGCCAGAAAGAGTGCAGAGCGGCACTACCATCGCGGTTGATAACTTGCGCGATCCTTTGTCTTGAACCAACTGAGCGAAACCCTTAACGATGGCCATACCCGCGATTCCCTCTCCGGGGCGGAGAACGGTGCCATCTGGGACCTGAGAAGCGGGGCCTGATTGGGCTGCAAGTTCGTAACCACCTGAACTATCGTTGAAAAGGAACAGCGAAACTCCGCTCGCCGAAAACCACTCTACGCATGCTTCTAGTAACTTGTTGAGGAATGCGTCGAGCCCCTCCCCATCGGACCAGTAGAGGTCGAAGAGCTGCGCCAAGTCCTTCGCTAGGAGTGTATGGGCGGTCATCCACCCAATTTATCGGCAGTTTAGGAGCCGCCCTTGACGGGAAATGGCCAAGATGATTTCATCTGGCTCGAATTCAAGCCAGTTTCGGTTTGAGTTATTCCGAGCACACTCAGGATATCGCCCCATGGAAGTGCACCACCTTGCATTACGGATTTATCATAGAGGCTACCAAGCGCCGAGCCCCCAAACTCGATGCACAATTCGCGAATCCTAGTTTCTGAGTAACCTGGGCCAGGATGACACTCCTTGTAGAGTTTGCGGATCACATCGTCAAGCGAGTGTTTTTCACCAGATCGCGCTCGAATCGCCATGTCTAGAAAGAACCCTAGCGCGTGGCCCCGCGAGTAGTAGCTCACGCCTCCAAAGCCAAAACTGCCGCGAGCCTCCCAAACACGCCGACTGGCCTCATCTGCGCTGACCCTTTCATAAGCTCCGGTCGATGCCGACGCCGCCGCTCGCCACACCTGCGAGAGAAGGTCGTCTGGCTTCACGAAGCCTGCTCGGGCACTGAGAATGTCCGAGTAATAGTCCGTAACTCCTTCAAGCCACCATATCGTCGAGGTCATCGCAGGTTTCGTATAGTCAAAGGGCCCGAGTGGAAGCGCGCGGATTCGCTTCACGTTGAACGTGTGGAAATACTCATGCGCCATGATGCCAATATTGCCGGCGGGAGTAGACCGGCGTCCAAGACCTATACGTGTGCCGTTCAGGTGCTCCAAGCCGCCACCTGGACCGCCAAAATCCAAGAAAAACGTGTACCGATGATACGGCAAGTTGCCGAATAGCTTCTTCGCCTCGGCTGCGATTTTGACCCCGTTACTAAGAAATCCGGGCAAATCCGCTTGAGCACAATCCCCGAAAGCGACGATTCGGTGCGGTGCACCCAAAGTGTTTTCTTCAACCGCCCTCAGCTTGTCTTTGGAGCCGAGCACAATCGGCGAGTCCAACATGACATCGTAACTCTCGGCCGTGAACTTGCCGTTGTCACCCTTCATGGCCGAGTAAGCAACCAACCCATCTGCAAGCGGGATAGTAACGGTTTGTGGCTCTCGGTCATGGCCCGTGAACCACCCAAAGACGCCAGGTCCACTTATGAATACTTCCGAACCTCGAATCTGCAAGTTGGGGCTGAAATTGCCTCGGCTTGGTAGCACAGTGTAGGTCACCGAATCAGCACCGCCGGGAATCATCCAGCGGTTGGGGTTCGCCGTTGTCGTGCTTGGAACTTGAGCTCCACCCCGAGTAAAGACGGGATCACGAACATACTGTCCATAGTCGAAAATCTGATAATCACCTGGCGCCCAAGCCGGCATTAAAAATTCATTCGAGCGTTGTCCACCTTTAAGGGTAACGGTTATCGTAACTGATGCCTCATTGGTGAGAACTTGGTAAGTCGCCGCATGCCCAACGGCGGATAGAATGGCACTCAGGGCGATGAGAGTTCGTCGCATCATGTAATGATAGACGTTTAACTGCTTGCGCTACCGTATGATTTGAGCGCCCATCGCCAAAAAGTCCGCACAATAATCAATGATGCTGTCGCCCAACCGAGCCCAATCAGCACCATCCTGATGTCGGCTCCCCTTACAAGCTGGCTACTTGGCACCGTTGACAGAAAGGCCAAAGGCACCACCATGGTGAAGAAGCGGCCCCACTGAACCCCAAAGATATCCGTCGGCTGACGGGCGACCATGAGAACCGTTTCACCCAAAACCCACAGATTGTCAACTCGAATGAACCAGATCGCGGTCGTGATCATCGCAAGGTTAAATGCGTAAAAGATAGCCAAGGCACACGCAAAAAGCACGACAAAACACGCCCATTGCTCAAACGATGGACGCAGACCAGAAGCGCTTAGGGCATATGTCATCATGGCGGCACCACCAATCAACGTGCCAACCTGGTCAAAGTTGAATCGTCGGAGAGATACCCAAAACTGGGCGTCAACCGGTTTGGTCAGCACAAAATCAAGACTGCCTTGACGTATCATTTGGGGGAACTCGAGCAGGGCCATGAAACAGCCACGCCACATACTCTCGAGCAAAAACAGCGTTGAGGCCAACACGAACGCATCGTTGCGGCTCCATCCCGCAACCATTGGAGTGCGGTTGTAAATCACGAGCAACATCAGGATGAAAAAGAACACCCACACGAACTGCTGGGCAACTTTTGCGATGAAATTTGCCCTGAACTCTAGCTCTCGGACAAATGAACTTGTGAAGAAAACTCGATAGATTCGAAAATATCTCGCCAAACTAGTGTAATTATGCGGGGTTTTCGCCATAATTTGAACTGGACCCGCAAATACCTGGTTTTTGCCGCTTGGAACAATTGGCACGAAATTCTCGTTGCTAAGTCAAGACAAGTCATCGCCCTTATGGAAGCAACCCCTACACCGTCCGAAATGAAACTGGAACCATCAGAAAAAGAGAGCCAACCCAGCACGTTGGACATGATTCGCGATGGGTTGCGCGCCTATGCAGCGTCGGCAGCATTTATTCCTAGTCTTGCTGTCGCCGCCGCTGTCGGCGTCTGCTTTTGGCGACTCTGGATGCCCCTTTACAATCTGTGGACCAGTGCCGACGGATACTACTCTCACGGGTTCTTAGTTCCGGTTCTCAGTGGCATTGTGGTTTACAAATGGTGGCCCAAAATCAAGAGTATTGAGGTTAAGCCATTCTGGCTGGCGGCAATTCCGATGCTGGTGTGCCTTTGGATGGTTAAGGTCGGATCGTTCATGGTCATTGAAGGCGTCATGTCCGCAGCACTTATCGGTGTTTTGCTCAGCGGAGTCTGGATGCTTGCAGGAGTCCGCTGGATGCTTGCCTTATCGCCCGCAGTTCTCTACCTGGCGTTCGGTTTGCCCCTCTGGAACAGCATAATAAACGATTACACGAATCCGCTACAAATGGCCTCAACCAGCGTGGCCTATGAAATCCTGAATGCCACCGGCTTCGCCCCGTTTAAATCGCCCAGTGAGCCAACTTTCATCTATTTGAATAGCTACACGCTAAACGTCGCGGTGCCTTGTAGCGGACTCAAACTACTCGTTGCCCTAACCGCCCTCTCAACCTTTATCGTGCTGATCGGCAAGATGAAGACTTGGGCCAATATTGCCATGATCGCTTTGATCGTTCCGCTCGGCTTGATCATCAATGGACTGCGGATCGCATTAATCGGCATGGTAGGTGATTACAATGGCTCCGATGCTGCAAATCAGTTTCACGACTGGAGCGGCTGGATCACGCTCGTTATCTGTTTTATTATTTTGAGTCGAATCGCGAGGTTACTTGGATGGCAGGATTGATCAAGAACATTTTAGTTGTTAGCGCCGTTATTGGACTAGCTGGGGCTTTCATTCAGTCCCAAGGCGTTGCGGGTGGCTCACCTGGGAAGGATGATGACTACCTCGAAGGTATCTCGCCAAAGGCTATCGGACCGTATACGTTCATTCCATCTTCTACCGACCCCGGTCGCTCTTACGAGATCCAAAAGGACGTGCGCGATACGCTCAAGCCGTTCGGTATCGTTCCGCGCGTTTATAAGGATTCAAGAACGAGTCGCCAATTCGAGGTTCTGATCATTTCCAGTAACACGAAAGAAAGCTTCCACGATCAGCGTGTCTGCTTCCCAGCGCAAGGCAACACTCCGCTTAAGGAAGAGATCGTCCAACTAGAAACCGCTGATCGAGGCACAGTCCCGGTGACGATCACCAAGTATCCTAGCCTTGTCACGGCATACCTTTATAGGGGCCCAGAAAATAGGTATTTCGCCCGGCCACAAGAACTTACCTTGCATATGCTCAAGACAGTTTTAATGGGTGGAACCAATCTGGATTCAAAGTTCTACCGATTTTTGACCAACGACATGACGGTGAAAGATGAGGAATTGCTCGCCTTTGCGCGGGAGTATTTGGACACCGTTTATAAAACAAGTAAGGGCACGCTATAAGCCGATATCGGATCGGTACCACGATCCCTTCCAATTGATGCTCTCGGTTGCGTCATACGCCGACTTGCGCGCATTCTCAAGTGTAGTGCCCGTGGCGGAAATGCCCAACACTCGGCCCCCGCTTGAAACCAAGCCCGCATCAGACATCGCCGTTCCGGCGTGAAAAACTTGCACATGGTTATCGAATGTGGCTGGCATTGTGATTAGGTTTCCTTTTTCGTAGCTTCCGGGGTATCCGCCACTTGCCATCACGACAGTTAACGCGGCATCGGGCAAGACCTCGACCGGCTCCAGCGCAAGACCTTTTGCCGCGTTCAAGAGCAGGTCAAGAAACCCTGATCCAATTCGACGCACCACTGTTTGTGTCTCTGGATCGCCAAAGCGCACATTGTATTCAAGGCAAAATGGCTTGCCGTCTTGAATCATAATGCCCGCAAAGAGTATCCCGCGGTAGTCGATCCCCTCATGGGCAAGCTTCCTTAGTGCTGGACCAATGATCTCTTGCTCGCTTTGGCGCACGAGGGCATCGCTCAGCCAGTCGACAGGCGAATAAGTTCCCATGCCGCCCGTGTTAGGTCCCCGGTCTGCATCGAGTGCGCGTTTGTAATCTTGTGCGATGGGTAGCGTGACAAAGCTTGTCCCGCTGCAGACGGCCAAAAGGCTAAACTCGCGGCCGGTCAGGCGCTCTTCACAAACAACGGTCTTCCCGGCTTCGCCTAGCTCCACGGAGACCATCATCATTTCGATTGCGTCAAGAGCCTCTTCGAGCGTTGAGCCTATGACAACGCCCTTGCCGAGTGCGGCCCCGCTCGCTTTGATCGCTAGGCTGCGGCCCGACGAATAAATCCTATGGCAATAGGCCTCGGCTAACTTGGGGTCATTAAACGTCTCATGGTCGGCTGTCGGCACCCCCGCACGCAACATGAGTTCTTTGGAGAATGCCTTTGAAGCCTCAAGTTGAGCTCCAGCTCGACCAGGGCCGAATACGAGAATCCCCGCGCTTCGTAGGTCGTCGGCAATCCCGTCAATCAGCGGATTCTCGGGTCCGACCACAACAAGATCGATCAACCTATCCTTGCAGATCGTGGCAAGGTCGGCGAAATCACACGTGAAACACTCAGCGCATTGGGCCATTCCTGGGTTTCCGGGTGTGGCCAGAACTTCGCACTCCTGAGCCAACTTCCATGCTAGCGCATGCTCGCGACCGCCTGAACCAATAACCAAAACTCGCACGTAAACTAGTGTTGCACAGCGAACCCGCGCTTAGCTTCACCCCGTCCTGCTAGACTGAGAACTGAGCAATGAATAATGATTTTGCGTCCCGAGGAGCCCATAAGAAGTTTCGATTGATTTTACGCGAGCAAGGCGTTAGCCGAGAGATGGGTGGCGAAGAAATGTCACTCGCTGTTGGAATCGTTGATGACATCTTCATGAACGCCCTCGAAACCGGTTCTTCAGACATCCACTTGCAGCCCGAGCGAGAGCAGCTAACCATCCGGTACCGCCAAGACGGGGTCCTCCATTCTGTAGGTCAACTTCCGCCTGAAATGGCCACCAACGTTGTGGCGCGACTCAAGCTTGCGGGAGGCATGAGGATTGATGAAAATCGAGAGCCCCAAGACGGTCGAATTGACATGGAATACATGGGACGACGCCTCTCGGCTCGTGCTTCATGTGTTCCTTCTTTGAACGGCGAAAAGCTTGTTATGCGTATTCTAGACCCTGCCGCAATGAAGGTAGATCTTCAGAAACTCGGCATGCCGGAAGACGTAAACAAGGCTTGGAATCGGATTATCCAAGTTCCCTACGGACTGATTTTGGTTACAGGTCCAACCGGTTCCGGAAAAACCTCTACCCTTTACGCATCGCTTCAGCAACTTGATTCGAAGAAGCGAAACATCGTTACGGTCGAAGATCCCGTCGAGTATGAGTTTGACGCTAACATCGCTCAGGTTCAGGTGAGCGAGCGCATGACGTTCCCTCGCGTTATGAGAGCCTTCCTCCGTCAAGACCCCGACGTCATGATGGTTGGAGAAATGCGCGACCCCGAATCACTCGCAATCGGCATTCAGGCGGGTCTTACGGGTCACTTGGTTCTCTCAACGATTCACACCAACTCAGCCCCGGAGACCATTGGACGAATGGTCGACATGGACGCGGAGCCCTATTTGATCGCGGGCACCATTGTCGGAATCCTCGCTCAACGGCTCGTACGTCTCAACTGCGCCAAGTGCCGCCAAGTGTACACCCCAACTGTTGACGAGATTGACATGCTGAAGTTGAGTCCAGAAGAGGTTGCAACTGGCAAGTTCGCAAAGGGAGTTGGGTGCTCCGAGTGCCGTGGCACTGGCTACAAGGGTCGTGTAGGCGTTTTCGAGCTCATTCTTGGAACTCCTGCCTTCCGACAAGCAGTTGCGGCACGGGTGGATCACGTGACCCTCATGAAAGTTATTCGTGAGCAAGGCTACCGAACGATGCTTGAAGATGGAAAGGTGAAAGCCAGCTCAGGTTGGACCACCCCAGACGAAGTGATCAAGGCTGTTTACACCCAGGCTCTAGACTAAGTCACGGGCAAAGGCAAAGGCCAACCGAGCAACAATGGGCCTGTTGCTTTTCGCGCTTCGCCTTGAGAGCTTCAAGGCGAACGCGCATGATTTTGTGAGTTCGATGCAACCGCGACCGAATCGTACCAACCGGCTTGCCCATAAGTTGAGCAATCTCGTTGTACGGCACGCCTTCAACATCAGCCAGCAGAATAAGATTTCGCTGCTCCTCGCTCAGAGTGGCCATTACGGCTTGTAAATCTTCGCTGTAAGTCGACTCCAAAAGAATTTTGTCCGGGGTCTTACCCTGATCGGCAACGTCGAAAAAGACTTGATCGTCGCCTGTGTTGACTGGAGCATCGTAAGAGACCGTTGTTACCCGGCGGCGACGAGAGCGCAACAGATCCAAGAAAAGCCGAGTAAGGATCCTAAAAATCCAGTTTTCAAACGGCTTGTCTCCCTGATAATCGTTAAAGCTACGATAGGCTCGATAGAATGCCTCTTGCGTCAAATCTTCGGCGTCAGTTCGGTTACCGGCCAACCGTAGGGCCATGTTAAAGAC
>JBEBHJ010000117.1:0-3308 GCA_040081075.1 Fimbriimonadaceae bacterium | reverse complement strand
CTGAACGAACGCAAGCTGGAGCGCGATGGTTTTCATCCCGAAATCGAAGGTGCGATTGAATCCTTTGAACTCGCGTTTCGCATGCAGAGCGAAGTTCCCGGCGTGCTCGACCTGCGCAGCGAGCCGGACCACATCCTCAAGCTCTACGGCATCGGCCAGGGGAAGGATCAATTTGCCCGGCAATGCCTGCTGGCGCGGCGCATGGCCGAAGCCGGGGTCCGCTTCATCGAAATTGCCTCGCCAGGGCAGTGGGATCATCACAACCGTCTCCGAGAGCAACTCGCGACCAATTGTGCCGCCACCGACCAGCCCATTGCCGCACTCCTCACCGATTTGAAGGCGCGGGGCATGCTCAAGGACACTCTCGTCGTCTGGGCGGGTGAGTTTGGCCGCACCCCGTATGCGCAGAGCGGCGACGGTCGTGATCACAATCACAAGGGCTACTCGATCTGGATGGCTGGCGGCGGCGTCAAAGGCGGCCTAACTTACGGCGCGACCGATGAAACCGGCTACAAAGCCGTAGTGAACCCCATGCACATCCACGACTGGCACGCCACCATGCTGCACCTGCTCGGTCTCGATCACACCAGGCTCACCTACAACTACGGAGGCCGGAATTTCCGCCTCACCAACGTCAGCGGCGAGGTGGCAAAGGGGATTCTGGCTTGAGATGATTGTACCCTGTTGTGTCGATGATTGTACCCTGTTCAATCGCAAAGCCTGCCATCAAAAGAACTAACTGATTATCAAACGATGGCAACCCCACGAGCGGGAGCCGACATGGATCGCGTCTGGTTCTGCTTCGTGTTTTATTCTCTCGCTTCGATGGATAGGATCACTTCTCGTGGAATCCAATTTGATTTCTTATCGACCTCGATCACAACCGAGTCGATCTCCACTGCGACAAGGGTTCCGCTTATCGAAGTCGCCGCTCCATTCATGATGTCGGTGGTTGGTGGAATAGGCAATGCCGCAGATGCTCCAAGCGCATCACGACGAAACTGAACCTTTACTGGCTCGCCTATCAAGCTCTTCAAGTGCTCTTGTGGCTTGTCGCATCCAGGCAACAAAAGGGCGGCGAATATTGAAAACATCGCGAATGAGGTCTTGGTATGCATAGTGGAGATGTAGAATGGTTTTCTTGCAGAACGTCAAAGAGCACGCACCCCTATCAGCGGGGGCGAGCGTCGATCATGGGGTGAAGAATGTAGTTAAGGGAAATCATCGAAACAGGGCGGCTGGTAGGGGTTGTCATGGCGCGGCTTGTTAGGCCACGCCATTGAGCCGATTGATAAGCTCGTCATAACGAAATAGAATGTGCGCCGATGCAGTCGCTCTCATCTGAAGACCGTTAAGAACCCAGCAAATGGCTTGCAGGTCCGGATCGGTGGAGAAGACATGGAATGTGCCCGGTTCTAAAGGTGTGCTTTGGTTGGTCCCCCGGTCATGCGTGCTCATACCAAGTTCTGCCCTGAAGATGGCATATTTTCCTGCGACGTGAATCACGTTGGGTCGCCGGAATATCGGAACTTGCGGATTCTCGGTGTAGTAGTCATTAAGATGACCAAGAATTGTGTCCGCGGCTAGCCCGTTGCTTGTGTAAATAACCTTGTATGGCCAATCATCGTAGTTCGGGATTGTTAGGTTGGGTGAGACACGTGCTCCTAGCGGTTCGGTCTGAGGAATGGATGCGATGCCCGAGAGAGCATCATACAATTGTGCCTTGTCTAAAGTCGATTTGATAGACGCCACGCCAAGCGTCCCTTCGACAGGGGAGAATGATTTGCCGCCTCCGTCGCGATTGTGAAAGTTGTAACAGGGTGCAGTGTCGGTTGTGACGATAACGTCTAGTTGTTTCGATTCGGTGCCATCGACGTGGAAAAGAAACCCTCCAAGAAATACGTTACATTTCGATGGCGCGTGCTGCCTCAGGAAGTCCGCATAGATGCGTTCCCGCGAAACTCCGATGTCTGTTGTGTTCGGGAAAACCGATGCTGCGTCCGCGTCTCCCCGAAGGACTTCTGCAACCTTCAGGTAGTAGCCGCGGAGGCGAGTGTGGAAATTCACGGGCATCGAGAATGTTGGCCTAACGTTCAAGAGGTGGCAGGCGAAGCCTTGCCACCCTCGCCGTGTTCGCACCGTTTGACGGCCTCCGCGTAGAAGTGGATTGATTGGTTCTCGAAGTCACCAACCTCGATCGAAATCCCTTCCCAGCCCATTGTGGAGATGTCGGAAATGAAAAGGCCAAGTTGGGTGGGAAAATTTTCCGATATCGTGAGGCTGATCGGGCGGAGGAAACGGAGTTGGACGGTTTCGGTGCCTTTTGTCAGGGTAAGGTCGAGGAAAGGATCCTCTTCGTCCCATGGCATTCCGTGATAGTGAAGATCAGTCACCTGATACACCCACGGCGCGTTAAAAATCGGATGATCTGGATACCCGAGGTCAGCCATGTTTTCTGTGCGAACGTAGAGCGCATGGAGGGCTGCAAGCCCTTCCATGACGCGACTTGTTAGGCGCTTCCTTCATTGTCCGAAAAGGCGTCGAAAGAGACTGATCTTTGGTGGCTTGAGCGTGGGGAACAAAGTCTTGCGTCGTTTAATCCTGGCCAATTGTAGAGGAGTTTGGTTCCCTTTGTTTTTGGCGTCCCGATCAGCACCTGCTGCGATTAGGATTTCTGCTAGCTTAACCCGATGGTAATCGCAGCGGGAAATGTCTGAACCCGCAACGGAGTGTAACGGGGTATCACCACGGGCATCAGCTGTGTTGACCTCCGCTCCCAGGTTTATCAAAGCAGCGACGATCTTGGGGCTACCCTCGAAGACGGCACGTTGGAGTGGAGTTTGCCGGTAGTCGTTACGGACATTGATGTCTGCTCCGAGAGTGAGAAGATATTCAATGGTTGTGATTGCTTTTTCGTCGGAGCTTCTAGAGTCGGGAGAAGCCGCGCAATGCAGCGGTGCCCAACTCATGCTTTGACCCGTGTATGAACTTTCAAATCGCCACAAGTCATTGGGATTGGCACCGGCATTAACAAGCCGCTGAATGCTCTCGACATCGGCATTTTCCGCAGCGAGTGGCAAAAAGCATTTACTGCAACATCCCGAATGTTCGCAATGGCCTGTGGAGATTTTTTTCTGCATAGTGCTTTTGTTGGCTTGTATTTTGGCGTGTCCGCGTCATCGCCTAACAGTATTTATTCGTATGCCCTCCCGAGGTGATATCCACGAGGGGTTGGGAACAAGAATGTCGGAAAATCCCCGATCTGGCAAGGAATTTTTCCGGGAACGTGCGTCTATCAGGGTGCCTGG
>JBEBHJ010000002.1:0-116377 GCA_040081075.1 Fimbriimonadaceae bacterium | reverse complement strand
TCCTTAGCCTGTGCGAAAACAGGGAAGAGGATAGCAGCCAAAATCGCGATGATAGCGATTACGACCAATAGTTCAATAAGAGTAAATGCACGTTTCATTTTAATTGTGCCTCCAATAGTATAAGTTCAATCGGCGCTTTAAGGCACCAACAGTAAAGTATAGCGCAAGTTTTGGCCCATGCACAAAGAATTTTTTAAAATTCTTTGGCGTTAGGGGAAAACCAGACATGATATGCCTTGTTTAGATTCAAATCGGAACAAAAAAAGTGCCAGGAATGAAAAAATTCATCTGCCCGAAACGTTTTCTGTTCCAGTTTTGCCTTCAAAGCTCTCGCCAGCATGGGGCATGGAAACATCTTCAACAGCGGGACCACGGTCACCTTCCGCAAACCAAACATCCTCTCCCCCCAAAGGATATTCCTTTCGCAGGGGAAACCCAACCCAGTCGTCAGGCAACAAGAAACGGCCCGGCCGCTCATTGCCTTCAAACACGACTCCGAAAAGGTCGGCAACTTCTCGTTCTGGGTACTCCGCACCCAGAAAAACATTCATCAAGGTCGGCACCTTTTCGCCATCATTGACGCCCACCTTTACAAAAATCCGCGAGTAGTGTTTCAACGACATCAGATTGTAAACAACTTCGAAACGCTCCGCAAAGTCGCGTTCGTGGGTCCATTCGCTGTAATCAATGCCTACACATTCGCTGAAATAGCTGTAATCAAGACGCGGATCGTTCTTCAGAAACTCGATGACCCCAACCAGGGCAACCTTTTGAACGCAAAGGAACGTTTCCCCGCGATCCTGCTTCACCTTCAGCAATCCGGTCGGAAACGCTTCTCGAACCAAAGAGGCCTCAAGCCTCTCCTCTCCCACCATTGGATTAGCCACCGCTCTCAACTCCTGTTACCGCCAAGTTCTCGGTTTCATCCCAATCGATCGCGCCAACCTTTAACATATACACATAACCCACAACCCAAGTGATCATGTAGACAATCATCTCGAAAAAGCTGAAAATTTGGAACTCACGGCTGGAATGCTTGAAAACCGTCATCCAACTCCACAAGAAGACAACTTCAATGTCAAACAAAATGAACACAATCGCGAGGATATAAAACTTGATAGGAAACCGCTCGCGCGCACTGCCATCTGGCGTTACGCCGCACTCATAGGGGGATTGTTTGTAGGGGGTGACCTTCTTTGGCCCAAAGAGCCAACTAATCGTCACCATCAAAGTGCAAATCGCGGCGGCAAAGCCGAGCATCATCAACATTCCCAAATACTGCTCATGCGTGGTATTCATTTGCGCTCCTGAAGGATACCTAGTCGGCGCGCTCCTCCACGAAACGGCTATATTTCAGGGCTAGATCATGAACGTTGGGCCCATTATTGAGTCACTGTTGTTGGGGGATGAAATCAGCGCTCCGCAAGAGTTGATGGCCTATATGGTTTCGGGAGAGGCTACCGAGGCGCAAATCGCGGCAATCCTCATCGCTCTAAAACAGAAGGGAGCTTCTGCTCGAGAGCTTGCCGGATTCGCACGCGCCCTCAATAGTTGCGCTCACCGCGTTTCGCATGAGCGGAATTGCGTCGTCGATTCTTGTGGAACGGGCGGAGGAACTCCGAGTTTCAACCTATCAACGTCGGCCTCGCTTATTGCCGCGGGGGCAGGTGCCAACGTGGCAAAGCATGGAAACCGAGCCGTGACAAGCTCATGTGGAAGTGCGGACGTTCTCGAATTGCTGGGCATCAATCTCGAGATCTCGCTCGACCGCCAAGCTGAAATCCTTAGCTCCATTGGCTTCGTGTTCATGTTCGCCCCTCATCACCATCCGGCCATGAAGCACGTTGGCAAAGTCCGCCGCGAACTCGGAACGCGAACCGTTTTCAATCAACTGGGGCCACTTGCCAACCCCGCCAGCGCGACGGCTCAACTTATTGGCGTCTATTCTCGCGATCTGGTGAGGCCGATGGCAGAAGCTGCTCGGGAACTTGGCTGCAAACGTGTGCTCTGCGTTTACGGGGCGGATGGCTTGGACGAAATCTCCCCCGTGAGCGAGTCCTTCGCGGTTTATGGCGATGAGTCGGGTTTGCATGAACTGAGCCTTGGACCGTTCTACAAAGATGCAATTTTGGACCCTGGCGAATCCATTGCGGCAAACGCGCAGATTCTGGTGGAAGCGATCTCTGATCCCAACTCTCCGAGGTGCTTTGCTGTGCTGCCGTCGGCCGGAGCCGTTTTGTGGTTGGCTGAACTCGCTGACTCAATCCAAGAAGGGATACTCCTTGCGCGCGCCGCCGTGGCCGATCAGCGAGCTCTCAGAAAACTCGAAGAATTCAAAGAGGCCAGCCAAACATGAGCAAGCTGAAGGAAATCTTTGCGCACAAGCGCGCCGAAGTCGAAAAATCGAAACTGAGTTGTCCACGGGAGGAGTTACAAAATCAGGCGGCAGGGATTGCCCCGCGCGGATTTCGCCAGGCTCTGGCCAGTTCTAAGCACGAAACGGCCCTAATTGCCGAAGTCAAGAAGGCAAGCCCATCTCAAGGCACCATACGCGCTGATTTTGACCCCGTCCAAGTCGCTCAAGCTTACGAAGGTGCGAGCGCTGATTGCCTCAGTGTTCTCACAGACGAAAAGTATTTTCGGGGGAGTCCATCAAACCTTCAGAAGGTTCGAGCCGCAACGAACTTGCCTCTTTTGCGCAAAGACTTCATCTTTGATTCTTACCAACTGCTCGAAGCTTGCGCGTGGGGAGCCGACGCTGTCCTCCTCATCGTCGCCGGCATCGAGAAGCTGGAGCTCTTTGACCTCTATCATGAATCTCGCGTAATGGGGCTCGACGTTTTGCTTGAAGTTCACAACGAACAAGAGTGTGAGGTTGCGCTAGAACTTGGGGCCGGTCTCGTTGGGATCAACAACCGCGATCTATCCACTTTTACCACCGACCTAACCGTAACCGAGCGATTGGCGCCATTGTTTCCCGAAACTACGCTGGTAGTAAGCGAAAGCGCCCTTTCAACTTACGATGAAATTGCAAGAGTCCGATCCGCGGGCGCCAGAGCCGTGCTAATCGGCACAACATTTTGTGCCTCACCAGATATCGGAGCCAAAGTGCGCGAGGTGATGAATTGGTAAGAGTGAAAATCTGTGGTCTCACCCAAGTTGAGGACGTGGAAAAAGCCATAGAATACGGGGCCGATGCCCTTGGCTTCATTTTTGAGCCGACCAGCCGCCGATGCATCGAAACCAACCCCGATATCCTGAATATTCGCCAGTTCATCGGGCCATTCGGCAAGACCATCGCGGTTTACCACTCGATTTCCGCGCCACCTCCCCCCGATTTTGACCTTATCCAAGCCGCGGAGGGCTTCGAACTAGAGCCTGAACGGACGTTCCAAGTTCTCCGTGTCAGCTCTGAAACGACATTGGAAGACCTCCTTACCACCGTTTCTCCCGATGAGAGTTTAGCTGGAGTCCTTTTAGACACATTCTCAACTGCAGGTTATGGCGGGACCGGCGAATCGCTGGACTGGGGCCTTGCCGCTGAACTTGCGAGCATGTACTATCGGCCCGTGATCCTTGCCGGCGGCCTCAATCCTAACAACGTCGCCGAAGCGATTCGGGTTGTGAAACCCTACGCTGTTGATGTGAGTAGCGGCGTTGAATCGTCCTCAGGCGTTAAAGACTGGCTTAAAATGCGCGATTTCATCCAAGCTGCGCGGGGCTAGTGCACAAAAAAAGAGAGCAGGCAACGCCTGCTCTCTTTATGTTTTTAGATCAGTTCGAGCCTGTAAGCTTAACCTGATCGATCTTCAAAATGAAGGTCGGGGTCGAAGAACCGATTCTCTCGGGCAGAATCGCTCGAATCAACGCCTTCACTTTGCGCGTGCTGCTCACGTACTGGCTGAAGGTGCTTCCGATATTGATCGTCTTCACCGTATCCGCGATTCCAAGCGGAGTGGATCCGAAGTAGACCCACTTGCTCGTTGCGTTATTCCACAGGAATAGGCTGCCGGTGACATTTGCAACGGCCTTGGCCTCGAAGGTTGCGGCTAGCTCAAACGTTGAACCCGGCAGAGTGAACTCAGTCTGGGCTGAAGCGACTTGTCCCGTTCGCTGAACGAACTTGCTGGTCACGTTGAACGTTTTGTTATCGCTTGTCTTGATGTTGGTTACCGTGCCACTTGAGGACAAACCTTCAAACATGGACACAGTACCTGGGCCGACCTCAAATGGAGTTGAGAGCCTGAACTGCTCAATTACGGTAACCCAGCCAGCCGAAGCGTTGGCTACCATGCCTACGCCCCAGAACGTTCGATCATCGGTGGGATCGGGTTGGATTCCGAAATAATCTCCCCATCGGTTGCTTGCGCCACCATATGACGTACCGACGCTTCCAGTTAGCTTAACCGGTGCGCGCATCGTGCCCAGCGGATCGGTAGGACGTCTGGCCGCAATGACAAAGTCGGCCACGATCGAAGGACTGCAACGGCTCATAACAACCGCGATTTCTCCTTGGTTATTTGAACAGATCGCTGGCATCCAATGATCAGCAGTTCCCGTGCCAACTTGACCGCTTTGGGTCAGGCTTGGGCTGCTGCTGCTCAATGGCCATCCGTTTAGCTTCATGTCATACCACCGCGAAACCGGCGTATCGTCCGAACCAGAACGTGCGGCTGAGTGGGCACATAGAAGGTTGCCGCCTCGGTAGTAAACATTCATCATGCGTCCGTCAAGAACGCTCAACTCGTTCCCACCGACGCTAATGGCGTCGCGTTGGACCGACGTGAAGGTCGGTATCGCGACCGTTGTCGAAACCAATACGGGAGTAGTCGCAACATCTTTTATCGCGAAAATGTTCAGCGCGCTGGTGCTCGCATGATTGACGCCGTACAAAACATTTGCCGTGGGGTCATTATTGGTTCGGGCAATCTGAACCGAACCGCCGCCCTGGCTAAACTTCGAAATGACCGGCTGTCCACCAGTCAGCATGGGAGCCTTTTGCATCACGATGAACTGGATTCCATTGAATCCACTCGTGAACCCAAACATGTTCCCCGTGAGCATAATCGCATCTTTGCAGAATCCAAAGCCAGGATAGTCAAGCCAAAAGCTCTCGGAACCGACTGTTTGCTTCACATCAATGTGATAGCGGAACCAGTTACCTTCCGGATTGCTATCATCAGAAACGGCGATATCAATAAAGCTCTCTGTTGTGCTTTGACCAAGTTCGAGCCCAACAATAAAGAACCGTTGAGATACGGGATCAAAGAAACACTTGGGGTCAAACACGAAATCGTTCGTGGCGACGCCCTGGAAAAACCCAGTGCGACCGAGATCTTGCTCAAATACCTTCGTGCCATCTTTCTTGAAAAACGCAACCGCGACGTTAACAACGTTTACAATGTGGGTCGGGCCAACTGCAATGTCGGGATCGGGCGGAACCCAGCCCGTGGCATCGATGCCAGGGAAGTGCTTTTGTTGACTTACCGGCGTAAGCAAATCCAACAATCCACCTACTGGCAACGTGTTGGTGCCCACGTTTGCTGGCTTCGGCAGATCAAATTCGTTGCGAACATCTTTCCGACCTTGGCCAGTAACCGGCTTGATTCGAGGATTAAATGAGTTCGTATTAATAATTGAGGGTTTCGGCGCAATCTCCGTTTTGAATGGTTGGATTACGTTTCCGCCCTGGGCACTCACAAAACAGGCAAGCGCGAGTGCAGACGCAAGAAAGGGGATTTTCATCTGAATAATTAAAGACGCTCTCCGCCACAATGAGGGTTCGATTTGTCAGACATAATCGAACATGAATTATAAAAGGGGATCAACCGGGCCCGAAGTCAAGAAGATTCAGGAAAGGCTTCGAGTCCTCGGATTCTATCTTGGCGCCATAGACGGCGGTTTTGGTCAGGGAACCGAAGCCGCTGTAAAGAAGTTTCAAACGGCAAAAGGGATCAAGTCGGATGGTGAAGTTGGGCCTACTACCTGGAAGCTTCTCTTCGAAATCCCGGTCGCCAAGCAACCCCTGCCCGATCGCCCACTACCCGTGCGCTGTCTCGCACTCACCGGCTCCTTCGAAACCTCACTGCCCCCACCCGATTGTTTCGCCGGATTAAGCGGCAATTTTGACGGAATGGGCATTAGTTTCGGGGTCCTCCAGTGGAACCTCGGTCAAGGCTCCCTCCAGCCGCTCATCCAAGAAATGGACAACAAGCACCGAAGCATCCTGAAAGGTGCGTTTTCGGCGAACTATGCCGAACTGATACAGTCGGTTAAACTTCCAAAGTCCGAAGGAGTTGCGTGGTCGAAAACGATCCAAAGCAACAAGTTCGTGGTCAATGAGCCCTGGCGTAGCCAGTTCAAAACGCTAGGTCGCACGAACGAATATCAGGCAATCCAAACCGATCATGCCGATGCCAACTTCCGAAAGGCGCTGGATTGGTGCAAGGACTATGGCCTGTGGAGCCAGCGCGCCGTTGCCCTCATGTTCGACATTCGAACCCAAAACGGCTCGATCAAACCCGCCACCAAGGACCTCATCATGGCGGATTTCGCCGCCCTTCCGGCGATGCCTGAGGCTGAGCGGGAAGTGGCCCGTATGCGCATCGTGGCCAACCGGCGGGCCGAAGCTTCAAACCCCGTGTGGATTGAAGACGTTCGCAAACGAAAGCTGACGATCGCGAATGGCACCGGCACGGTTCACGGACAACAATACGACCTCGCTACCACCTACGGGATTCTGCTTAGAAAGTTCTAAGGTAATTTCGTCGCTCAACATCAGCAAAATTTGCGGGAACTCTCGATGCGGCTTGAAATGTTAACCCTGGCAATGGTCTAAGGAGCCAGAGAGAAAATGACAAGAAAAACTCGAATCGTTGTTCTGATAGCCGCCCTCCTGCTTGGAGTCGTTGTGCTTGCCGTCGCGTACCCTTTTGCAACCTCAGGTGGAGTGGTAGCAAGTTACTAATCCCTCAGATGCCATCCCCAGACATTTTGCGGCTCGCGGCAGAAGTGTTCGCGAGCGGGATTTTCTTTGTGGTCGTCAGCGCCTTGCTGTTTTGGCCGATCGAGGAACTATTCGAGTCCGATCATAACGTTCGGCCAACTTTTAAGGACCTCGCTTACCTATGGTTTTACCAATCTTATGGGCTATGGATTGGGGCTGGCATCGTCTATCAACTCGCGTTCTTGGTGAGAGGTGTCTTGCCGGGACCGTGGATTCAGTTTGTTAACTCCACTCCGTTCTGGCTTCAGGCTGTTTCTGCGTTCATCTTGGCCGAAATTTGGGTCTACTTTGCCCACCGCCTCTCTCATAAATCGGACTTCTTGTGGCAATTTCACAAGGTACATCACACTGTCTTGGATATGTCGTGGAGTGCGGCATCCAGGGCGCACCCCGTGGATTTCTTCCTGACCATTGTTGGCGCGAACTTACCCGCCCTTGCCCTCGGCATAGACCTCACGCCTATCGCCCTGTTCGTCGTGCTCGAGCGGTTCTACACAGTGTTGCTTCACGCTAATGTGCGATGGGATTGGGGGTGGTTTTCACGAATCATCGCCAGCCCATGTCTGCATCGTGAACATCATATGCCAAGGGGCAACCGATCAAACTACGCAGGCATATTGAGCCTGCTAGACGTCGTCGGCGGCACCTATCGCCCCCCGAAACCCCACAAACCGCAGGCAAAAGTTGAGGAAGAGGGCATTGCGCAACAAGAGCCCATCCCTCGGTAGCGTCTGAATCCGGTGGGGAATAATATGGTTGGAGACTCCACCTATGACCGCGCAACAAATTCTCTCAGAAATCGAGCCCCTCGGAACCGAAGGCTACCGCCGCGTTTTGCGTAATCACGGCATAACCAGTCCATTGTTCGGCGTGAAGATTGAGGAGCTTAAGAAATACGAAAAGGCGATCAAGAAGGACTACAAACTCGCCCTCGATCTCTTTGATACCGGCGTTTACGACGCGATCTACCTGGCTGGCCTCATTGCCGACGAATCCAAAATGACCAAGGACGACTTGCGCGGCTGGCTGAAAAAAGCCTCCGGCCATATGGACGCCGAATTCGCAGTTGCCTGGGTCGCGGCTGAGAGCCCCCACGGTTGGGAGTTGGCGATGGAGTGGATCGATTCTGCCGACGAGAAAGCCCAGATTGTTGGTTGGGGGACATTGTCGAGCCTCGTCGCGGTAAGACAAGATGCCGATTTGGACATACCGGGTTTGCAGGCATTGCTTGAGCGGGTTGCAACAACCATCCACGAGCAGCCAGACCGCGTGCGTTACAAAATGAATGGCTTCGTAATCGCCCTCGGGTCCTACGTAAGCGAGTTGACCAACGCGGCCCTCAGCGCCGGAGAACAAATCGGCACGGTGACCGTAGACATGGGCAAAACCGACTGCAAGGTCCCATTTTCGCCGGATTACATCCAAAAAGTCGCCGACAAGGGCCGGGTCGGTAAAAAGCGAAAATCGTGTCGGTGTTGATCATCGCAGGAGCCCCCAACACCGAGTCGGCGTCGATTTTGCAGTAACATCAGCCCATGGTGCTTTCGTTGCTAGCAGGGCTGGTTCTCGCCCCTCCATTCGTGCAATTTGACTCGTCTAAGTCGATCAGGGTCTCACCGGACCTCTACGGCATATTCTTTGAGGAGATCAGTTGTGCGGGTGACGGCGGGCTCTATCCAGAGCTGGTTCGCAATCGGTCATTCGAGGAGGGCTTAGCTCACTGGGAAATCAGCGACCCCAACAGGGTCAAGGTTGTTGAAGTGAGCGCCGGAAAGCACTTTTTGGAAGTCACGCTTGGGGCTCCGATTACCCTCAAAAACAAGGGCTATTGGGGAATGTATTTCGACCCCAACCAAAAATATTGCCTCACCACAAGAACGGGACTTGAGGGCACCGTCAATGCCGACGTGAAGTTTTTCGCCAATGGCAAGGAGGTTGGCGGCCGAGAGTGGGGCACGCTCGACGACAGCCAGAGTCTGATGACAAAGAAAGGCACCCTACCGCCGATGACCGCAACGAACGCATCCATGGAACTTACGCTCACCGGCACGGGCAAGGTCTTTTTCGATTTCATTTCCATTGCCCCTCACGATAAAGAGCTTCAACCAAAGCGCTTCCGCCCTGACCTCAAGAAGCTCCTCGCCGATCTCAAACCACGCTTTATGCGCTTCCCCGGCGGTTGCTGGGTTGAAGGGGATACGATGAAGACGGCCTACCGCTGGAAGACAACTATTGGGGACCCCCTCGACCGGGCTCATGTGAATAATCTGTGGGGTTATCAATCCACGAATGGCCTTGGCTATCACGAATACCTGCAACTTTGTGAGGACCTCAAAGCCGCCCCCATGTTTGTAGTGAATTGTGGAATGTCCCATCGGGAGGTTGTTCCCATGGACCAGATGGATGAGTTTGTTCAAGATGCCCTTGATGCAATTGAGTATGCAAACGGCCCCACAACTTCCAAATGGGGAGCCATCCGGGCCGCAAACGGCCACCCCGGGTCCTTCAAGCTCAAGTATCTCGAGATTGGGAACGAGAATGGAGGAGCGGCTTACGAAGAACGCTATGACCTTATCTACAAAGCCGTTAAGGCGAAGTACCCCGAGGTTCACCTGATTGCCAATGTCTGGGGTGGGACACCTAAGAAGGCAAAGCTCGACATTATTGACGAGCATTACTACAGCACGCCAAGCTTCTTCATCGAAAATGCTGATCGTTATGACACCTACGATCGCAAGGGGCCAAAGGTTTATGTTGGTGAATACGCCGTAACCCAAGGTTGTGGAAATGGCAACTTGATTGGAGCCATTGCCGAAGCCGCATTCATGACCGGCATGGAGCGCAATTCAGATCACGTGATCATGGCTTCCTACGCTCCACTTTTTGCCAATCTCAACCTAAAATCTTGGAACCCAGACCTCATCTACTTTGATTCGAGCAAAGCTTACGGCACCCCGTCATATCACGTCCAGAAAATGTTTGCCGAGAACTTGCCTCATGAAGTTCTTAAAACAGCCGCAATAGGTTTGCCCACGATGGCGACGTACTTTCCGAAAGGCGGGATAGGCGTTGGCACGTGGAATACCCAAGCCGAGTTCAAGGATGTTGCGATTCACAGCGGGAAGGCAATACGGAAAGTTGACGTAAAAGATATGACTCAAGAGTCCGGAAACTGGACGATTGCCAATGATGTCGGTAAACAGACCGGAAATGGAACACCCACGCGACTCTTTGCTCCCGTTTCTGAGGTGAGCTACACCGTTAAGCTCAAAGCGAGGCGACTCGCGGGTGCGGAGGGGTTTCTGATCACGGTCGGAAGAAAGGACAAAGACAACTACCTCTGGTTCAACGTGGGCGGCTGGGGCAACACCCAACATGCAATTGAGTGGTCCGTTGATGGGGGCAAGAGATCGGTTGGAAAGGCCGTGCCGGGCAAGATCGAAACGGGAAAATGGTATGACGTTTCGGTCGAATACTCAGAGTCAAGAATCCGATGCTTCCTTGATGGAAAGGTGATCTTTGATGAAAAGCCAAAGCCCATCAAGCCTTTGACAATAACTACGGGCAGGTCTGGCAACGAGCTCATCACAAAGGTTGTGAACGTATCGAACAAAGCCGTCGCGGTTAACATTGGCATCGGGGCTTATGATTTCGTGCGAGGGCAACAGTTAACATCTGGTTCACCGCTGGATGAAAACACCCTTCTAAACCCAAACAAAGTAGCGCCAAAGCCGACGTTCGCGAAGATGAACGGAAAGATCGCAATCGGCGAATTCCCTCCCTACTCGTTAACGATTTGGCGATTTAGAAAACAGTAGCTACCTAACGTTGAATAACTCTCACCGGTAATCCAGTTTCCAGCGATTCCACAATCGCGCCCATCACCAACACCGTTTGCAGCCCTTCCACCAAGTCAGGCGAGTTGGGCTTACCTGAGAGCAGGCAGGACGCGAAGTAGTCGGCATAGTTGCAGAACTCGCCGTAATGCATCCCTTTGAGCTCATGGCGGTAATGGTAGCCCGCCATGGCATGATGCATGTCTTCTTCGATTTCGATTCCGTTTGCGTCGTGGTAGGTGTATTTGAGGTCGGGGTAGCACGCGAGCGAGGTGCCGTTTGAGCCCATGAGCAGGCATTCGATCATGCTGCGGGCTTTGCTCAGTTCATAAATTCCGTAGTTGCCCAAAACCCGTCCGATTCGACCGCTTGTTGCCCTCAGGTTCACGGTGATAGCGTCGGGTGTCTTCATTCCATACTCCGCTCCCAGGGTCGTGCGTGTTCCATAAGCGTGGACTTCTTCGATCTCGCCAAGATACCAACGAACTAGATCCACGGGATGGGAAAGGCCGAGATAGGCCCAATGAGTCTCGCTGACTGTCCACGGGCTCTTGGCATAATACCAATCCATGCGATGGTTGTAATGAGCATCGAGCACCTCGACTTCTCCAAACTTCCCCGATTCAAAGTCCTCGCGTTGACGTTGGAAAGGCTCGTAGAATCGAGTGGATTGACCAACTTGGAGCCGCATGCCGGTCTCTTCTTGAACTCTAAGTAGCCGTGGGATATCGGCGGGATTATTGATGAGCGGCTTTGTGCAAATTACATGTTTCCCCGCCCGCATGGCTTGCTCAATCTGATCGGCGTGGAGGGAGTCTGGTGTGTAAATCGCGACGATCTGTACTTCCGGTCTGCTGAGAATTTCGACGTACTCTGGCGTCAGAAAGATCCCTGGGCACTCCTCTTGCGCCTGTGCCCTCTTCTCCGCCGATGGGTCGCAACCCGCAACGGCCCGGCAAAGACCGCTTTCGCGCAAAGCGACAAGCATCGTGCGCCCCTCATGAAGCCCGACCACGGCGACTCCAAATCGGTCTTCCTGGGGCAATTCGCCATAAGACCGTCGGTGGCCCACAACGGGTTTTCCGGTCGGGAGGATGTGCTGTGACATGAGCAATTATGGGCGTAAAATGGTGAGTATGAGCGCTTTGGTCGAATCTTGGAACATCAATTCACGCATCAACACTTATCTGCTTGATTCGCTCTCAGACGAGCAATTGGATTCGAAATTGGAGAAAGGGCGGACTCCACGTGCCCAATTTGCGCATGTTCACAATGTGCGGCTCATGTGGCTCAAATCGGCCGACCCCGCACTGTTGGAAGGGTTGAGAAAACTTGAGAATGATGCCCCCAAGGACGTGATCTTAGCCGCGATGGGATTATCGAGCCAAGCAATTTCAACCCTTATCGAAAAAGCAATCGAAGGCGATCAGCGGGTGAAAGGGTTCAAACCTCACGCCACTGCCTACGTGGGTTACCTCATCTCGCATGAGTCACATCACCGCGGCCAACTTGAAATCATGCTTCGATTAGCAGGTAAGCCGATCTCCGATAAAGTCTCATTTGGATTGTGGGAGTGGGGCACGCGTTAGCATCTGATATAATAACTGCGATGACTTGGCGCGGCGTTTTCCCAGCGATTACAACTCCTTTTACTTCCGATCTTCAGGTTGACCACGATTTCCTTTCAAAGCACATCAATTGGATGATTGAATCGGGTTGCGAGGGTCTCGTGCCCTTGGGATCGCTGGGAGAAGGGGCAACCCTAACCCACCAAGAGAAGCGCGATATCTTGAAAACTTGCGTTGAGACCTGCGCGGGGCGAATTCCGGTCGTGGCAGGCACGAGTGGACTTTCAACCGACGAGTGCGTCGACTTAGCTCAGGATGCTGCCGCCTTGGGCTGCCAAGGATTAATGGTTTTGCCGCCCTATGTGTACAAGGGAGACTGGCGCGAAACCTCTTACCATTTTCGAGAAGTGATCAAGGCAACAAACCTCAGTTGCATGCTGTACAACAATCCTATCGCCTACGGGACGGATGTGACGCCAGACCAAATGAAGGAGCTTTGCGAGTTGCCGAACCTGCATGCCGTAAAGGAATCGAGTGCTGATATTCGCCGAGTTACCGGCGTGCGCGAAGTCCTCGGGGATCGACTGGCCATCTTTGTCGGAGTGGATGACATTTTTGTGGAAGGGGTTCAAGCTGGCGCTGTTGGTTGGATTGCCGGCCTTGTGAACGCGTTTCCAAAGGAATCGGTTGACCTTTACGAAATGGCCACTGGCGGCGCCGATTGCCGCGCGCTCTACGAGTGGTTCTTGCCCTTGCTGCGGTTGGATACCGTGCCGAAGTTCGTACAACTCATCAAACTCGTTCAGCAAGAAATCGGTATGGGCAGCGAGCGAGTTCGCCCGCCCCGCATGGAATTGGTGGGGGCGGAGCGTGACCACTGTTTATCGGTTGTTCGCGCGGCTCTTGCCTCGCGACCCTAACCGCCGCCGTTGACGCGATCTCTCGATGTGGGTTGCTTGCCTCGGTTCGGTGGGTTCTTCCTTAGATCATCGAGGAGCCACGCAATGGAGCGATCCAGCTGAGGGTCCTTCCCTTGAATATAGGCGTTCGGATCGCTCGGCACGTCAATGTCGGGCGAAACGCCGGCACCTTCAATCACCCAGCCATCTTTTGGCGTCCACATCCCGTAGTTCGGAACGCTGATTACTCCGCCATCGATAAGTGGCCAACCCGGCGACGATCCAACCTCTCCGCCCATCGTTCGGCGCCCGATGATTGGACCCCGTTTTAGGTCTCTGAATCTATGCGGGAACTCCTCTCCACACGAGATGTTGAACTCGTTTTGCACGCAAACCATCGGCCCCAGGAAGTAATCCTGTTGACGAGTCCAAGACTCGTTTGACTCGCGCATATTAAAGAAGCCCGTGAGCGGGGCGCTAAGGATTCGGTTGACGTAATCCTGAACGTTGCCGCCATTGTTGAAGCGCGTATCGATAACCAGGCCTTCCTTATCCCGCTGAGCGAAGTATTGCTTAACAAAGTCGTTCATATCGCCCGTGGTCATCGCCGCCATATGCAGATAACCCAATCGCCCTCCTGAGGCTTTTTCAACATACCGGCGATTGCTTTCAACCCAGTCAACGTATCGCATCCGATTCTCAGCCGCCACTGGCTGAACCAAAAGCGACGTGGCTCCGTCGGCCTTGGGCTCGGTGTTAACCTTGATCGTCACCGTGCGTCCGGCCCTGCCCGCCAGATTGGCGAAAACATCATTTCCTACTTTCGCAGGGATGCCGGCAACTTCAATAAGATACATGCCTTCTTTTACTTTTTTACCGAGCCGGACGAGTGGGCTTTGCTCGCGAGGACGGAAGCCGTCGCCCTTAAGAATCTTGGTGATTCGGTAGTAGCCGCTGGGCGTTTTCTCAACATCGATGCCCAAATACGCACCAGGAAGAGGCACTTTCGAAGTGGGAACATCTCCGGGTGAGAGGTATTCATGCGACGAGCCTACTTCCGACTGCATCCAGCGGATGAGTTCATCCAGCTCGTCCCGAGATCGAACCCGCGGCAAAAATGCCGCATATTTTTTGCCGGTCGCTTCCCAGTTTAGGCCATGCATATTGGCGACATAGAAATAGTCACGCATCAAGCGCCATGCGTTCCAAAAAATCTGCTTCCACTCCGCAGCGGGTTCGACGGTGAGCCGGAGCGCGCCAAAGTTTGCCGTCTTCTTACCGTCACCGCTTGGATCAATCACGGTCATTCCGGGGCCAGACCCGATTAGAATTTTTGTCTTTGCGGCATTGGAGCTAAACGATCCGCCCGGCGCAAAATCGGAGAGCACCTTCGATGCAAGGTCAAATGCCTTGATCGATCCGCCATCGGTTAAGAGCAATCGGCTACCGAACATACCGATTTGACCGTAACTTCCTGCCGCGATTGGCAACTCAATTCGGCGGTCCCAGAGACCGTCAAAGTCGATCCCAAATTCGAATTTCTCCTCTTTAGGTGGAGCGACATTCTCATCCGCATCCTTCAATGCAAACGGGTCGGGTGTGGATTCCTTAAGCGGGATAATGTAAGCCAGCGTCATCGGTGTCGAGTTGAGTTGGTTCATCACCACGTCGCCCGTCACCGAAATATTTCGTTTCGACAAATACGATAAGAACTTGCCGTCCGAGCTAAAGCTAGGCGAAGTGTCGTCGGATCGACCATCGCTCACTCGTGTCGTTTTGCCGGTGGCGATTTCGTAAAGATCGATTGCGCCATAGCCTGTAATCGGGATCGTTTGGCTGTGGACAATCCACTTAGAATCGGGTGAAAAGTCAAACGAGATGCCGAACCAAACGAATGGAACCTGGCAGACAACCTTGTCCTCCCCAGTCGCCACGTTGATCAGCCGAAGCTGCATTTTAGAATCGTTCAGTGCAATCCACTTGCCATCGGGCGACCAATCGGAATTCACAAGGTGGCGTCCGCCATCCTTGGTGATTTGGCGCTCACCCGAGCCGTCAGCGTTGGCAACGCAAAGTTGCATGTCTCCGGTCGCGTCGCTGAAATAGGAGACAAACTTGGCATCGGGAGACATCACGGGATTACGATATCGAACGCCCGCTTTCGCCTTCCAAACCCTAGACTCACCCTCACCAAAAGGAATGCTCAAAATTTGGCCACGAGCTTCGACCAGCGCACGTTTACCGGTGGTGGTGACAGAAGCGGCGGTCGCAAAGCTCTCCGCCACCACGGTTCGATTGCGCATATGGATGAGGTCGCTCACGCCGCTGAACTCAAGATCAGTTGCCTTTCCAGTGGCCGGATCGAATACCTGACAATCTGGCCCATTTTCAAAAACAAGCTTAGAACCGTCGGTCGAAAGCTCGCGAATCTCGGTTGGACTCGGCGGCAGTTCGGTCTTAACGGCACCACCGTCGGGGGAGACTGACATCAACGCGAACATCGAGTCTTTCTCATTCACAAAGTAAATTCGGTTTCCTAGCCAACAAGGGAATTCGCTCGTGCCCGGCAGTTTCGTGATTTCTTTGAACTTGCCGCCGCGATAAACCCAGATTTGATTTTGCATGCCCCCGTCATAGCGGAACCAAGCCATGCTCCAACGATTAAAGCGGGTAAGCGCATACTCTTGGTCGGTTTTTCCAAACCAGATGTGGGAAGCAAACTCAAGCGGAAGCCGCGTTGGCGCCCCGCCGCTTGCCGGGATAAGATCGTATTCGTAGTTCGTGGGAACCGTCCGCTTGCGGAAAACAACGTTCTTGCCATCGGGAGTCCACCCCGTCACCGCCCGAAAATCTTCGACGTAAGTGAGCCGCTTTGGCAATCCACCTTCGGTCGGAATGACATAAACCTGCCGCGACCCCTCGTAGGATGCTTCATAGGCAATAGTCTTCCCGTCCGGCGAGAACTGGGCGCAAGTTTCAGGGCCGGCATCCGAGGTCAGACGCTTGGTAGTGTTAGTCGAACGATCCGCCAACCAAAGGTCACCTTCGCTAGAATAAACCACGAGATTTCCATGAATATCCGGATTCCGCATAAACGGTTTAGCGGGCATTTGCGCAAACAAAAGAGTCGCCGATAGCATCAGTTTGAATCTACCACTTTTTAGGGGATTGAGGGGTTGTGGGGCCGCACTCGTGGCGAGCTAAGTGTGACGCGATGTCACGCTCCAGTATGCTTGAGAAGATGGCGGACTTGGCACTTGATTTTGGCGGAGCTAGGTCAGGTGGGTCGCGCTTTTTGGTGTTAGCGCCGGACGACTCGATCGCGGCGGTTGTTGAAGGTGCCGTGGCTTTGGCCGGTGGCGAGTTCGTGCGAGCAACGACGGCGCTGGATTGTATCGCGAAGCTTGTTACAGACCGCGTTGATGGCGTGATATTGGATTGGGGCGACGATACTTCGCTGCCGATTTTGGCGTGGTTGAACGACCATGCAGAGTTTGAAACCCTTCCCCGCGTTGTGATCACGAAGTCAGACGAACTAGCACTGTTCGATGCATATCAGAACGGAGCAGATGTGGTGCTACAGCATCCGATGATGCCGGAGGAATTGGGCCACTTTCTTCGGCAGTTTTTAGGTTCCTTTACCCATTAAAACTACCGATGATCCATCCAGGGGAACGTTAGGGGTGGATTCGAGCCGATATCGCCACCGATGGAAAGGCGAGATCGCAAGATGAGTAGCTCAACAAAGTCGTTGAAACGCCTATGATCCTCGATAAGACCCAGCGCGATCTCGGCATGCCTGGTTGTGACTCGCTCATGTTCGATACCGGGTCGAGATTTGAGGCTCCCTAGCGTCATTCTTGCCGCAGAAATGTCTCCGGCGAGGGCTTGCAGCAGTCCCAGCCTAAGGCCGTCAATTTTGATGCGCGGACAGGAAAGCATTTGGGCTGGGGTGGTGACCTCGGTGATAAGACTCAAGGCGATTGGGAGCAGTTCGTCAAGCTGCTTGTTCAACGCCGCCTCGAATTGAACTGCATCCCTAAACCCCGACCAGCGCCTGGGCGCATCAACACACCCCAGAGTGATGTGAGAGTGCCAATCTATTAGCGGCTGAACGCCTAACTCGGTATGGGAGCCGCCACCGCTGCTGGGTCCGAAATAGAGGTGTAGCAACCACCAACCGCCATCATACGCCCACGACCGATCGGAGAGTCGCAGAAACCCGAGTGGTTTCAATCGGAGTTTGGTTATTCTGTTGATTGCCTTGTTTGAATCGGCTTTCACACGCTAATCATGACTCAGTTTTTGTCGGCAAGCAAGAAAGCTGGAACGCACGCGTTTTGAAAAGTTGATTTCGTTCATAAGGCTCTGATGTAGACTAGGTTGTTCTGAGACTAGTTCATGAGTTCGCTCGAAACCTTGTTTGGAGTCCAACCGTGTTGGGACCGTCTCCCGCTGGCAAGATGAGGCTGGAGTTTACAACCATGGCACCGGGCGAACTTGATGTAGAAACTGTCGGAATTGCATGGAGCGGAGTAGTGTGGTACCAGGTCTATTTTGAACCAGCATCTCGGGCATATTCCGGCATGGCTGAAGCATATCAAGGCATCGTCGACTTGGGTGAAACTGAGGTTCTGGCTCGCATAGAGCCAGCGGTGGCTACTTGGCATAAATCGTGGCCAGCTGACTATTCGCCGCTTTTTTCCGTCCGGCCCTACAAACTCAGGCATTTTAGGGTCGAAACGGACAACGAGCAGTGCTTCGAGTTCGTTTGTGAAGGCTTTGAAGTTTTGGGCGACTTGTGAGCCCGTCCGGCTTTTGATGGACTTGCCGTCGCTTTGGAATTGGAACCTGGATACCGAGGAGGTTTTGAGTTGGAGCTAGTTTTTTTAAGGCAGCTACGCGTCCTCGCGCCACATTGATCAGTCGTGCCACATACCTCCCCTGGATATGTGGCTCCTCATGTAAACTCCGTGCAAGTGCTTAACGACGAGGATTTAAGGCGAACGGCTACGTGATGGGAGGTGCGACGAATGAACAAATCGCTTCAAGGTTTTGGAGCCACATGGACAGGGTCGGCATGTGGCACGACCGAATCGAGGGAGACTCCATGTGGCGCGAGGGGCGCGTAGCTCCCCCAAAGGCCAGCGTTATCCGTGGAATTGGCGAGTGGACGCCTAGGCGGCTATGAACGTTCTTTACGAGTTTACGCGTCCTTCCACTTCTTATCAAGAGCCTTCTTTGCTGTTGGGTGACCCGAGAGGGGGTGCTGTGATAGAGTTTATGGCAGAAGCGAGTGAAGGACTTGGCACCGAGATTGTCGGAATAGTTCTGAACGGCGTTCAATGGCATCAACACTTCATTGAGTCCTCACTTCATGCAACTTATCCTGAGCGGGCCTACGATCAGATCATTGATTTGGGCGAAACAGATATGCTGGCTAAGATCAAAAAGGCAGTCGAAAACTACCGCAGTAGGCCCGAGAGCGCTGAAAAAGCTAAGCAGTTAAAGCATTTGCGTGTCGGGTCGGATAGCGATTCGTTCGATTTTATTTGCGTGGATTTTGAAGTGTTTGGCGACTTGTGAAATTTGCTTTACCGCGCCGTGAAACGCTAAAATAAACTATGGCTCCTCGGTCTATTTGGAATGGTGCGGTTTCTTTTGGGATGGTCAGTATTCCGGTGCGGATGTATCCGGCGACTTCATCTAAGGATATTAGCTTTAACGAGCTTCATTCAACCTGCAAAAGCCGGATGAAGCGGCAGCGCTGGTGCCCCGTTTGTCAACGCGAGGTGGCGGGTGATGAGGTGACGAAGGGTTACGAATACACCAAGGGCCAATATGTGGAAATGACGGACGAGGATTTTGAGCAAATTCCCCTTCCCAGCAAGCACACGATTGAGGTTCAGCGGTTTGTGAAGGGGGAAGATATAGACCCGGTTTACTACGACACGGCCTACGTTTTGGAGCCAGACGACATCGGCAAGAAGCCCTACGCCCTCATGATGCAGGCGCTGACCTCGAAGAATATGGTGGCGATTGCGCACATCACGATAAGAAAGCGTGAGCAATTGTGCGCACTAAGGGCAAACGGGCCGCACCTCATGCTCGAAACCTTGTTTTATAGCGACGAACTACGCATTGAGCCAACCAAAGAAGCCGACTTCGTGCCGGTGAGCGAGGCCGAACAGAAAATGGCCGAAGCGCTGATGGAGATGCTGGCCGGTGAGTTTGATCCAAAGGAATACAAAGACGCCTACCGCGAAGCCCTAACCGAGGTTATCTCGGCCAAACTTGAAGGCAAGCAGGTTATTTCCGCTCCCGAAGCTCCGACCCAGGTTATGGACCTTATGGAAGCCCTCAAGGCCAGCGTGGAAGCGGCCAAGGCACGTCGGGCAAGCTAGCTGCCTAAATCATGCCACGGTCTTTGACCATGAAGTAGAACGAAACGAGCGCAGAGGCTAAGTCTTGCGGCTCGGCTTCCAACGTGTGAACCCCGTGACTATCCAGAACGGTTCCCGCGAGCTTGCGATCGGCGTCAACCATGAGCGCCGCTGTCTTTTGGTAAACGTCATTGGTCTCCGAGATCTTCATCTCGGTGAGTTCCTTCAGGCGAGGATCGGCGATGCGGGCGAGAAGAGTGACGTGTCGGTTGGCGAGGGGGGATAGTGCAACGGACATCCGGCTCGCCTCATCTTTATCCTCAACATCTGAGAAGGCCACGATGAGTGATCGGCGCTTCCAGCGAGATGAAAGATAGGAAAATGCCTGCACGGGATCGCTTTCTAGTGGATCGGCCATCAGATCGTGGATGGCCTGAATGATGATCCCGCTTTGTTGTCGACCTTTCTTTGGAGGAATGTAACGCACAACCCTTTCGTTATAAACGATCAGCCCAACAAGATCCCCGGCAACGGTCGCGGCATGCATCAACATGAGCAGAGAATCCAACGCGTAGTCAAGCTTGGAAATTCCATCAATCTCACTAAGCATACGACGGCCCACATCAATACAAAGCACAACGGGCTGATTCCGCTCGACTTCATATTGTCGTACCGTCAGTTTTTCACGGCGGGCCGAGGCCTTCCAATCGATCTTGCGGTAGTCATCCCCATCACCGTAATCACGTAGCGATTCGAAGTCAGTGCCAATCCCGCGCATTCGCGATTTACGAATACCAATGTCTCGCAGCTTTCCCTTTTGCCGCAACAGATCGAACTCACGAAGAGCCAACACATTGGGATACACGCGAACGGGCTGCTCGGTTTGGAGCTTGGCTTCCTTTTCAACTAGGCCCAGAGGGCATTGAAGTCGCATGAAAGTGCCTCGAAAATAGTCCAAGCCTCGTTCGGGTGGAGTTACTTCGTAGGAGTAATCACGCATTTGACCAGGTTCGAGGCTAAACACAAACTCTCGGTTTCCGGTCGGGAATCCGGGAGGTGGTTCATCTCGGAATTTGCCCGCGACCGGTTCACCCCCCGTGTTCTCCAAGGTTAGGCTTACGCGATTTGGAACTCGGACAGACAGGGCTGGATCAAATTTTCGAACCAGGCGAAGGCCCTTGGTGTTGGGGGCAAGTCTCGAAGTGACGTAGGCGGCGATTACAAGGAATCCGTTGTAGGCCAACAAGATCAAGCCGGATTTTGAGGCAGCCGCAACAAACGCAAGCGGTATCCCGCAGGCGATCAATAACCAAAAACGCCGAGTAGGCACCATCGCGATAGTTTTGCACATTCGAAAAGTTAAAGTTCACTCTGACCTTTTTGAGCGAGCATGCCGATACATTTACTGGGATTCAAATGACCTTGTCTCAACAAAGTAGGGTTTCTGTCGACGCGTTTGCGATCAAGCTGCGGTGGGTTCAAGTCTTGGGCTCCGCTGTTTTGCTTTCCGACCGTATTGCAAATCCGGTGGCAATTGCCGTGCTCGTTTGGGGCCTTGCTAGCAACCTATGGGCCCATTGGATACTCAAAAACGAAGGCACCTACGATCGAATCGGCGAACGGACCCTCACGGGAATTCGATCGCTGGACGTCTTGGTCGTCGCCATCGCCCCCTTGTTGCCGCTCACGTTTGGTTCGGAATTTTGGGTCCTGTTTGTCCCCACATTTCTCACCCTCGGGTTGCTTGCAAAGAGGTCTGTGACCTTAACGCTGATGGGCACCTGCATTGGGCTCCAGGTCCTGTTAACCTTTTTGAATGCCACCCCATACAGCGCTCTGTTCGCGCCAATTGCAGCGATCTTGTTTGGCGCTTTGGCCGGCACGGTACTCACCTCATATCAGTCGCGTGAGGCTGGCCTCACCGCGAATGATCACCGATTGACCTCCGTTTTGGGAGTTGGCAGTGCCCTAAGCGACATGAGCGATTTGCGCGAGATGATGTTGCACTCGCTTAAAACCGCCATTGCAGAAACGCAAGCCTCGTGCGGCTATATCACTCTCATAGACGAAGAAGTTAAGACCGACCTTGTGACAGAAGTGGCTTACGGAGCCGGCGGTGAGTTTGAGTTTCCCAAGAGAGTTGAAGTCGGAAGCGGCTTATCCGGATATGTCGCCAAGATGGGTCAGCCTATCACCTTAAGCGTTGAAGGTGAGTTTGATGAAGAATTTGACAGCGTCACCGCCGATGTGAAATCGGCAGCGGCGATTCCCCTTGTTTCTCGCGGATACCAAGGGATGGGTCAATCCAGCACCGAGCAGGTCATGGGAGTCATGACTTTGCTTGACACGAAGCGATCAAAAGCCTTTAGCGGGGCAGACATGGAGTTGCTACGAGCACTCGGATCCTTGGTTGGAGTAGCCGTCTCAAATGCCCGCATGGAAGAGCGCCGACGTTCTACGTTCCTTCGAACGATGGAAAGCTTGGCAACGGCCCTTGAAGCTCGAGATGAGTACACGAGAGGCCACTCGCAACGAGTTTGCGAAGTCTCGGCCATGATTGGCGAGAAAATGGGATTGGGTCCCGACGCCCTGGAGGAGCTCCGGGTCGGAACCATTTTGCACGATATCGGAAAAATCGGAGTCCCCGACTCCATCCTTAACAAGCGGGCCCGACTCACAGATGAAGAGTTCATCGTGATGAAGTCACACCCCGTTATTGGATACGAAATCTGCAAGCCGCTGATGCTGTCAGAGGGCGTTTTGATGATTATCCGCAACCACCATGAGAAATTGGATGGCAGCGGATACCCCGACGGTTTGAAGGGCGGAGAACTGCCCCTCTCACTCCGTATTGTTTGTGTTGCCGACGCCTTTGACGCCATGAGCTCAAAGCGTCCATATCGTGCCGTCATGGAACTTAGCACAGTGTTGGCGGAACTGAGCCAACACGCTGGAACGCAGTTTGACCCGGTCGTGGTCGAGGTCCTGAAGCAGCTCATCACGAGCAAGTCTCTGCATGCAACTTACGCGCAATATTGGGAGTTTGGTGATGAAGATGAGGTTCGTGCCGCGTGAACCTGTTCACGAGCAAGCGCAAAGATGCCCATCCGCCATCTCTTGGCGTTGATCTTGGGTCTGGCAACGCAAAATTGGTCCACCTTGACATGGCGGGTAGCCGTGTTGAAGTGAAGGCCGCGAGCACCCATGTCCTGAGCCCTGATGCAGTTGAGGGTGGAGTCATTCGGGAGCCACGAAAGTTTGGAAAGAAGCTTGCACAGTGGATGGAGCAGTCCGGAATTGGCCCCTCGGTTGCGGTCGTTTCCGTCCCTAGTAACCTAGCAGTTTTGCGTTGGCTCAACTTGCCTCTCTTGGTCGGGAGCGAGTTGCGGCAAGCCGCGCAGTTTAAGGTCAAGCGACATCTCCCGTTTCCAGTCGAATCGGCTTACGTTGAAGCATCGATTCCTGAAATTGCGGATGGCGAATCAACTGGTCAGTCACTCGTGATTGCCGTTCCGAGAGCCGTCATCGATAGCCGCGCTGAAGCGCTTGAGGCGGCTGGACTCCGATCTTATGGAGCTGAACTTGAGGGCCAAGCGATCCTGCGGGTCGTTGAGCGACGCCTCAATCAAGAGAGTGCATTGTGGCGAGACGCCTCCCTAACCATTATTGACGTGGGCGCCAACAACACCCACATGTACGTGGTTCAAAACCAACGACTCCAGTTCATTCGCGGAGTGAAATTTGGAACGCAGCGAATTGCCGAGGCAGTTGCGAATGAGTTAAAAGTATCGCTTGCCGAAGGGGAAGCGTTACTTAGCCAGGCGGATACCCAAGTGTGGTCCGAGGGGCTCGTGAAGGTTCGCCAGGGTGACGTCTATAAGTTCGTCTATGTCATCGCCGAGCTAGAGAAGCTTACGAGAGAGTTCTTGAGGTTGATGCGCTATTTCCGATCCTTGCATCCTGAGCGAAGTTACGCTGGCATCTTGGATCACGTGTTGCTATGTGGCGGATTAGCGGGACTACACGGGTTCAGCGAATACCTCGAAGACGTTTTGGGCTTGCGCGTGGAGCGAGCTCGACCCTTTGGTGGGGTTGTTGGAACCTTCACCAAACAGACTTTTGAAACCATTGCCAATCGGCAGGAATCATACACCGTCGCCATGGGACTTGCCTTGAGCGGCATCCGAAGACAAAACCAAGAGGAGGAGACACAAAATGTTCGACGCGAATACGGCTGGACGCGCGCCGCTTAAGGCCAAAACCATCAACGTTGAAGCCAACTTGATGGCTCAACGCTTGTCTGAGAGGCGCGATATGGCCAATGAGTGTCGTCGCAAAGCGCTTACGCTTGTCATCGCCATGATGGTAGCAGCGGCGGTATTGCCACCCTCGATTTTTTGGGCTGGCAGCGCCTCAAAACTTGCCTCCGTAACCACTTCAAAACAAGCCAACTTACAAGCCCAAGTAAGTAGCTTGCAGCAGTTAGAGGCCACGGCCCGACCTGCTCTCCAGGAGACGCAGCTGTTAGATGTCGTGCGTCGACGCGCGGACCGCTATCTAGGACGTTCGATTCAGTTTCTCAACCTGGTTGAGCCAGATGTGGCTCTCAGTTCCATGAAAGTCAGTGTGTTGGCGGGCGTGATGAAAATCGACACGCAAGCAAATTCCGAGACCTACAAGGCATACCGCTCCTTTGTCTCGAAGTGCCAAGAAACGGTCGGCATTGAGAATGCTTCTGCGCGATCGGCCAGACCAAACGGATTGATCGGCGCCGGTGGCTATGCCTTTGACCTCGAATACAAAGTGGATGTGAAACTGTGAGAATCAACCCTGACGAGCGCACATCGGCCCTGTTAAGTCGGGCGAGCACGATGTTGATTTCCCTGACTACTGTGATTGCTTTAGGTGTTTGCACGTTTGCCCTAGTCAACACGGCCCGGGCCAAGGCCGCCGACATTGAAGTCGGGCGTCTGAGTCGCGACCTGAAATCAGCTCGAGCGTCTTTAGAGAAGGCTCGAGAGGTCACCAAGGCGGGGTCCCGCATTGACGGCCCAAGTGGCAAGCCAGCGGTCAACGCATTTCAAGCTGAGGCTGAGAAGCGGGCGAACCTTTATGGATGCTCTTTTGAATGCCGGGTCGGCGATCCCGCTCTCTATATTTCCAAATTCCTCAATGAGCCGGATAAGACCCTGCAACAAGTTGAGCTGACAATGATTTTGCGTGGTCCGCTCGACCGAGTCGTACAAACCCTGCAATCGTTTAAAACCTTCAACATTCCCTTCGAGTACGGCGACCTGACCTTGCAAAGGGGAACTGATGCCGACTCAATTGAGTCGGTCACCGCAAATCTAACCACGGCTGTTTTGATTCCAACAACAGAAGGGGTAGCGCATTGACAATCGGCGATCCAAAGAAGGTAATGCTGCTAGGGTTCGTTGCCATTGTCGTTGTAGGTTTCATGGTGACAAGGCTCATTCCGCAATCCGGCCCCGTTCAGAGCCAGATTGCTCCAACATCCGCCGCCGCCCCTGAGGCGCCCCTTGACAATCTGCCAACTGCTGTCATTTCCAATGCATTTTGGCATCCGAAACTAGTCCAGAGGGTCCCAAAACCAACGCCAAAAACAGCGCCGGCGAAGTCAACGGCACCGCGCGGAGAGATGAATAAGTCAGGTGGCTTTGAGCCTCTGACGGGGGTTGACCCTAGTGGAAATGCGGGGGAAGACCGACAATTCGAAGTAAAGCCAAAAATCAGGCTCATCGCCGTGATTCAGAGCGGAACGGCATCGCAAGCACTAATCGAAGTTAACGGGCAACAGGTTCGTGTTCGAGTTGGAGCAAAGATGGCAGACGTTCACGTTACGGAGATTAGTCCAACCAGCATCGCGTTGGCCTGGGGCAAGAATTCTGCCCGAGTGCGAGTTGGACAAGAAGTAGAACTGAAATGAACCAAAAATATCGAGCTCTTTTGACGTTGTGCGCCACACTGGCGTTTGCAAGTTCACACGCCGGCTGGCTCAGCGTGGTGGCTGCCGCCATGAATCCGCAGGGTTCGAAAGCCGCGCCCGTACAGCTTCGCCAAATTTTCAAATATCCCTCGTCCTCACCGTCGAACTCAACGTTGACGCTGATTGCGCCAAGCTCGACGCCGAACTTGATATCAGAAGTCAAGCCACAGCCGTCAGCTGGGCTCAAAGCCATTCCCAGCGACTTTGTTCCCGTCGTGATTGGGGCGACGGGCGCGATGATTCCAGACTTTGCCGTTCAGACATCGCTCAATGTGATGGCTCCACTTGTGAAACGCGTTCGGCGCGAGTTCGCAATCCAAGAAGCTCCTCAAGTAGCGACGAGACCAACGGCCCTCGTGTTGCCGGGAGAAACCCTGAGCCGATTAATAGAAAAGCCTAGCGGGCGCGGCTTACCTGCCGTCTTTGGTGACGGCGGTCAGGTCGCGACTGAAGGCGCTAAAGCCATTGTCATTTCTCCGGACAAGAACATAAAAGTGGCTGCAAAAGGCAAAACGACCCCTGCCGGTGATATTGACTTAAGGGTTTGTAGCATTGTTGGTAGCGGGCTCTCGTTGAGCGATGCGCTTAGCATGCTCTCCGAAAGCACCGGTGCGAACGTCATGCTGGTCACTCCCGTGGAAACGAAGCTGACAGTGCGCCTGGTGAATATTCGACTCGCCGAAGCCCTCGATCATATTTGTGCACTCAGCGGGTTAGCGAAACTTCGAATGGGCAACACCTACGTGTTGGGCACACCAGAAACGCTCAAAGTGGGTTATCCAAACGTCTGGGCCAAAACTTTTCCACCTAAACCTGAGCCAACCCCAACAATACTGGAGGCTCCAAAGGTTGCCGTCGAAGTTCCGGACCCCACGGTGTCCGTCACCGTATCCTTAAGCAACGTTGATGCCGGTTCTCTAGCCACGGCCATCAAGGGCATTCTTGGTGACAAGATCACAGCCGTCGCTGGTCCCGGATCGCTGATGCCAAGTTTGGCTGACCGCGAGACCGGAACGACAACCGGTGTTGCCCAAGGCGTTGTGCAAAGCGATGGGCATTCGATTTCCAAAACTCTTCTCCTTCGCGGACCGCAAAGCCTTGTTGAAGAAGCCGAAAAGCTAGTCAAGCAGCTGGATATACCCCGTGCTCAGGTAGCGATTGCCGTCACGATTAGTGATGTGACTGATTCGGGCTTAAAGGAGCTCGGCTTGAACTGGACTCCGGGTGGTTTCAATATTGGCGAGACCGTCAGCTCCGGCGTTAACTTTGGGACTTTCAGTCGGACTGGTTTGTCGTTTGCCGCCTCCATCAAGGCGCTAGAAACCGTCGATAAGGCCAAACTCCTTGCCTCGCCCAGTGTTTCCGTCATGGACGGTCAACGAGCCTTTGTTTTGATCGGCAGCAGGCTCAAATTCCCCGAGGTTGTCGGCTATTCAACAAATGGCAACCCGATTATCACGACCAAAGAGGAGCGTGTGGGTGTTTACCTACAGGTCGCTCCAGAAGTCTCCACGGATGGCATGATTACACTCTCCCTCTATCCGCAGGTTTCGACCGTAGTCGGATTTACGGAGATCGGTGGCGGATCCTATCCTCAGATCGACTCGCGCGAAGCGCAAACAACCCTCCGCGTTAAGTCCGGGGACACGGTAGTTATCGGAGGTCTATACAAGAACGAGGAGATTGAGAAGATCCAACAGGTTCCGCTCCTCTCAAGAATTCCCATATTAGGCGAGCTGTTCAAGAGCCGAAAGAGGACGAAGGCCGCTTCTCAAGTGATCATTTCTCTTTCGCTTAAGCTGATCATCCCTGAACAAAAATGAACTTAGATCGCTCAATCGGTGAAATCTTCGTTGAAGAAGGGTACATCACCCGCGAAGAACTAACGCACATTCTTGCAACTCGCGAGGATACCACCCAGCCGTTGGGCGACCTTTTGGTGCGCCAAAACAAAGTTACGGAAAAGCAAAAGCTCAAATGTCTGGGGCTTCAGATGGGAGTCCCATTTGTGGATCTCACGCGCACGGAGATCGACCGCGACGCCTCTACTCTTATTCCTCACGCCGCGGCTATTCGTTTGCTGGCCATTCCGATCGAGCGAACTGAGTGTGCCGCGGGAGTGGCGATGGTCAACCCGCTTGACTTATCCGCGCTTGATGAACTTGCTTCCATGACGGGTCTAGATATTGACCCCCTTCTTTCAACCGAAGACGACGTTCGAGATGCGATCTTCCGATCGTTTGGTGCCTACGATGACCTCGGTGAAATTGTTGGCGAAGCGGTTCGCGGTGTAGAAGTTGACGCCTTGACAATTCAAGGCGGCGAGGATGTAGACGATCCCGTAAACGTTGTTGAACTTAAGGAGGTCGTCGAAGGTGCGCCGGTCATTCGGCTTGCGAACGCGCTCCTCACTCGCGCTATCAACATGCGCGCGAGCGATGTCCACATTGAGCCCCATCAGCGTAGAGTACGGGTTCGCTTTAGAATTGACGGACTTCTCCAGGAAGTGATGACCGTGCCGAAGGACTTGCAGCACGCTCTGATATCCCGAATTAAGATCATGGCGTCGCTTGACATTGCCGAGCGAAGAGTTCCTCAAGACGGTCGCTGCACCCTCATTGCAAACGGCGCATCATTCGATTTCCGCGTCTCGACCTTTCCTAGTGTCTTCGGCGAGAACGTGGTCATCCGAATCCTTGACAAAAACTCGGCGATGATTGACTTACCCAAGCTGGGAGCTGACGCCGACTCAATTGGTCGGTTCCGAAACTGCCTTGAGGAACCCCAAGGGCTCGTTTTGGTAACAGGACCCACGGGTTCCGGCAAAACAACAACTCTTTATGCGGGCATTCACCACCTAAACGCGGTTTATCGCAATATCATCACGGTCGAGGATCCCGTGGAATATCAGTTGGATGGCGTTGTTCAAGGGAACGTAAATCCAAAAGCGGGCATCACTTTTGCGGTGGGCTTGAGATCCATTTTGCGCCAAGACCCAGATGTGATCTTGGTCGGTGAAATTCGGGATACCGAAACAGCCACGATTGCGGTCGAGGCTGCACTCACCGGACACATGGTTCTCACCAGCCTTCATGCTAACGATTCAACATCGGCAATCACGCGACTGGTGGACATGGGTATCGAACCATTCCTTTTAGGCTCCAGTTTAAGTTGCGTGGTGGCCCAACGGCTAGTTCGGGTCATTTGTCCGAAGTGTGTTGAAAGCTACATTCCCGACAGGACCGCGATTGAGCAACTCAACCTGCCTGCCGACCACACCTATCAAAGGGGACGGGGCTGTGAGTATTGCGCGAAAACCGGGTTTAGAGGTCGAGCAGGCATCTTCGAAGTATTGGAAGTTACTTCTGAGATTCGAAAAATGATCTTGGAGGCTGCTCACGCCACCGACATCCGAGCGTTTGCCGAGACCCGCGGAATGCGCACACTCCGAGTTGACGCTCGCGAGAAGGTGCTTCAAGGCATCACAACAATTGACGAAGTGATTAGAGTCACGGCGGATGGGAAATGACCATGCAAGTTTACAAGTACAAGGGCTACGACATATCGGGAAAGCGTGTTGAAGGAGAAATTACAGCCGCCTCGATGGATGATGTCGAGAGAAAGGTTGCCGCCCAAGCTGTAACCGTAATCGCAATCATCCCGGCCGGTGCAGCCAAGAAGTCCCGACTGTCGTTTGGTTCCGATACAGAAACAACCTCGCCTCGCGGTGTTAAGCGTCTCAGCGACGCCGACATGGCAAACTTGCTTAACGATCTTGCCGTTATGGCAGAGACCGGGGTGCCATTTGTGGAGGCGCTAGACGCGGTCATAATTACCGCCCGAACGTCTTCGATTGCGGCCGGATTGAAATCGCTCAAAGCCGAAGTCATCGGAGGCAAATCGCTTTCGGCCGCCATGCGTAGTTCGGCCCTCTTCCCAACCATCGTTAGCGACATGATAAAGGTCGCCGAAGAGGGAGGGCGATTAGATAAGGCGCTCAGTTCAGCTTCCGTATACGTTCACCGTGCCGCAGATCTGCGAAAGAAGGTCATGAACGCAATGCTCTATCCGATTGTTTTAACGGTAATTGCTTTTGCCACGCTTACCGTCATGATCACGTTTGTTTTGCCGCGATTTGCCAACATTTTCGCCACGATGAAGACCGAGGTTCCAGGGATAACCAAATTTCTACTCAACCTGGGTCAATCCATAAAATCTACTCCGCACTTTTGGATTGGTGGGATTGTTGGCGCGATTGTCATAACGAAATTCGCCTGGAGAAACCCCAGATCAAAGAGAGTGATCTCGATTGGTTTGCTTAAGGTGCCAATTTTGGGCGAGCTGCTTCGGCGGTTGGCGCTTTCGCGGGCTTTGCAGTCAATCTCTACGTTGCTTACAAGCAATGTTTCGCTCATGCAAGCTCTCGAGCACGGAGCTAAAGTCTCTGGCAATCCGGTGATCGAGGACGCGATCATGAAGTCTCGAAGCAGCGTGGAACATGGAATTTCACTTTCTGAGGCGATGAAGGACACGAATGCGTTTCCAACGACGCTGATTCAGATGGTGAATGTTGGTGAAAGGACGGGTCGACTTAGCATGTTGATGGCGACGAGTGCGAACAACATGGAGAACGACGTTGACGGCCGTTTGAAGGCTCTGATCTCGATCGTTGAGCCGGTAATGATCGTCGTGATGGGAGGAATTGTTGGGGTCATCACCCTGTCAATTATCATCCCAATGTATTCGATTGTGGAAAACATAAAGTAAACACCTAAAAAACATAAAGGATCGGCAAGAAATTGCCGATAACAAATGTGTAGCGAGGAAACTCAATGAAAAGGAAGCTAAATACAAGAATTCAAGCGTTCACTCTGGTTGAACTGCTTATCGTCATTATCATCATCGCGGTCCTGGCTGCGATCGCGATTCCGAAGTTTTCTAACTCGAGCGTTAAAAGCAAGGAATCTGCGCTTAAAGCTGAGCTGAATCTGTTGCGTAATGCTGTTGAGCTGTTTAAGAATGACTGCGGATCGTTCCCGGCGTCGCTCGCAGACTTAGCCGCCACGGCAGCTCCCGCAAGCGGATACGATTCTGCTGGAACATCGCGGGCGATTACAGCTGCCGATTTTAAGGGACCGTATGTGAGCAAGGTCAGCACATGTCCGGTTAGTGGC
Source organism: Fimbriimonadaceae bacterium (assembly GCA_040081075.1). Taxonomy (GTDB): domain Bacteria; phylum Armatimonadota; class Fimbriimonadia; order Fimbriimonadales; family Fimbriimonadaceae; genus JANJUB01. The sequence continues at coordinate 85,504 of JBEBHJ010000002.1, read as the reverse complement.
AGTGCCTTCACCTACACGATTACGTCTCCTAACGTTGGCAAGGTCAACACTCCCTCGACTGTGACAAGCACTGAGGGTACGGCTTACAACACCTGGTAAGAACACCAAACTCGCTATAAAAGGCCTCGACTTTCAGTCGGGGCCTTTTTTGTTACGCCAGAACCATCTCACGCAAGCTCGCCGAGATCTCGAAGCTCGCCGCCGTCTTGGCATCGATTTCTTCCTTAAAAACTCCCGGAGCAAGTTCGACCAGGGTCAGCCCCTTTCCACGGTTGACTTCGAATACACAAAGATCGGTCAAGATAAGGTCTACGCATTGCTTACCGGTGAGCGGGAGAGTACAGGCCGGCAAGACCTTCGATTCGCCTGCTTTGTTCGTGTGCTCCATAACCACGACGACGCGCTTTACGCCCGCAACGAGGTCCATCGCCCCGCCCATTCCTTTAACCATTTTGCCCGGAATCATCCAGTTGGCCAGATCGCCCTCTTCAGAAACCTCCATCGCGCCCAGAATCGACAGGTCAATATGTCCGCCCCGTATCATGGCAAAGGAGTCAGCGCTCGAAAAATAGGAGGTTCCCGGGATTCCGGTAACCGTTTGTTTGCCTGCATTAATCAAATCGGGATCCTCTTCGCCCTCGAACGGAAATGGGCCCAAGCCGAGCATTCCGTTTTCGCTTTGGAGGGTCACATCCATTCCATCCGGAATGTAATTAGCGACCAAGGTGGGTATGCCTATTCCCAGATTGACGTAAAAGCCATCTCGCAATTCTTGTGCGGCACGTTGGGCGAGTTGATCACGGGATAAAGCCATACTCAATTCTAGCGAAATTTCCCCTCCATTTATTGGGAAAGTGTCGTATCATGTGTAGGGGCTTATGGTATCGCTATGAAACCTAGTCACAATTTGATCTCGGATAGGCTCAAAAAAGCCGCGACTTTAGCGCTTGGTGGCCTAATTCTGCTTGGGGCATTGCATTCCGGTTATAAGTCTGTTTACGGGGAGCAAGTTTCGGACATGGTCGTTCTGCCACATCAACCGGATGCGCGCCCCAAAACTGCCCCGCCGCAACGAGTGCAAGTGGCTTCTCTAGCGGCTGGTCCGCCGTTATTTTCTGGAAGTAAGCAAGCAATCCGATCGAAGAGGACAATGTGGAGCCGTTACCGCGTCGCCCTTTACGATGAACAGGGTAACCCAATGGGATTTCTTCCCGAAGGCGACAAAGTTGAAACGTTGGATGAGGAAGACGGCTGGACGGAAGTGCAATTGCCCGACGGTCGCGTGGGCAAAGTAAAAACGGGCGGACTTGCTAAGGCGCGGCCCGAAACTGACCCCATCGCGACATCTAGTTCTGAAACCGTGATCCGAGACGGGGGCGTGGCCAACGCTGCGACCCTCACGATCAGCGATATTTCGGACGATGCTGCGCTCTTCACATTGAGTAATGGCTTTGTTTATCGGATCGAATCCAGTGACCTTGACACTGCCTCGGACTGGCAGATTGGGAATCAAGTCATTGTTCGAGAGACGGATGCAGGGGTCGTTCTACACAACCAAGATCAAGATGAAGAGGCTCGCGCAAGACATTCGGAGCGCGGATCTTTCCGGGTTTCTCGCAACGATATGTGATTTTTTGCAACGCTTCAGCGAATCATCAACTAGATGAATCAAGCTGTCCAAGTGGTGGTGAATGATCATGAGCGGTTTCAAGAACTGCTGGATCAGCATGGTGGGATTGCCGCTAAGGTCGTTCGAACCTATTGCTGGGACGTGGAGGATCAGCGCGATCTCATGCAAGAAATCTCGTACCAGCTATGGCGAGCGTTTCCTAGCTATGATGCGTCTCGGTCTTTCTCAACGTGGATGTACCGCATTGCGCTCAATGTGGCGATCTCTTTTGCCCGAAAGCCGCGGATTGTAACGTCCGAACTTGCCGGGCACGATGAGGCAAAGTCGAACATTTCTCATTCAGCCCTGGCGTTGCAAGCGTTTATGAACCAGCTTGATGAGCTTAATCGAGCTCTGCTCTTGCTTCATCTGGAAGATCTCTCCTATCAAGAAATTGCCGATATCCTTGGGATAACCGCCTCGAATGTCGGAACAAAGCTGAATCGCCTGAAAGAGCGGATCAGAAATGAACTCAAACTGGACTAAAACTATGGAACTAACTGAACTCAAATCGGCATGGCAGGAACTCGATCGAAAGGTTGAAGTTGCGGCTCAACTCAACGTTCGCCTCGCCCGAGAACTCCACCTGGATCGCACCCGGAACAGCCTTACCCGCTTCAAGCGAACACTTGGAATTGAGCTTGCAACGGCGATTCCCCCCATTTTGATTGCCGGGTCCTATGCCTCGGCTCACTGGGCGCAAATCACAGCTCAACCATTGGGTGGCTTGCCGGTTCTGATGCTCTTTGGACTTTCCCTGACGACGATCATCCTGAGTATCCGACAACTTGTTACGTTAAGCGAAATCGACTACTCTGGTTCGGTAACAAGCATTCAGCGGGCTCTCGCGAACCTACAGCTCTCTCGAACAAAGTGGACTCTTGGAACCTTCTGTATTGTGTTGACCGGCTGGATGGCTTTTCTCGTATTGGTTGCTCAAATGCTGATTGGGTACGAGGTCTATCGCAAGTTTGGAGGACCCTGGCTTATAGGTAACTTCGCATTTGGCCTCGCTGTAAGCGCGATCGTATTCCTCTGTCAAAAGCCGATACTGGAATCGCCAAGGTTTCAAAAATTCATGGCTGATCCTCGCTTGGCAGAGGCTTGTGACCACCTGCACAATCTCGAAGCATTCGTTCGTGAGGATTCCGCGTAGTTGCCACTGCTGGCCAGCAATCAGCTATCATCGGGAATGCGTTGTCGGATTGGTTTTTCTCTAGTGCTCTTTGTGGTTGCATCCTTTGCGCGTGCCCAAGTCACTGACATTTGGGAGAGTCGCTTTGATGGGCCGGGCTTTGATGAGTTTCAGCAGGTTGCGATAGATCGGCAAGGCAACGTTTATTCCGCGGGTGTGACCGAAACGGGTGCTGCTACCGGCACTTTTGACCTTATTGTTCAAAAGAATGATCCCGATTCAGCGGTTCTTTGGACACACAAGGTCACCTTGAATTCAAGCAATCTGCGGGTGACCGGACTTGTTTTAGATTCAGTCGGGAATCCGTATGTTTCGACCGCCGCTGCTGCCAGTGACGGCGATCAGGTGCGGTCCTTTAAGTCATCCGATGGAGGGCTTCGTTGGGCCAGAATCTTTCCCCCCGGCAACAACGGTGGCAAAATGGCTTTGAAGCAAGTGGGCTCAACGGACATCCTCTATTTCGCTCTTTCTGTTCGAAATGCAAGCTTTGGAAGAGACTTCAGCCTGAAAAGGCTCTCACCTGCAACAGGGAATGACGTTTTTGACCGAATCATCAGTGGAGTTGATCAAGTTTTCGTAATTCAGATTGTCACGGACAACTCGGCCAATGCCTATGCCCTGATAGATTTCTTAGACATTCTCAGCTCAAGTGTTACCGCAGTCGTGGCCAAGATCAACAACGGTGGCACTCTCATTTGGTCCACAACAGTGGTCAGCGATAGCTTCTTCAACCCAATCGAGCACGCGTTTGGACTGGCTTCGCTTGACATTTCCAATCGCGCAGTGGTTGGTATTGATCGCACCGGACCCTCTTCGGCTTCGAAGTTCGTAAGCTTGGATCGAACTACGGGCGTCCTCACGCAAACATTTATTAGCCCCAATGGTCGCGAGGGAACGGGCCAAAGACTCGTGCCTGGCCATTTGGATTCGGTCAGGGCGCTCTACTCAAACGGCTTCGGTAGTCTCAACCTTCTCGGTACTCGTTTGACTTCCCGCAGCACAGAATCACTCGGCTACCCTGACGATTCCGTGTCAGACAATTTTGACCTGGCGGCTCCAAGCTTTCGACGTGCGTACACCCTCATGACTGTCCTAGGATCCATAAAGATCGAAGGGAAAGACGACTTTACCGATGATTTTCAGTTCTTTCTGCCCTTTCAGCCAGACGGGAGCGGCGGTGGCGGCCGGAGCATTGCTGCAGACAATGCCGGCAGTTTGGTCTTTTGTGGTTCTAACGATGCAGTTGGAGGGGGTCCGCGCTTTTTTGCATTTGTTCACAAACTTCAGCCGACAATGGCCAGTCAAGCTGATTTCTATTCGATATCGAGTGCTGGGCCAACGACAGTGGCAGCGCCTGGGTTGTTAGCAAATGATGCCGAGCATGTAGGGTCCACAATCGTCTTGGACACGCCACCGAGCCAAGGATCAGTTGCGATCAGCCCCGAGGGCGGTTTTGTTTATACACCTGTTAGCGGACAAAACCTGAATTTGCCCGTCACATTTACCTACAAACTGGTGCGCGGCTCATCAACAAGCGCCGCACTTGTGACTCTAAAGCCTCAGAAATTGAGGGCACTTTCCATACCGAGGGTCGGTGGCCTAAAAGTTGTTGTTTCGGTACAGCACTCTGGGCTAAACGATTTGCGCAAAGAAATGAGTTTTACTTCCAACTCTCAACTCATCCAAGTTCCAGCCAGCGAGCCGGTCTACATGGGAGAAAATGAGGTGGAAATGGTTGGAACCTCTCTCCCGGTAACGGTGGAGACGACTCGAACGGTTACCATCCGCTTTGACGGCCTTACACTAATCCATCCGGTTATCCTGACTCCGGGTTTGATTACCAACCTTCAATTGCTCACTCCCGAACTAGTTTCAGACGAGAGCTATCGGATTCAATGCACGATCAATGGGGTTGCCGGACCCTCCGGGGTGAGGCTGGGAGGATCGGACAGTACGGAGTTCATATTCGCACCGGGGGCAAGAACTGCTGTGGTGTCTCACTCCACCAGCGTCGTCACAGCGCCAACCACATTCACTTTTAAGGCAGGGACTGCTGAAGGAAACACCCGCACGATTGACTATGTAGTTCGACCCGCTCCGAAACTTTCAAGCCTTACCCTTTCTCCGACCAGTGTCATTGGAAGTCTGCGATCAATCGGAACGGTCACGCTAAACTCTCTACCTGGCGTTCTTCCTCAAACCATAACCCTTAGTTCTTCAAGTGCAAATGCAAAGGTTCCGGCAACCATCGAAGTTGCTCCGGGAAGAAACTCCGGAACATTTACGATAACAACCCTACCCGTCAATGTTGCAACAACCCTAACGATTACCGCTAAGGATTCGAGTTTAACAACGAAAACGGCGCCGCTAACCCTTACGCGAAGCACATTGAAATCAATTACTGCGAGCCCTTCGACGTTAACGGGCGGTGCGCAATCCGTCGGTAACGTTGCTTTGAGTAATCTTGCACCTGCGGGTGGGATCACGGTTGACATAGCCTACTCCCTTCGAGTTTCAGGCCCGCGAACTGTAACGATCGCAGCCGGAAGCTGGTCGGTTTCGTTTCCCATCTTTACGTCTCAGGTGACTTCACCCTCGGCCGCCACGGTGACGGCAAAGTTCGCCGGAGCGACTAAACAGGTCGACTTATTCTTGCTTCCTTGAGAAGCAAAGTATGGCGCCCCGGACGCGACTCGAACGCGTGGCCTACTGCTTAGAAGGCAGTTGCTCTATCCACTGAGCTACCGGGGCGGGCTCCCTTAGATTATGTCATTCACGTCCTGTATGCCGTTAGGGCCACTGCCCTTGCCGTTGCCATGTCGCTCTTAAATTGCGTTCGAGACCGTTTAGAGCCCAATGAACGGGGCGATAACATCTTCCTAATCACAGCTTAACTCGCGATTAACGGTCCGGTAACCCTAGCTTAATCAACCATCCATATAGTGAGCATGCCGGATGGAGGTTCGGCTATATCATGAAAAAATCAGGATTCACACTCATTGAATTACTTGTAGTTATCGCAATTATTGCTATCCTCGCGGCAATCCTATTCCCTGTCTTCGCCCAGGCCAAGGCAGCTGCCAAAAAGACCGCGTGTTTGAGCAGCGCAAAGCAACTCGGAACAGCATCACTCATTTACGCCACCGATGCTGATGACCTTTACCCATCCGTTTACGATGGCGGTACAGGTTCCAACTGTGGCGGCGACCCCGTCTGCACGATGCATCCATACACCAAGAACTTGGACATTTGGGTTGGCTGGCGGCCTGACAAAGACGATCCCATTAAGTTGGACTCCTCCGGTAACTTTAACCGAGGTAAGCAAAGCTTTGGCTATAACTGGGGTTGGGAAATCCGTTCAGCTGAAGCCATGGTCAACGAAGAGCGCTGCAGCGATGGCGGCCCCGTAGTTGGTTGCAGTGGCCGAGGTGGTCGTCGGTACAACACCGGCAAGAGCCAATCTCAGCTTGCCAACCCTTCTGGCCTCTTCGCCTTCGCGAACTCCTATGATACGCCTCGAATGACCATTGGTGGTGCGGCCTGGTTCTATGACAGCCTTGATGGTCAAATGAGCAACCCGGACCCGGCAACCTATCGCAACAACAAGTTGTTCTACTTCGGTAGCCAGATTGTTGCCGTGTATGCTGATGGTCACGCGAGCCGAGTGCACATGAAGGGCGGTTGTATTGGCTCGTGCGCGGTTTGGGATAATCGAATCGCTACTCCAAAGTCACGCGACCAACGCATCGCGGCATTCTGCGCTGATCCAGATGCGCCAGTGAATCCATTCCCACGCCTTGGTTTCCCAATTGGGAACGAACTGGGCTTGCAAAGACTGGTTGTCTTATCCTGAGGCGGCTGGAGTAGTATGGTTCAACGATTAACAACCGTAGCGCTGGCCTATAGCTTGGGCGCGGTAATGTGCGTCGGCTGTGGCAGTAGCAACGAGGCGGGAGCACCACCGGTGACTTCCGCCGCCGACGCTGCGGCCACCCCGCCCGCGAACTCGAAGTGGACCGCCGAGAACCAGCAGAAGTACCACGAAGCCCAGCAAAACTCTCGAGCGGGAGTTGAGGCTTCAGGCCCTGCGGTTACCCCCGGTCCAACTTACAGCACCGACAACCCCGATGATCCTGTCCCACCGACCACCGGCGGGGGCATGGCCTCTTCGGGAGGTGGCACGACTGCAACCGGAAGTTCCACAACGAGTGCTGGCACCTCTGACCGCGACACAAAGGCGTCAGACGGTTCAGGCGTCGTTATCGGCAAGTAAACGCCAATCGTTCGTTGGCTTGAAAGGCCGTTGTGATTACATCGCAACGGCCTCTTTCTTTGTCGGTTATCCGCCGCTGGAACGCTTTCGCAGCCACTCTACGAAATCCGGATCGTCCATTCGGGTGGGTTTCGCCTCTTGTCGTCGCCGCTCAAATTTCGGATCGTTGGGATCAATCGTCGCTTCTGGCTTAAACACCCGGGGATCGGAGTTCACGAACTTGTACGGAGTGTAGTCAGGCTTCGTCGTCATCATATCAGAGAGGTCGGCGGCGAGTGCGTCAAACATGTTGTTGGGTCCGAGCCCAAATATCTGGTAGATGCTTCGGATGATAGACATGATGCTCGTGTGCCGATGGCTTACATAGCCACGTTTTGCATGAGGGCCAATTGCAAGAACAAAACTTCGGTGGCGATCTACGTGGTCGGCATCGCCCCCCGAATCATCTTGTGTCACAAAGATCATCATGTCCTTCCACTAGGGGCGATGCGAAAGAAAGTCAACGATCTTGCCCAGGGCAAGATCGTTATCAGCCATGTAGCTCGCCACGTAGGGGTAACCATATTTGGGATTTGGTCGGGAGCCGTGATCATTGCAGATCGCAATGTTGAGAAACTTCGGCAAACCTTTCCCCTTTGAGAAGTAGGTCTTCTGAAGATCTTCTACGAACCAGTTATAACGGGCAATGTCCGGAATGTTGTTGTTGTAAGCAGGGAAGTCAAAGCAGGTGTTTTGGTAAAGAACCTTGGGCATCGGGTGATTGAACGGATAGATGGTTCCCGATTTGGTCGTATTAGCGCCCTCGTCGGTCTCGGGCAGTTCGTAGCCCTCTCCATAGTTTCTAAAGGAGACATTGCCGCGGTTGAGGTGCTCAAACAGAGACCCATTCTCAAGGTAATCCTCGGGGATCTGTGAGCCATCAGATCCAAAGCTCACCAGTCGGCCCTTCGCTTTGTCGGTTGCTTTGAATGACCAACCCGCGTAGAAGACCCGCGTTGTCCATAAACTGGGATAGACGCCAACAAGCCATCGATGCCCGTCGCCGCTGGCTTGCGGTTCCATATAGAAGTTATCGCTGATTGAAAACTGGCGTCCAAGTGCGATATGGTTTGGCATGATCGGAACTCTCTCAGATTTGCCCTTTTCCTGAATCCATCCGTTCAGGCCAAACTCGGCGTAATCAGCTTCACCATCGGCTCCCGGAATATCAGCTCCAAAGATGCCATCAAAGGTGTGGTTTTCCTTCGTGATAAAGACCACGTGCTTAATCTCGTTACTTGGCTTGCCGCTGGAACCCGCGACGGGCGATTTTGGGGTGGGCTTGGAGATAAGCCCGTTGTTTCTCAAAACCTCCTTCGTATACCGAGCAAGTTCAGCTGGACTCGGCGCGGCAATCGCATCAACCATGCCCGGCATTTCGGTCAATCCGAATCGTTCATCAGAAGCCGGGCGAGGGTTCTTCGAGCCTCGAGGGCCGAATCCAAGCCCCTTCTGAGTGGCGATGTACAGGTTCTTCCCACTTGAAGAAAGCCGAACCTCCATGGGGAACCAGCCGGTGGGAATGTGCCCAAGAGTTCGCCCAGACTTCGGCTCTACCACGGCAACAGCGTTCAAACCAGATTCGCAGACGTAGAGCCGAGTTCCATCGAGGTTCATGGCCATACCGCTCGGAATAACGCCCCTCAACTTTGCCACCGCCGGGTGAGGCGAGAGTCGGATCGTGCGTTTCAGCTTTAGCGCAGGAAGCGCGAAGACCGATATCGTGTCATTGTTCGCGTTGGCTACATATAGCTCGTTTCCACGCACAAGCATTTCATTTGGTGCGCTGGCTCCCACGGCTTTTCCAGCATCAGCAACTCCGTGAATAAGGATTCCCGATTTAACCTTCCCGGCCAGCTTTGGCAATGCCGGGACAGATACATCAAATGACCAAATGCTCTGGGCATCTGGAACATAAGGGCTACCTAAACCAGGAACAAATCGCCCTTCGGCCATTACTCCTGTCTCAGACTCTCGCGAAGGGAAGTAAAACGCCGGCAAGTTTAAGCCGGCGGGGTTGCCTTTGCCCAATTCAGGCTTTGGCACAAGCGAGTAATCAAAAACTCCAATGTTCGCCACGAGCAAGTGCTTTTGATCGGAAGTCAATGCGCATGTGTAAGGCTGCCGGCCCGCCTTGGCTCGACCGATCAGTTTGCGGGTTTCGAGATCGAAGGTGACCACATCCTGATTCGCAACGTCAACTCCAAAGGCGATTCGTCCGCTCTTAGCCAAAACCACGTCGTTGACAAAGGAGTCTTCAATGCCGTCATTTGCCGAGATTTCAGATTCAAGAGTCCAGTTGGTCGTCTCAAAGATCGCGATTCCGCCCTTGTCTCCGGTGCTGACAACGAACTTCTTCCCGTCCGGGGTGAACGCTCCTCCAGGCGCGATCTGCTTAAGCGAAACTTCCCGCTTACTTGGTTTGTCACTCGCCAATTCTGAGTAGATGGTGAGACCAGGACTGGAGTTCGCTGCCGCCGTAGGACCTGTATGGATCGCCACCAGCGTGGAGTTGTCTGGGCTCAATGCGAGACCCCAAAGATCGTCTCCACTCCAGAGCCGTTTCCCTTTTGGCGTGAGGAACCGCCCGTTGGGCATGATGGTTAAGCCTCCGGGAACGACCTTGGCCGGCATGTTGCCGGAGGGAGGTCCGAACTCGGTCGGAACAGTCGCGGATAAGAGGATTCCTAAAGCATTAAGCACGGACAGATTGTTGTCACGGAGTTATTAAGAATGGGTTTTGCCTTGGATTAATCTGAGCTCGTAGTTTCGAAATGATACTTTCCCGAACCCACAACTTCAACCCCGGAAGGTAAGTGAATCTCCGCCGAAGTGTTTACAGGCACCTCTACATCGTAAAAAGTTTTTTTCCCTACTCGTTTCCAATTCGAGACAATGCGACCTCGGACAGATTTGTAGCTCGACTTCACCCAATCAAGATCCTTTAGCGTTTGTGGGCGGATTACGATTTTGTCAAACCCGATCGCATCATCGGCTGGCTGAATGCCTCCCAGCCAGTTCATCATCCATTGACTCACCGAGCCGAACATTGGGTGATTGTGCGAGTAGATCCTCTCTTCCTTTTCCCAGTGTTCCCACAGCGTGGTGGCTCCGTTCTTGAGCATCCAGCGCCACCCGGGAAAATCGGGCTGATTAACGATCTCATAGGCAATTTCTGCTTCACCCGATCGGGAGAGTGCGTCCAGCATAAACTTCGTGCCCATGATTCCGGTTGTCAAGTGTCCGCCGTGCGCCCTGAGGTCCTTCAGAAGAAACTGCAGAGTGTTCGGTGTGTCCAGGTTAGACCAAATGCCGAAAGCTTGGCTTGCTTGCGTACCCGGTCCGACCCTGCCGGTTGCGCTCTCAATAAACTTGGCTTGATAAGCATTTGAAATGTCAAGAGCGAGTTTAACAAAATGGGCAGCGTCTTCAGTCTTCCCAAGCCGATCAGCCATCGCCGCTAGTATTCGAGCACTCTTAAAATACAGAGGAGTGATCATCGCCGACGGTGGCGCTTCGGTCAAGCTTTCGTGGTCGCTTAGGCCATCCTTTATGATATTGTCCGGGGTGTCCCTTTGAACTTGCAGGAGCCACTTTTTGGCCGCCTCGTACTGCTCGGCAAGGATCGCCTCGTTGCCGTAATACTGCAGCAACTGACTTATAAGCACCGGATGCGCCATCGCCCAACCAACTCCACAATAGTTGATCCCCATGAACGGAGCCGTGTCGGTGAAGAGACCGTTTGGTCTCGCGCTATCGCCAAAATCTCGAACGGTCTTCGTGTAGAAGTTGGCCATGTCGAACTTCAGGATAAAGGCCTCGCTAGTTGCAACGATGTCACCACCGTAACCCATCTTCTCGCGCGCAGGACAGTCCGATTGCACGCCGAAAATGTTTGAGAGGAAGGTATTGCGGCAAATCTCGTAAATGCGATTAAACTCGTTGTTCGAGCATTCAAAAAAACCGACTTCCTCAACATCTGAGTTCATCCGAAGACATGTGATGTCCTTTAGGGCCAACGATTTCGGCAAGCCCTTGATCTCGACGTACCGAAATCCGTGGAACGTAAATGTAGGTGTATACGATTCAGGACCACCCTTGGCGATGAACGTATCAAGTTGCCAAGCGGTATCCGGCGCACCTGGTCCCGCCATACCGGGCGAAGCAATCTGGCCCGCCACACTTGTTCGCGCATTGAGGGTGCCGTCCTTATAGAGCAGTTCCCCGTAACGTATTTCGACGCGGGTGCCCTTTGGCAGATTCACATTTATTTTCAGCAAACCGGCGAAGTTCTTTCCACAATCATAGATGAAAATGTTGGGCTTGACTTCGTTAACGCTGACGGGGTGCCAAGTTTCGGTAACACGAATGGGAGGCTGAATCTGAGCTTGCAATTGCCCCACTGGCTCAGGCGCAACACCCGGCTTGCGCCATCTAGAGTCGTCAAATCCTGGTTTATTCCAACCTGGTTGTTCCTTGCGGGCATCGTACAACTCTCCCAGGTAAACGCTGTTGCGCAGAATCGGTCCTTCGCTCGTCTTCCAACTCTGATCAGAAACAACCGTCTGATGCGATCCATCGGCGAACTCGATGTGCAGTTGCGCAAGCACGCGTGGCCGTCCGATTGCCAAATGATCGCGCAGGTTGAGATTTCCCCACATCTTCATGGGCAGAGGGTTATACCAGCCGTTGCCCAGCATGACACCGAGGCAATTCGCCCCAGTCCTCAGCGATTTCGTTACATCAAACGTGCTGTAAAGCACCCGAGAATCGGGCTTAGTCCAACCGGGATCAAGAACGTGATCACCAACCTTCTTGCCGTTCAAAGATGCCTCGTAATAACCCAATCCCGTGATTGTCAATCGAGCACGTAAGATGTTGCCTCTTACGGCAAATTCCTTGCGCAAGAGCGGAGCCGGATCTTCTTTGTAGAAGTCCTCTAGTTGGGTAGGATTCGACTTACCGTCGTTTATCCAAACGGCCCCCCTGCCAAAATCGGCCATCTCCCAAGTTGCGGGCTTGCTCCAACTACTGGTGCCATGGCCGTCCCAAACCTGGACGATCCAGAAACACTCCTTACCTGCAGCTAAGCGCTTGCCGCGATACTCGATGTTGTTTTGGGCACGGGTGACCACCTTTCCGCTGTCCCATAGATCGCCTTCTTGCCTGTCAAGGTGGGCCTTGGAGCTTGCGACAAGAACACGATAAGCTGACTGGACCTGGTCTTTGCCATCGGCTTCGAGAATCCAACTCAAACGCGGTATCGGGGAATCTACGCCCAAAGGGTTCGATCGGAATTCACATCGAAGTTCGGTGGCCTTCATCTCTTTAGCTGGCGCGATGCCCAGCATCGCCACGCCAAAAAGAAGTGTAACAAGTTTGACCTCCATCAGAAATCATACTTTGCGATATTCGATTTGTCGAAGGTGAGGAGGGGCCCCGCGAAAATCACGTTCTTTTCACCAACACTAAGCTTTCCATAGCCCGGAACCTCGACCGAGTCGCCCGGCTTGTAAGTTGCCTTCTTTTCGTGCATTTCTTTGCCGATGAACGCGGCAATTGCGCCCATATCGGCGGGGTCCCAAAGCTGGAAGCTGGTGACGACGCCCTTTTCAATCGCCTTCTTCATTTGGTTAGGGGTGCTAAGGCCAGTGAGCACAACTCCGGCGCCTTTAACTTTTGGTCCGCCTGGATAGACGCCGGCGTTTTCCAGAACTTGAGCAGCGGCAGCGAGGCCAACGCTGGTCGGCGAGATGATGCCGCGTAGATTCGGATGCTTTGTGAGCAAGCTTTCGGCTTCAGTAGACGATTTTTGGGGCTCGTCATCGCCATAAACGGTCTCCACCAGCTTCATTTTTGAATACTTCGGGTCCTTCATCGCTTCCTTCATGCCCGCGATCCAAGCGTTTTGATTAGGGGCGTCGGAGGTCGCGCTAAGAATTGCAAACTCACCTTCATAGTTGATGGTCTTGGCGAGCAATTCCAGTTGGCTTGGTCCCACTTTGGTGAAGTCCGTTTGCAAGACCGAAAGGTCGCGGTGACTCTCGTTACCCGTCAGGTCGCTGTCAACCGTGATGACCACTGTGCCCTTTGCTCGCGCCTGATCCAGGACTTCATTAAGGGCATCGGGGCTGTTTGCGGCGAGAACCAGAACTTGAACGCCCCGCTGGATTTGATCCTTAATGATAGAAAGTTGCGAAGTTGGATCTGCTGTCGCCGGAGCCTGAGTGTTGTAATCGAGATTGAGCGAAGTCGCAGATTTCTCAAAGCCAGCCGAGACTTGGTTAAAGTAAGGATTGCCTGTGTTTTTCGGAATAAACACAATCTTCGTCTTTGCGCCCTTGTCGGCGGTCGCGGTGCTTGTATCGCTAGATGAACCACATCCAACAAGGATGAGGGCGGGGATGAAAAGGAGAGACAGTCGCATCGTTTGTGAACCTCGTTCTACCGAAGTTTAGCAGGGAAGATGCTACCGATGTCTCGCTTAAAACTGGAAGTAGATAAACGGTGCTTCACCCAATGGCCAAAGCCAGTAGAGGAGTAACCCCGCTACCATGCAAACCAAGGCTCCAACCACGTCACTTTGTCGCGCCAAAATCTGTTCCCAACGCTCCCGCTTTAGAAAGCCTAAAAAGTGCATCGCGAAGAATCCCGCGAGGAGCACGGCCGTTTGAAAGATCGCCAGATTCCCGATTCCCATGCCAGCAAGGCCAAAGTTGAAATCGAAAACCACGAACTTACGCAGCACGACCAGCATCTTCTCAGTGTCGCTAATTCGGAAGGTAATCCAAGTGAGAAGCACCATGTATTGCATGGCCCCCCAACTCAGCCAGAACCCGGCGCCGCGCTCATCCGGCGAACCAACCTTCCCCGAAAACTTGGTGTAAAGGCGGTGAACAACCAAAATTGCGCCGTGCAAGAAGCCCCAAAGCACAAAGTTCCAACTTGCCCCATGCCAAAGGCCACCTAACAGCATCGTGAGCATCAGATTGCGAAGGGTTGCAAACTCGCCCTTGCGATTACCGCCGAGCGGAATATAGAGATAGTCGCGGAGCCAGGTTGAGAGACTGATGTGCCAACGTGCCCAAAAATCTGAAGGGTTGCGCGCAAAATAAGGGCGATCAAAGTTCAGCGGAAGCTCGATCCCAAAAACCTTGGTAAGCCCAATCGCGATGTCAGAATAGCCGCTGAAATCACAGTAAATCTGAACCGAATAACAAATCGCCGCGAACCAGATGATCGTGCTCGGATACTGGCTGGGGTTGCTGTAAACCGTATCGACGATCCGCGAAATATTGTCCGCGATGATCATCTTCTTAAAGAGCCCCCGAAGGCACAGGAACAAAATCTCTTTATCAAAGTGCAGCTTAACCGGCTTAGCAAGCCCCGGCAAAAAGTCGCTCGCCCGCAAAATAGGGCCGGCTACAAGTTGAGGGAAAAACGAACCGAAAATCGCAAAATCGACCCAATCCGAAGTTGCCTTCATCTTCCCGCGATACACGTCGATCGTGTAACTCAACATGTGGAAGGTGAAGAAGCTTATGCCGACGGGCAGAACGATCTTCTTTAGGGCATCAAGTTCCAAATGAAACCCAAAGACTTGACTAAGACCCGATAGGTTTTGGCCCAAAAAGGCAGAATATTTGAAAAAGGCAAGGAGCCCCAAGCTCACGACACAATTGGCCAACAGTGTTCGTTTTTTCGAAGCCGGATCAGCTTCAATCCTCAGCGCCGAAAAATAGTTCAGCGCAGTAACAAAGGCCAACAAAAACGAAAATCGCCAGTCCCACCAAGAGTAGAAAATATAGCTTCCAACGAGCAAGAAAGCCTTTCGAGGACCCGTCGCCCGGAACACCGCAAACAACCCCAGTAGGGCCGCCATGAAAAGCACAAAATCGATGGATGTAAAGAGCACTAGAAGCCCCGCTCCAAGAACTCACCTATTCGCGCCGAAATCTTTTCTGCTCCCGCCCGGGTTGGATGGACCACATCAATAAAGTCATCCGCACCTAAGAGCGAGGTTAAATCCAAAATCTTCGCGTCCGGCCCGAAGGGAGATAACTGGCTAAAGGTCGTCACGGACTCAACATATTTGCTTCCAAGCGCATCAAACCGGCGAGGATTAAGGGGCGCAAAAACGACCCAAAGCTTTGCTCCACTTCCCGCGAGCTGTTCGCCCATCTTCCTGATCATGACAACCTGCTGGTCTAGCGGCTTGAACGGCCCGGGCTCCCGCTTGGATTCATAAGAAGGCAGCAACTTTTCAAATTCTGCCGAGCCAATTTTTTTAGAATAGGGAGCCGGATAACTGAGACTCAGGATGCTCTTGCTCGTTTCCATGTCCTTGCGAAGCTTCTTTCGCACCACGGTGTCAACCACTTGCGAAAGAACCCACCGCGAGGCAAAACGTTGCTCCACATCATTCCTTTGCAACATCGCCGCTTGATCGCTAAACACCGAGTTCAAAACCGATTGAGTGGATGGCTTAACGCGATAGCCATTCATATAAAAGGCGTTCGCAACATCCTTGGGTGGTAGCCCATCAGTCTCGAGGTTCCGAGTGGGAACCACCAAAACGACTTGTTTCGTCTTCGCCGGCAGTTCCTGAAAATACAAAAAACTCTCGGCAACACTTTGCCCGGTCGAACTGAAGTTGTAAATCTTCGGCTTGCTTGCCATGCGACTCGCGACTAAGTCAGCGTCAACCCCATTCATGGTCACGCTGTTTCCCAATAAAACGATGTCGGGAGATTCCAGCGAACCGGATTGAATGGCCCGGACAGCACTTATCAAAACGCGCGTGCGCTCAAGATCTGTAGGAACTTTCTTGAAAACCGCCGGCATTCCCGCAAACGCAATAAATGCGCCCAGCAAGGTGGCCACTCCCATCGTTACGCCAGATTTCCAAGTCTTCGCCTCCATGCAATCAACCCTCAGTGGCTAGTGTACCGGCCCCGATTTGCATGGAAGTCGAACTTGCCGCTTTCGTTGCATAGTAGGCCACCAACAAAGGCAGGCAAAAGAAGACGGTATTGGCTACCCCTCCCAGATACTCCGACCGCTGAAAATCAATCCCACGATACAACAATCCAATCCAAATGCAGAAAGGAATCGTACTCCGCGCATACTTCAACGCATAGGCTATTCCCGTCAGCATAAACCCATACAAAACCCCGGCCAACAAAAACCCGACATGACCGAAATTCATGAATCCCTCCGCCGGAAGCCCAGTCGTGTAGGAAGTCAGGGGCAACCCGCTATTCGGGTTGTAGGTTCCCGGTCGGATCAGGTTGCGGATAAAGGGACCACCTCCGTAAGGCTTCTCGTTCCAGATGCTCCGCGGTACAAACGAAGTCGCAGCCGCTAAGAATGTCAAGCCCTTAGCCGTTTCAAATTCTCCTTTGTGGTAGATCAACCACCAGCAATTTTCGTATTCCCGCAACGATTCAACCGCGTTCCCAACAAAGGCATCCGACTCGACGCTCTGCCCCAAATCCTCACCTTTCACCAATACAAATCGAACCTGTTGAAGAACGATCGCCGCCGCAAAAACAACCATCAAGCCGGGGACCAGGATCATCGCAACTTGCTTGGGCGACATTTTTTTGTCTTGAAGAATCGCCATCGTCAGCAAGAGAAGCAGAACTGACAAAAGTGTTCGAGAGCGGCTTCCTTGCACCGCCCCCGCAAAAATCGCCGCAAGCATTAAAGAAATAAGCAGTGGTCCATTGACCTTGTCCGCCGAAATCTGGCTACGAACCAACTGGTTTACAAAATAGATTAGAAGGACACCGGCAAACAAGTTCAGCGGGGCAATGAAGATCTGTCCCCCCGCTTGAAGCAGGGTCCGATGGGTCAAATATCCTTGGATCCCGTTTTCCAAAATGAGTCGCAACTGGAATCCCAGTGCCGCAAACGCCGGAACCAACAGAATAATTATCAGAATCCGAAGCGCTTTGGGACTAAGTGTTTCCCACGAGCCGAACCGTAGCAACTGCCCTCGAAACTGATCAAAGATTCGGTGCCCTCCGGCAACCCGGTAAGTTCCAACTGTCACCAAACCGAACGCCATGAACCAGAAAAATCCTTCGAGAGGGACCTCGATGGGATATTGTTGATAGTGCACGCTATGCCAATGATTCTCGGTCAAAAGGGCATAAGCAGGCGACCCAAAGTAGAAGAACGCAAAGCTGAGACAAAACAGAACACAAGGGTCAAAGAAGTTGCGTCGGAGTTGCCTCTCGGCCAAAATCCAGCCGAACCATAGCCAAAAACCCATGCCCCCAGCATAAAGGAGAGGCAAATAGCCATAAGAAGGACTCACGCCAACCACTCCTCAACAATCTTGTTCATGCCATCATCCCAGGCCGGAGCCGCAAAGGTTGCTAACCGCGATTTAACCTCATTAAGTTCCCCTGGATTTTCTGCTAGGTTCAAAAGAAGATTGGCTAAGCCTTGCACGTCTTGGTAAGGCACCGAAAAACAAGCCCCCGCATCAACAAACTCTTTGGCCGTTGTTACTTCCGAGTTCACGATGAAAGGAGTGTTCGTAACAATGCAATCCCCCCATTTGTTGGGTTCGGCCACCCGGTTAATCTCGATATCAGGATTGTAATACGTGAGCACGACGCTCGCCCGATAGTTCAACGCCAGAGCTTCTTCATTGGGAACCGTCCCCACATATTCGACTCCCGGCTCTTTGATCAACTCCTCGGCTTCCGGGCTAAAAGTTCGCCCCGCAACCAACAATCTAATCCCGCTGGGCCCTCCTGGGGAGACCAACCGCAAAGCCCCCAAAATTTGCCCCACTCCTCGATCGCCAACCATTCTCCCCGTCACCAGAACGGTGAGTCCATCGCCCGGTTCATATCGCCTCTCAGTCGCAATCTGACGCGCCTTATCGACCGCATCGCGAGTCGGCATATTGGGCAGAAAACGATCATTGGGCTGAATCGATACAGTTCGAGCCTTCGACGGCAACAGATGAACTTTGGCGCGGCGTGCCGCAAACCGCTCGCCCCGCTCTATCAGCCTTCGCAAAAGGCCTGGCCAGTTCGATATCTTGCTGAAGTTGTCCGCATCATCAAACAAAAACCTCTTTGCGCCAGCCATCGCGGCTGGAAAAGCCGTATCGAACGACAGGCAGTAAAGCGGTTTTCCCTTTGACCGAGTAAGAACCGCCCACCAAACCTTCAGCATCCATATTGGATAGTGCAAAAGCATCTTCTTGCCGCCATATCCACCGCCTCGGTGCAAGGTGCGAATGCTCAAATCGGGGTCAGGTGGCGTCTTTTCAATGCCACGCTCCCAGCCCCAAAACTCAATTTCGTGGTCCGCTGATCGCAAAACGTCGATGAGTTTCTTGATTCTCACGCGTTCTTCTGGCCCTTTCACGGGTGCAATCACGATGAGCGAAGCCATTTGAACCTAAGATTGTACGGCCTGGAACGATCCGCCCGCTTCTCATGTTGTTAATCGCTGGTATAACACTCTGGTCCGATGCAAGAAGCGCCCCTGTCATTTGGTCAAATTATTAAGAAGAATCTGTTCAAAATTGGACTCTTCGGGCTCGCTGTCGCTATCAGTTTCTACATTTACACGAAGCGCCAAACGCCCGTCTGGTTGGCCCGCGTCGAGATTGCAGTTCCAAATTCGTCGTCGTCCTTAGGCGATGTTGGGGCGTTAATCGGGCTCAATCAAGACAGTCCGCTTCAATTTTTGCGCGGACTCTTTGAAAGCCGTGCAACCAGAACACAACTCTCGAAAGTGTCGGGAAACTACGGCCAAAAGGCTTCCGTTCCAACGATCGACAAAATCTATGCCGTTAAAGCGATGGTTGATACCTCCCAGATATTTCTAGAAGTCCGCCACCAAAATCAAAAGTATGCGCTGGGCTTGCTTCAAGCCGCGACCGAACATGTTTCGCTACTCGATGAACAGACCGCATCGGGGGTAGCCATCAAGAAAGCTAACGCCTACGAAAAAGCCCTCTCCGAGAAGCGATTCGAGTACGAAGAGGCCTCGCAACAAGTCGTAGATTTCTCAAACAAGGCCAAAACCGCGCCAGACCCCCTGAATCCCTTTTCAGGGGCAGCCTACAAATTTCGCCTCGGTGAAATCGAGCAGCGTCTGAGCGGCGTTGTTGAGCAAATCGCGAGCGTCAAAAGGCAAGCCCGCAATAGCGCCGATTCCGCTCAAGAGCTACCGACCGATATTCCCATCGCGAGTGGCTGGCAGAAGCGGCTCACCGACCTTGAATACGACCTCCAAGTCGCCCAACAAACGTATGGCCCCACTCACCCCAGCATCGTCAAAATCAAAGGGCAGATCCGGGTAACTCAAGATGGTTTCAAACAAGCGGTGGCCGATTATCTGCGATCCGTCAATAACAACGCCAGTGCCGGAATCGCGCCGCTCCTCGTTGAACGAGATTCTCTTATCGTGCAACGCGACTATCTGCGCAAAATGGCGGCCGAAGCTCCCAAAGAAGCTCAAGTGCTCGAAAAGCTCGTCAATATGGCTAAAGCAAAGGGTGAAGTTGTCATGGCCCTTACCAAGCAAAAAGAAATCGCAAGTGCCGAATCCGACGTCAACCGGATTGGATGGGCGATACTTGGCGAACCCTACATAGCCGACGAACCCATCAACAAGTCGTCCGCAATCAATGGCATTTTGGGTGGGATGTTCGGGTCATTCCTTGGTTGCGTGTTCTTCTTTTTCTGGGAGCGAAGGCGGGCGTAGGCCATGCTTTCGCGCCGCATTCTGCTCATCCGAACCCTCCTTCGTTTGGGGCCAAGAGCCCTTTGGCTGAACCTAAAGCATCGGTTGCGGCTGAAGTTTGGTGTTTACGAGAAAACCACTCCGGCATGCGATTGGCGGGATGAGGTGCCCGAGTTTGTAAGCATTTTCGAGCTGCCCTCGCTCAAAACCCTTGATCCGAGTGTCGTGCCTAACTTGCCTCGCGACGTAGTCCCCTATTTTTCATGGCAGCTAAGACCAATGCCCACGACTTGGCAGATCAATCCAAAAACGAGCTTTGACTACGGTAATGAAGGGCGACTTCGGCATTGGAGCCGAATATCAATGTCGGCTGGGGGCGATATCAAATGGGCGTGGGAAGCCTCAAGGATGGACTGGGTCATTCAGTGGGGCCGAAAGGTTGTTGCTCAGACTGACCCTGACTTAGTTGAACTCTACGAAAAGTATCTTTGGGTGCAAATCATAAACTGGAAAGAAGCTAACTCCCCCAATCAGGGCGTTAATTGGGCTTGTGGTCAAGAGACCAGTTTCCGAATGTTTGCCCTGATATGGATCTCTACCCTTCTTGAATCGCCTTACAGGGAAGAAGTCCTCAAAGTCCTCCCTCAGCACGCGGAGCGGATCGAAGGGGCCGTCGAATACGCCATCTCCCAACACAACAACCACGGCCTGAGCGAAACCGTCGCTCTCTTTCTGGCCGGCCACACATTGCCAAGCCATCCAAGAGCGAGGATTTGGCGGGAAAAAGGAAAACGACTCTTTGTCCAACAAGTCCGCGAGCAGTTCACGCAAGACGGCTGGTATTGCCAACATTCGCACAACTACACCCGCGTCGCCCTTCTGGATGGGCTGATCGCGATGCGCGTCGCCCGCCAATTCGAAGACCACCTCCCTGATGACGTGATTGATCGGTTTCGGATGGCGGCGAAGTTACTAGCGGGGATATGCCGGAACGGCAAAGTGCCGAACTATGGTGCGAATGATGGCGCCAATGTTTTGGCGTTGCACGGGTGCGATTACACGGATTTTCGCCCGATTATCGCGGCTACTTTGCGAATGTGCGGAGAACATTCTCCGTTCCTGCCGGGACCTTGGGATGAACTGAGCGAGTGGTTCGGACTCTCCACTGAAGAAACCCCACCCATAGACAAGCCAAATGTCATTTCGAGCTCGGATGGCGGCTGTTATGCTCTGACAAAGGGCGACTGGCTAGCGACAATCCGCTGCCACACCTACAAAGATCGCCCCGCCCACGCCGACATGCTCCATGTTGACCTCTGGTACGGCGATGAGCCAATTTTCATTGATGGGGGAACCTACAGCTATAACGATCCCGAAGGAGTCGGCGACTTTCTCAAGTCAACTGCCGCTCACAATTGCGTCATGGTGAATGGCGAGAGCCAAATGATCAAGGGTTCGCGGTTCTTATGGTTGGACTGGACAAAATCAAAAGTTAAGTCCATTAAGCCCGACGAGTGTGAAGGGGAGCACTACGGCTACCAAAACCGATTTGGCGTCGTTCACAACCGTAACGTCCAGCTACTGAGAACAGAAGCCACAATCACGGATTTCGTGTTAGATAGCGGAAACAATAATCTGTTTCAGGTCTCTTGGCGAACCCCGCTAACCATCCATCAGATCGATGATAACACTTACCGGGTGGGGAACTATAAGGTCGAATTCGAGCTTCCTGAGTTTTGCTCAGTTGAAGTCAATAAGTCGGGAAATCTCTGTGCTTTCAGTGAACGGTATGGACAATTGGATTTTGGTCACGCGATAACCATAACTTGGCGTGGCCCCAAAACCGTTCTCAAAACCCGAATCAAGCCTCTCAGCGAACGTGAATCTGAGCTGGACCCGCCTGAACCTCGCCGATACATGGAAGAGGAAGAGCCTTGGCCGAGAACAGAGCCAATCCGCCCGAAGTCTGCGGGTCCAAAACTAAATCCCTAAGCCATTCGGGAACAGCGGCATCAAAGACCAAAGCTTCACCCAGAAATGCCTTGTTCTTGGAGGCACCACCCGTCTTGTTTCCCAGCGCAACTTGGCGCTCAACCCCCGGCAACAACGGTAGCGCACTGGACTCCAAGACAATCAAAACCGAAGATGCCCGAGCAATATTAAACAAATGCCCGGCCAACCCGAATCCGGTGATATCCGTCGCGCAACGA
Source organism: Fimbriimonadaceae bacterium (assembly GCA_040081075.1). Lineage (GTDB taxonomy): Bacteria > Armatimonadota > Fimbriimonadia > Fimbriimonadales > Fimbriimonadaceae > JANJUB01. Next base: position 63,398 of record JBEBHJ010000002.1, on the reverse strand, counting down.
ACCCCGGCAGTTAAGCCAATTTCGCACGCCTCCCGGTTTAAAGTTGACATCGAAAGAATCGCCGCGGCAAGCTCCTCATCCGTTGCTTCCTCAAATTTTCCCGCGGTAGAAATGATTCCCGTCCCCAGCGATTTCGAAAGATAAATCTTATCCCCCGGCATCGCTGAGGTATTCGCAAAAACGTGTTTTGGGTTAATAATTCCCGTCACACTCATCCCGAATTTCGGCTGTTTATCCTCCACGCTATGACCTCCAACCACAACCGCGCCCGCCTCAACGGTCTTGTCATGCATCCCACGCAAAACGTTGGCCCAAACCTCGGGCGGAGCGGCACTGGGATCAAAACAAGCCACGTTCATCACCGTCAACGGTCTGCCACCCATCGCATAGACATCGCTCAAAGCATTCGCCGCCGCAATCTGGCCGTAAGCGTAAGGGTCATCCACGATTGGCGTAAAGAAGTCAATGGTCTGAACCAGAGCCTGATCTTCAGACAGCCGAAAGACACCCGCGTCGTCTTTATGTTCAAAGCCGACGAGCAGGTTAGGGTGAGCGGAAAGCGGTATTTGTCGGAGAACCTCCGACAGTTGGGATGGCCCTAACTTGCTCGCTCAGCCCGCGCCGTCTACCATTTGCGTCAATCGCATTAGGTTCAGTGTACCGGTCGAAACTATGGCCCAACCACGAAAGTGGTCGTCTTCGAAACGGTGCCAAGGGTCGCCTTCACGGTGATTGTATAGCTATGATTCACAACCGAAGTCGAAATGTCGAAGCTCTCAACGTCTGCTCCAAATGGAACTGTGACAGACGCGGGCGTTTGAACCAGACCGGATGAGTCGGAGATGGTGACCACAATCGGTTTCCCATCCACCGTTTTGCTCAGCTTCACTTGACCCGTGCACAGCGAACCCCCCGTTACCGTTTGGGGCGAAACCGTCACGCTTTCCAGCGCGGGCCTTGGCGTAAGCGTCAGCCCAATCGTCTTTTCCTTCTTCTCAACCTTGGTTGTGAGAATAACGTTCTGCGCGCTAGAGACAATTCCCGTGCGGAAAATCGCGTCTTTCGTGTTCTGTGCGGCTTTGATTCCCAATGTTCCCGGAGAACTCACGGCTGAAGAATTGTCGGCAAAGGTGGCGAGCGCATCGAGTGGCAGGGGTTCGTCAAAGTTCATCGTAAGCCGAATCAAATCCCCCGCATAGACGACGAAATTGTCTGCAAACAGGTTGTAATTCGGAACGGGATGGAGCTGCAACGGAAGAGCCGTAACCGTGGTTCCCATACAAGTTGCCGTCATGTTAACCGTTTGCGTGGAAGCAACGGGTAGCGTGTAGATCGGAAACGAAGCTTGAGCAATCCCAAGCGGAATGGTCACAGAAGGCGCCGAAAGAAACGAAGAATCATCTGTGATCTTGCAAGTGGCCCCCACCGGTGCCGACCCGTTCAAAGTGACAACGCCGGTCAACACATTCCCACCGAAAGTTGAAAGTCGGGTCGTGGTGAACGATTGCAAGAATCGACTACCAAGATTGATGCGCCAAATCCCCCGCCCGAGGGTCGCCGCATAAAGGAAGTAGCCATTTCCCCAAGGTTTCAATTCCAAGTCGTAAACGGGCACGTTGGGCAAACCCATCGGGTTGAGGTTGTACCATTCGTCGCCTTCAAATGGAGACATGAAAACTCCGATATCTGTGGCCACATAGATCATCTTTGGATTCAGAGGATCCACCACCACGTCTCGAGCGGGAACCGCGGGCAGGTTCCGGTTTCCCAATCCCGAAACGCTTGCCCAGTACGGGCTCGCATTATTCAACGTGATCGTTCGAAAGAGCGTATTTTGCTCCCCAATAACCGACCGCGTCACGAACAGCGTGTTGGAGTTGGCCGGGGATTCCGCAATTCCCAAAAAGGTTGCAGAAGGCAGGTTGCTCTTGATGTTTCTATGCGTTGAAAACGCGTCCGTTGACTGAAACAAATTGCCTTGGATAGAGGAAGCATTAATGCGATTGCCATCTCCGGAAGGCGGGTTGTAAAGCGTGACAATATTGGAGCTACCCGCCGCCGTCATATCCCAGGCACTTGCTAGACCCGGATACCGCATCACCGCTCCCTGTACGCCCAACAGCAATTTGTCCCCAAGCGGTCCCGCATGAACAATCGGCGTGATAAACGCCCCTGGCTGGCCCGGAGAAATCTCGTCAGGCATCGTTGAAAGGCTCTCTGGATACCGGTAAACGTGCCCGTTCTGGCTAGTGGTGTAATGCACTGCCGGTTCATTTTGTTTGAACACCGTGTAACCTCCATCCCCACCATACAAGTTGCTCCATTGATTAAAATCCCCCCGAGATGCGCCAGTAGCATTATCTTGCATGCCCGTCATCACAAACGAGGTCCCACTCGGGTGAATCCTGACCGTATAGCAAAGGAAATCCTTAATTGTCCGATTGGGCGATGGGTCAAAGGTAGCCGCATGTGATCCCAGATCGTAGCTAAAACGAGTCAAGCCACCGTCATTGATGAGATAGCCCGAGTTCCCCGTTAGCGGGTCGAAGAAGACACCCAGTTGATCAGTATGAATCGCTGAATCGCCGCCTTGTGAATGCCCAATATCCGTCCACGTCGTCCCGTTGTCCTCGGATGCACACAGAGTGATTAGGCCGGCAAAAACTAGGTCCGATGCTCCCGCCCGTCCACAATCGATCGCGAGATTATAGTCACTTTGTCCCCAATTGCCATTTGGATCGCTCACCGCAAGGTCCAGGTTGGCCGCCAAATCAACCCACGAACCACCACTATTGCTGGTCCGGTATAGATGACGACCTTGAGTTAAGACATAGATTCGGGAGGAAGAGAGCTTGGAAATGGCCACATTCCATCGTTCCCCGGAACCTCCAGGGGCTGGTAACGTATTCCATGTTGCACCTTGATCGGTCGAGCGAGCAATCAGCCCATTTTGTCCCGAAACCGCGACCCAAACGCTGCCGCTCGTATCCAAATCATCCCAACCGCCATCGGGAGCATTTGTCCGGCTCCAGGTGAGCCCTGAATCGATGGAACGCCAAATATCACCTGAAGTTCCCAGCGTGAGAGCCACCGCCACATTGGGGTTCTGGGCAGAAATGTGAACCGCTGTAACGGGCTGACTCGCAAACTGCTGGCCCACGGTAAACCAACTAGCCCCTCCGTCGGTGCTCCTCATTATTCCCATGGACTGATTGATTCCGATCCCAAACGGCAAACCTGTCCCGACCAACAAGAAGTTCGCGTTGGTGGGGTTTATGGCCACGCAACTCGCTTGTAAAGATGGCCACTGATCCGACAGAGGCACGAAATTGACTCCGCCATTGACCGACTTCCAAAGGCCCCCATAGTGCGACGTTGTGTAAACGGTAGAAGCCAGGAAAGCAACCCCCGATTTCCTTCCGCTGATTGGAGCCGGGCCAAGATGCGTGTTCACGAAGGTCTGTTGATTAGTTGGGCCGATATATGTCCACGTCGCAATAGGCGCGGCCAAGGATTTTCCGCCGGAGAACCAAGATCACTGCGCCACTGGCAGCCTGTCGCGCTGCATTATTGCCTCAGAGTAAGCTACCTCTGGGTTGGTTCCTGGCCGGACGGGGCGGGTTTCCAAGAAATACTCCTGAGCTCCAAGTTGTTCTCCAGGGAGTTCATCACCATTTCCTCTCGCAGGCGCGTTCTCAAGCATCTTTCGATAGGCCCTGACACTAGCCAGATTGTTTCGATTCAAGCGCTGAAAACTTATCGGAAACACGACCTTTCCGCCCGCCGAACGAAGCTCCACCTTGAGAGCATCGGGAAATCGGGTCTTTATGTGGGAATAACCTAACCGGTCGCGTCCGATTACGGAGCCGAATTCAAGTCTTAAGGTCGGCGATACGTCAGACAGCCAGATGCTGCTCGCCAGGGCTGAAGTCACCAACAATATGGGCACTGTTGATTATGGAACTGCTCAACGCGGCAATACAACAATGGCCTGCCTCGCAATTTTGCTGGTTTACACCGAGCTAAATCGACTTTTAGAGCTGTTAAGGTAAATTCCACTCTTAGCCCGCAGTGTTGCGGCAGGTGGTTTCATGAAATATTTTGGTGCAATTTTGGCGTCAGCAGCTGTTGTTGGCGTAATCGGCGTAACCCGGATGGATAACGGAGAGCGTTACCTTCGAATCAAGGGTGGACGGTCAACGATCAGCTTTTTCCCGTCAATCCTGAAGTCCAACGGACTCTCGTTGAAGGTTAATCCTACGGCCGAGAACGACATGACCAGCGGCGAGGCTTCAAGCGGATTCGCTATTGCGTTTAGCGACTTACAATTCACTCTAAAAAATGGCGCGCTCACACGATTCGATGGCGGCGAAATCAGTCACAAAGGCGGATTCACGCTCATCAGTAAGAAGGGAAATCTCAGCGCGAACGGTTTTACCGTCGCGCCAACTCGAACCGCTACGAATACACTCGAGTTCAAAATTGGCACCGGCAAGGCTGCAATCACCGCATTCGAATTCCAAAATCCTCGTCCGATCTATCGCATCAAGGATGAAGAGCTCACTATCGGACAAATGGATGTGTTGCTCACACCAGCCGGCGCTCAACAGCTTGGTCGCCCCGAACTGGCTGGGACGCTCGTAGCAACCATGAACATTTTCGGGGACTCGGAAATCACCGATGGTGGCGGCGAAATCAAAGTTGATGGTCCTCCAGAAGCCGGCCCCAACGCCGCAATCGACGTTTCGCTCTCTGCCATGAGCAGCCTCACCTCGATCGGCCGCCTTGGGACATTCCCGACGGGTCGAAATGGTCTTTCAATGTCAACCACATCCTGTAATGTCGGAACTTCGAACATTCCGTGGGCTGCTCCGATGCAAGTCGCTCACCCCGTGATCGCGATGAACCTGTACCGCATCAACAACGGCCGACTCGAGCAAATCGGATGGTCCTGGTTGAAGCATGGCTTCTTTGCAACTAACTCATCGGGTTGCGGATCCTGTCAAAACCCAGGTACCGGCTCCCTGCTCGGACCTAACTGCTCTGACACCTACGGCACCGGAAACAATAGCGACCGAAACTACCTCGGTGGTCGCGATGAAGTAAATCCTTTCACCGGAGTTTGGACTTGCCAAAATTCCTACTTCTCGAACTACGTAAACGACTGCACACGCCGTAACAATGGAAGCGAGTTCGGAAGCGACCCCGTCGCCCATCGACTCGAAGTCGCCGACGCCGATCTGAATGTCGCTGGCTCGCAGTTCTTTTATGAGGCCTACTACATTAACGCCAATGACTTCGATAAGTACAACAATGTCGGCTCACGTCAGGCAACTGCATCTTGGAGTGGATCATCCTGGAACTTCAGCACCATAACGGCTCAAGTCCAGGGTCCGGTGATCAACCAATGGGGCGAAATGCGCTCGACGGCAACACCAAACAACGAAGGCGATGTTATCGTCGCGGTTCAAACCACAAATCTTGGTGGCGGCGTCTACCACTATGAATATGCGGTTTACAACCACGATCTAGATCGCCAAGTTCGCGAGTTCTCCGTACCAGTTCCGGCCGGTGCAACTGTAACCAATATCGGATTCCGCGATATTGACCAGAACGCCACAAATCAGTGGACTTCAGCTCGAACCGGCAACAAGATCACTTGGTCAACCGGCACCTTTGGGGTTGGCACACCAAACCCGCTGAAGTACAGCTCGCTGTTCAACTTCCGCTTCGACTGTAACGTCGCTCCCGTCAACAGCAAGTCCACGCTGGGCTTGTTCAAACCCGGAACCGGCACGCAGCTCACCGCTGCAACCAAGGCACCTTTGACCCTTGACCCCGTCTCGAGCTTTGCCGTTGAAAACGGTGTTCAGTTCTCCGGGACGCTCGCCAGCCTGCACCAATCCGATGAAGATCGCTTGGAAGTTGGCCCAACGTTTACCGGTACACGTTCTGGTACGGGCATCAGCACAAGCATGACCGCTCCAACCGGCGTCACTTCGCTCATCGTAGGTGTCGAATCAAAGAACTCTTTGCCAACGACGGCAAACCCAGTTCAAGTGATCAGGCTTTGGAACTGGACGCTCAACGACTGGGAGCAAATTGATAGCCGAGCGGCAACCAATGTGGACTCTCAGGTTGTGATTCCGATCACGAGCAACGTGAGTCGCTTCATTCAGGCAAGCAGCCGAGAAGTTCGGATGCTTGTTCTGCACTCCTCGCCGGCCGGATCATCCGATCAGCGTTGGCGTATGCACCTCGACCAAGTTGGCATTCAGTTCAACTAAGACCAAACCTGCCCTGCCGAATCCGTTCGGCAGGGCCCTAACCTTTTATCATGCGCTCATTTATTTTTCTTTTTTGTGCCGTTTGTTGCCTTTCCCGTTCAGTAGCTCAGACTATCGTTTACGATAACTCGACGAGCTCCTTGAACAACTCGCAACCCTTACTTCCATCTTGGCTGAACAACAGTGCCGAGATGGGCGATGAAATATGGCTTGCCAATGGCCCTCGCCAAATCACCGATCTCAAATTGATGATGAGCTACAATGGCACCGAAGCGGGCACCATGGACGCCAGAATAAGATTCCGCTACATGGACGAGTTCACCCAGCGTCCCGCCGAAGCGTTCTACACCAGCAACCTGTTCTCGTCCATCAACATTCTCACGGGTTTGAACGAGTATCACTTTGCCATCCCTCAAATCGTAGTCCCAGATCACTTCCTCTGGACGATTGAGGCCTATAACCGACAAGGTGCGGCCGGTCAGATTGGCTTGGCCTATTTCAACCCAGCCACGGTCGGGTTCAGCGATGATTTCTTCTGGCAATCCGACGCCGGTTCAGAGTGGATTAACTACAGTTGGGGTGGCGACCCTTACGCCAATTTCGGTGCAACCCTAACGGCCGTCCCCGAACCCGCTTCGATTGTCGCCATGCTCGGTGGAATCGCGCTATTTCGCCGACGGCGCAAATAGGCTTAATCCCGTCCCCGGCTGGGCCGGAAGGAGGCGATGGGACCCCGTGGGCCAATGTCAAATGGTAACCTATTCCCATGCCCAAAAGATTAATTGCCGCCGAGGATTTGTTGCGACTCCATTTTATTGGGGACGCCCAAGTCAGCCCCGATGGAACCCGAATTCTCTTTGGAAAGAAGCACGTCGATCTCGACAAAAACAAATATATTTCGAACCTCTTCACCGTTGACATGGAAGGCCACACCCAGCAATGGACGAGTGGCGAAGGCGGAGCCGGTAGCGGTCGGTGGTCAAAGGATGGCTCGAAAATCGCCTTTATCAGCGGGCGCGAGGGTAAAAAACCCCAAATCTTCACGATAAATACCGCGGGTGGCGAAGCCCAAAAGCTAACCAGCTTGCCAGAAGGAAGCATCGGCGCCATGTCGTGGTCTCCGGATTCCAACTGGATTGCGTTCACCTTCCGCGAAACCGATCCCCTTTGGACTGAAGCGGCAGAAAAAGAGCGCAAAGAAAAAGGGCTTTCTACTCCACCGAGAATCATCACCAAAGATTGGTATCGCCTTGATGATGACGGATATTTCTTAGATCAGCGCTTCGCCGTCTATATCGTCAACGTCGCCACCGGCGAGCATAAAGTGGTCTTCGCCGAGTGCGTCATGGGTTGGTACGATTTTGATTGGTCTCCCGATTCAAAGGAACTCGTCATAGGTCACCCTCGCGGTAAGCGCCCCCAGTTCGAAAAGGTCGATATCCGGGTCGTTAGAGTCACGATTGAAGATGGTCAGGTTTGGGAGCTTAAGGGAATCCCGTTTGGCTCAAAAGGGACGCTGAAATGGTCGCCCAACGGAAAACAAATCGCATACCTAGGCAACGATGATGACGCCGGTTGGGGATGCCTTAACGATCGCCTTTGGGTAATTCCTTCCGAGGGCGGGGCGGGCCGATGCCTAACCGTTGATGATGATTACTGTCTCACCACCGGTACCATGAGCGATACCCGCGTTATGGCTGCCGATGCGGTAGTTGAGTGGTCGCCCGACAGCAAAGCTATCTACGTAAGTGTAGGTCATCACGGCGAAACCCAAATCGGCTTCGTTGAAGTCGAAAAGGGCGGACTGCAAATCCTGACAAAGGGTAAACATGTGAGCCTCATGGGCAATCTTAGTGCTGATGGCGAGAAGATCGCGTGCGTCTTTGGCACCACGCAAAAGCCGGGCGAAATTGCGGTTTACGATATCACCAAGCACAAAGATGAACCCGAAGTTCTCACCTCATACAACGCCCCTTTGCTTGAAGAGTTGAAACTCTCCGAACCTGAGGAAATGTGGCTTGAATCAGATGACGGGCATCAAGTTCACGCTTGGGTCATGCTCCCAACCGAATATCTCGCCCCCAAGCGCTATCCGGTTGTGCTCGAAATTCACGGCGGCCCCCATGCCCAGTACGGCGTCGGGTTTTTCCACGAATTCCAGCTTCTGGCCGCTCAAGGCTATGTGGTTGTTTACTCCAACCCGCGCGGCTCAAAGGGTTATGGCGAGGATCACTGTAAGGCAATAAAGGGAAGTTGGGGAGATCGTGATTGGGTGGATATCCAGACCGTTATCCGTTGGATGCAGCACCAACCCTTCATTCACCCTGGCCAAATGGGAGTGATGGGTGGAAGCTACGGCGGATACATGACAAACTGGGCTGTCGGCCACACGAACGATTTCAAGGCGGCGATCACCGATCGATGCGTTTCGAACATGGCCAATTTTGGTGGCACCAGCGACTTCATCACCCCTGAGGACCAATACTGGCCCGGCGTGTTCTTCGGCGATATCACCGCCCTCTGGGACCAATCTCCGATCAAATACTTCAAGAACGTCAAAACCCCAATGCTAATCATTCACTCCGAAGGCGATTTGAGGTGTAACATCGAACAAAGCGAGCAGGTCTACGGCGCGCTGTGCCACGAGGGAATCGAAGCCCGCTTCATCCGTTACCCGGTCAGCACATTTCACGGAATGTCAAGAACCGGCCCTCCGGACTTACGGATTCACCGCCTAGGAGAAATCGTAGCCTGGTGGGAGCGCCACCTTAAAGTTAGTTAACTCCCCTTACTTCAAACGGGAGCCTAACATTGGACCTATTTGCTCGGCCCGGCCTTTGCAAACGCATAGAGCATATGTGCCGCCGTGTCTCCCGGCTTCTTGTCGGCGTGACATTTGAAGCAGGTCTTGTCGCTGAACTTGATTGTACGAAACTCATAGGTCCATTCTCCGCTGGTTCCGGAACTCGCCCCGGCTTTCAGCGTAATTGTCGCATCGCTCACAAGTTTCGACACGCCGGCCCGCCCACCTCGAGGAAGATCGCCAATGAAGTCTTCGATCCACTTGTGGGTGAACTTGCCGTTGTTGGAGAACATCGTCGTGTATCCAACCAACCCCGCGTCTGCAATACTCACCACCAGCCTGGCTTGATCAAGGTTCGTCGAACCGAACATTGCGCTAGATGCGCCGGACACGTGGCGATCGAAAGAGGATATTGCTGGTGACCTCAATGCGCCGCCGAACCTCGCTGGCCTCGCGTTGGGGGCAAACGGAGAATACGGCGAACCTGCGAGCGCTCTCGAGTTTTCAACAAACACCTGTTCGAGCGCTCCGTTCCATCTGTTTGAAAGTGCCCCGAAATCCACCTTGACCGCTGTCTTGTCAGGCTGCGCCTTTGCCGCCGACTTCGGTGACTGGCACGCCACGCCGACAAAAAGCAGCCCGACTGCCAAAGAAAACACAACAACTTTCATGTCACTAGCCTCATCAACATCCTCAAACGAGCCGAAGTTCCGAACTGGAGTCCAACTACTTAACCCTCGCCAAAACATACCGAATCGACTTCCCGACCGGATAAGCCAAAACATGAAGCGCTAATCCCCTTTCTGACGATTTGGGATGCAGCTTTCTGGCCACCTTTTCCGGGTCCAAGTCGCAGCCGCGTTGCTTGACAATCAAGTTCTTCGGCCCAATATCTCTGATCAATTCCTTCAGGCGACGCTCGTCGTTCCCAACATCCGCGATCACTTCAAACTCCTTGAGCCACGGGCTTTGCATCCCAGATTTCCCGACGAGGTATCCGTTACTATCGCCCAAATGTTCAAGCCCAAGTTGCGCGCACAGAGCATCCAAACCATGAGAACGAATCGCCGCCGGGTCAGCCTCATAAACCGATCCGCACCCCTTCTCCGTCGAAGCTAACAAGGCTCCTCCGAGCCAGGCTCCAGATTCAATTTGATAGGCCCAAACGCCCGCTTCGCGCAAACCAGGCAAGGGCAAGTTCGTACACAAAACTTCTTTGCACTCGCCCTGGTGCGAAACATAAATCTGCGTAGCCGAAACTCCCGCCAAGACCGAATCCGAAAGCAACGGGCTCAACTTGACAATCCAGCCTTTCAAGCCCTGAAAGTGCGCCAAGAGACTATCGACCGAAGGCGAATACGCAGAGCCGTCTCGAGAAACCCTTCGCCCTCGTCCCGCTTCTCCAGTCCGGCGGGCAGGGTCGGCAAACGCATACTCCCAATCAACGGGAGCACCTAAACTGTCGCCACAAAGAACCAAAGCCGCAGCCCCATGGACACTTAGGTTGTGCCGAGCATAATCCGCGCGATCCGAATCGATTTCAAATCCCACCGCCTGATGATCGCGCGCGAGCGCAATAGTATCCGCACCGATTCCACACGTCAAATCAGCCACCTTTACACCCGGCGGAAACAGCGATGCATGAAAGGCGGCAACCTCCTCGTGACTTGCCATCTCAAGCGCTTCCCGGTCAAAAAGCATTTCCGCCGCCTTCGCAAACTTTGCTTTCGCTCGGCTTCGCCATTCCCATTGCCCAAACGCCCAACGCGCAACTTCTACTCCAAACTCTCCTCCTATCTTTTCAAGGTTGCCCGGAGTGGGTTTAAGGCCCCGTGAGGCCGCCAGCGCATCTTCCCGCATCGTATGCAGACTACCAGCATAAGAACCAGGATAGGGAATCAAGCAGGCACCAAAGCCAAACCAAAAGCGTTTAAACCTGGCGTGTTGAAGACTCTTTGGGCGTGGGCTATCTTGCTTGCATTCCTCCAAGCCACACGCCTCGGACTATTCGGCGCGGGTTGGTTTTACCAACTCATTGCCATCATTCCCGACCTCGTCTTTATCATCCTCGCCTCCATTCCACTCATCGGAATCTCCCTTAAAACGATCCCGCTAAGAACCAGGCTCCTGCCTGTTTTCTCTGCAATCATCCCCGCCGTGATCATCTCCTTCCCCTGCTTGGGTCATCAAGAAGTGCCGAAACCAGACGACCTCAAGGTGATGACACTCAATATGGAGCACGGATTAGAAGGGTCAGATTTGGTCGCGGCCCTCATAGAACGAGAATCACCGGACATTTTGTTTCTTCAAGAAGCCGGTCCGATCGTTCATCCCGACGGCATGCCCGCAAGTCTCGCCCATGCTCTCGCCCCATATGAGATGCACAAAGCAATCTTCGAGATCGTCGCGGTCCGTGGCGACATCTTGAGCCGCGACATCATTGATGTGCCGGAAATGCCGCACGAACAGAATGCAACCGATGTGAAAGCGATCACCGCCGTTGTCGCCAAGGTGAAAAGAATCAAACTGAATCTTTACACCGCACACTTCTCCCCCGGTCATACCGGAAGATATGGGCTAGGCAAGCTAATCTGGCAACTTGGAGAGCTGGCGAGAGTAAGAACCGCCCAATTCTCAACTCTGTCAAAACTAGGCGACTCACCCCTTCCGTCTATCGTCGCAGGCGACCTCAACGAGCAACCCCTCGGCCCTAACTACCGCCAGTTGACCCAAACCTGGACCGACGCCTTCCGAACAAGTGGGCGCGGATTTGGCTACACCCTCAAGAGCACGATTCCGAACCATTGTTCGGATTATTTATTGAGTAGAGGAATCAAGCCGATTCGCTGTGTCGTACTACCGGACGTAGTGTCAGATCATCGAGCCGTGGTGGCTTGGTACAAATCGCCGAGCGTTCTCCCCCTGCCAAGGGGAGCTTCGCCGCGATAGCGATCGATGGTGGGGGTTAACAAGCGACGGAATCTCGACCACGGCTACCAGATGCGTTCCATCGCGCCATTGCCTAAATCAAGCTTCAGCGGCAAACCAGCGTCATCAACATAAGCCGCACCGCGAGCCGTAACCGTCTTATGGGCCATAACTTTCTTGCCCCCAACCGTAATTTCTTCGTCGCCTTCATAGCTTGTCTTTACGGCTTCCCAGGTTAAAGTTTCAACGCTAAACGTGTACGACGAAACCGTTGCCCCAGTCTTCGGTTTATCTCGAACAAACCAAAACTCGCTTTTATCCTCTCGATTTAGGTTCGCTGCCAGGGGAATCTCCTTGGTCGAGCGCGTTCCGTTCAAATCGACCACGACTTTCGCTCCTTTTGCCGAAAACTCAACGATTGTCGTTCGCCTCATCTTCTGAGCCGGCACCGAAACTTCTTGGTACTTGCGCAATGGCGCCCCCGAAGGGAGATAGATCGACTCCGAGCGCAGGACTACGGGGTCGGCCCCGTTCTTTACTTCCATCGACATCTGCACTTGCTTCGATCCGTCTTGTCGAAGCTTCTGCGTGACTGTCGCCGTGCCGATTAACTTGCCTTCTACAAAAACTTGCATCTTCACCTGAGCCTGAGCAAGTGCGCCCCAGCCAAGTAAGCCCCAAAAAACTAACTTTCTCATAGTTGTCCCAAAACCCTCTGTGCCGCCATGACACCCGTTTCAAACGCAAATTCAATTCGGCCACCTAGCAATCCATCACCGGCTACCACAACCGTGGCTCCGGGCGGGTTGATCGAATCAAACATGGCAATGTTCTCCGGCAAGCTATAGGCCCACCGCTTGACTTGAGAGACGACTGGCGACCGAAACTCGCTTCCAAAAAGTCTTCCAATATGCTCGCAAGTGCTCTGAATGATCAATGCCTCCTCCGATTCGAAATGTAAACGACTATAAGCCGGACTCAGCTGCGCCACCAGCGCCGAATGCCCTTCGGGCGCACGCCCGGGCGACTTAACCGATTCCACACTCAGCCACGTGAGCGGATGGGTTTGATCTGGCTCAACCAACGCATGATAGGGTGTTTCTAACGGCTCATCGTAACCCAACAACACGCTAAGGCAAGGGCGGTAGTGAACAAAATCAAGCGACTTCTGATCCCGGGAACCCTTCAAAAGTGCGTTTGCCGTCGGTGCTGGAACCGCTAAAACGAGCCGATCAAAGTTCTCGAACCCTTGGTCTCCGGCGAACAATGTATACGTTCCATCCTGCTTCTCAAAACGCTCAATAAGTGTGTTCAGCCGAATATCCAAATTCGCCGCAAGCAGTTTCGGCAACTCCGCCAAGCCGGTCGAATAGCAAAAACGCTCCGCACGGTTATGACTTGCGTCCCCCGCTTCAACTCGTAACGAATGGTGCACGAAAATTGGTTTCTCAACGGTCACGAGATGCAAGCGATCCAACTCTCCAAGCATCACCTTCTCTATCGCCCTGCCCCGCGGCGCAATACTTGTCGCTCCCGTATCAAAGGTGTAATCGCCAATGGTTCGTGTTGCGCAGCGCCCACCGACCTTTTTGTCACGCTCGAATAGTACAACCTCGGCCCCTGCCTTTACCAGCTCCCGAGCGCATGATAGGCCTGAAACGCCCGCACCCACAATGGCAACTTTCATCAAGCCACAACGGTTCCGTGCAGGGCGTGGGATACGTCTTCAATCGGGCTACTGGCTAGCAAACCGCAATGAACCAATACTTGCCGAATCTTGGTCGCATTTTCGGGCTTAACTGGAATAAGCGGGAGCCGCAAGTTTGCCTCCAACAATCCCATCATCTCCATCGCTGCCTTCGCGGGCTGAGGATTCGCTTCAACGAAGTTGATCTCCATAAGCGGAAGGAACCGCTTCTGAATAGCCCGCGCCGTCGCATAATCGTTGTTGAGCGCCGCCTTCGCGAGCTGAGTCATTTCACCCGGAATCTCATTAGAAACCACCGAAATGATCCCGTGCCCACCCAATGCAATGACCGGAATCGTTACGCTGTCGTCTCCCGAGAGAATCAGGAAATCGTCCGGAACTCGCCCTTTGATCGAAGCCACCTGAGCAATACTCCCCGATGCCTCTTTCACGCCGATTATGTTTGGCAACTGGGCCAAGCGCTCCATCGTGCTGGGCTCAATATTCACGTTGGTTCGGGGTTGAACACTATAGAGAACAATCGGCAAATCGGTCGAATCCGAAATCGCTTGGTAGTGGGCAAAAACTCCATCCTGCGTCGGCTTGTTGTAGTAAGGCGTTACGCTCAGAATCCCATCCACTCCCAGCTTTTGCAAATCTGAAATCAAGGAAATCACATGGGCCGTGTTGTAGCCTCCGGCTCCGGCCAGCACAGGCACCCTTCCTTGATTCACCTCAACTGTCAGCTCAACCACGCGCAAATGCTCGTGATGATCAAGCGTTGGACTCTCGCCCGTCGTACCGCAAGGAACCAGAAAACTGATCCCCGCTTGGATTTGGCGCTCGACGAGCTTACGAAAAGTTACTTCATCTAGCGAACCGTCGCGATTGAATGGCGTGACCATCGCCGTTCCGCATCCCGTGAATTTCGACATATTTCTATTTTAGTCTGCAACGTCAGATCGCCGTATTGCCGTAGAATACACACTATGGTCGAAAGCGCATTACTCGAAATCCCCGGAGTAACTTTTGCGCCTGTCAATCACGTGTGTTTCTCGCCCGACGGCACGATGCTTGCAGCTTCAACCGTCGACCGCGAAGTAGCCGTCTTCCGAGGCAATGAAGTGATCTATCAGTCCAACTTCATGACCGAGGACCATCGCATTCGACCGCACGACTCGATTCGTTCCATCATCTTCTCTGGCGACGGTCAGTCCCTTTACGTTGCCTGGGGAGACATACTCCGTCGAATCAACCTGTACTCAGGTTCAGTAGAATGGGCTCGCCAATCCGATCCCAACATGGCGTTCCTGATCACCACGCCCGTTAATCTTGCCCGGTCATCCATGGGTCAAGTTGCGTGCGCTTACGCTGACGGTCACGTTGAGCTCTACGACGCCAACGGCGTTCTCGAGGGCAGGTTCTCCGATAATGCAGCACCGTGCCTGATGAGCTACATTTCCGGGAACCGCTTAGCGGGAACGGATCGCTTTTCCATCACCGTCTGGAGCTCAGGAGGGCGCCTTCTGCACCGCGCAAAGGGAACACGCCGAATGTTCGCACTAGCCGCTTCCGAAGAATCTGATCTGCTCGCCGTTCGCTCACTGCATGAAGTGCTCATCATGAGAACCAGCGATTGGCAGGCGGTGGGGCATGCCGATACCCGCCCTGGCTATCCCAAGCTTCTCTTCATCGCCGGTGATTGCCTCGCATCTTTGGATGCCGACGGCTTTTCATTGTACAATCCCGCTGGCGAAGAGGTCAAACGATTCGAAACCCACGCCTACCGACCCATCGCCATGGCCCATCATCCTAAACAGGGTCTTGCGGTTAGCGGGTCAGATGGTTCCGTGCATTTGTATCCACTCTAACCCCAATCCGGTATCCTCTTAGCTTCAAATGAGCTTTCTTCAGCGTACGCATGCCTGTGGCGATCTGCGGGCCGAGCACTCCGGTCAGCAAGTCGTCTTGAACGGATGGGCCCACCGAATTCGTGACCTGGGTGGACTTTTCTTCGTCGATATGCGCGATCGCACCGGCATCGTTCAGCTCTTCATCGATCCACAAACGTTCGCTAACCTCCAAGAAATCCGCCACGAGGCTTGCCTGAGCGTAACTGGGGAAGTAAGGATGCGTAACGAAGCCACCCGTAACCCCAAAATGGCGACCGGCGACGTAGAATTGCTCGTCACGGGCTACTCGGTGCTCAGCCAAGCTGCCATCCTTCCATTCCCGGTCAGCGATGAAGAGCAGATGAAGAGCGTGAGCGAAGAGCTTCGCGTCAAGCACCGCTATCTCGATCTCCGCCGGCCCGCCATGTTCCAACGACTCGCCATTCGTGCGGCCGCCGTCAGGAAGCTTCGGGCCTACCTGGATGAGCGCGGATTCATCGAAACCGAAACGCCGATCTTCACGAAATCAACCCCCGAAGGCGCGCGCGATTACCTCGTCCCATACCGCCTGGAACCAGGCAAGTTCTACGCCCTTCCCCAAAGCCCGCAGCAGTATAAGCAACTCCTCATGGTCGCCGGGTTGGAGCGTTACTATCAGGTTGCAAAGTGCTTCCGCGATGAAAGCCAAAGAGCCGACCGCCAACCCGAATTCACCCAACTCGATCTTGAAATGAGCTTTGTCACCCAAGATGATGTTCTGACCTTGATCGAAGGGATGACGCGAACCGTCATCAATGAAGTTGTGGAAGAGTTTGGCCTGGACAAAGCCAAAGTCGAGCCGTTCCCACGATTAACCTACGACGAGGCCATGGAGCAGTACGGGTGCGACAAACCAGATTTGAGGTTTGGACTGCAACTCTTTAACGTCTCAGATGTGGCCGCCAATTGCGATTTCGGCGTGTTTAAGAGCACGGTCGAAAATGGAGGCATGGTTCGCGGAGTCCGTTACCCGGGCGGATCAGGTTTATCCCGCAAGGAAATCGGGAATCTCGAAGAGTTTTGCAAGCAGTTTGGCGCTAAGGGCATGGCCACGCTCGCTGTGGTCTCGAAGGATGATCCCGAGGTCACCGTCGTTGGCGGGTTTGGCATCAAAGGTTCAATCACAAAGTTTTTCAAACCCGAGGAACTCGCCTCGATGCTCAAGACCGCCCAAGCCGAAGAAGGCGATCTGCTTTGCTTTATCGCTGACACCTATACCACTGGCAACAACGTCCTTTTCCGACTGCGCAACGAAATCGGCACGCTGTGCGGGCTACGCGATCCCAAGCTTCTCAGCTTTTGTTGGGTCGTAGATTTCCCCTTGGTTGAGTGGGACGAAGAGGGCAAAAGATGGAACTCCGTGCACCACCCCTTCACAATGCCGAAAGTCGAAGATCTGGTTTACATGGATTCCGACCCCGGCCGCATTCGCGCTGACTGCTACGATATCGTGTGCAACGGCATGGAGTGGGCCTCGGGTTCAATCCGAATCCACCGACCCGATATCCAAGCCCGCATATTCACGCTCCTTGGCATTGACGAAAAAACTCAGAGGGAGCGTTTTGGCCACATCCTCGAAGCATTCAGTTTCGGCGCCCCCCCGCACGGTGGCATCGCCCCCGGAATCGATCGCCTGGTCATGCTTCTTACCGATGACGAGAACATTCGCGAAGTGATGGCCTTCCCCAAGATGGGTAACGGCTACGATCCGATGATGGAGGCACCGTCGACTGTCGACGAAGCCCAATGGAAAGAAATGGGTTTGCAGGTTACAAAGCGTGATTAGCCCGTCCGTCGCCGAAGCCGTTCTGCAAGCGGTCAACCAATCTCCGCTCAAGGGTTTCAATCTCCGCCAATTCGCGATGGAGGAACTCTCCAAACTGCCTAACTACGATTGGTCAGGAATCTATCGGCTCGAAGACGACCTGATCCTCGATGCCTACGTAGGAGCTCACACCGATCACACCCGCATCCCCATCGGCCGGGGCGTATGCGGAACCGCAGTAGCAGAGAACGCCAATCAGGTGATTGAAGACGTCCGCGAACTAAGCAACTACCTCTCCTGCTCAATCAACACCCGCTCCGAAATCGTCGTTTTGATCCGTGATGGCGATAAAATCCTCGGTCAGATAGACATAGACAGCCACACCGTCGGAGCCTTTGATGCCAGTGATGAAGCGTTCTTAGATAGCCTCGCCCGTGAGCTAGCCTTGCGTTGGTAATTCTTTGATTTGCACCGACTTGGCTTCATCGCGAACGCGAACACCATCACTTGAGGGCCGTGGTGCTTTCATAACGGAACGTATTGAACCCTCCCAGAGAAAGTTCACTCCAAGGGCCACCCAAGCGTAAGGTGACTGAAATATGCGGTTATTGTCTTGCTTGTACCGACGGATGCCGAGAGCCGAATCTTGATCGCTGGGTGTGAAATATTTCATGAGATCGACATTTGACGTGACCCTCTTCGACAAGGAGCCAGCCAAGAAACTCAGATTTAGGTCTTTTGAATGGTATGTCTCAAGTAAATCCTTTGTGTCAACAAGCGCCTCACGTCCAAGTAGCTTATCCGCGTAGGTCAACGCCTCACGTGAGCGTTCTAATAGCGTGTGCCGAGTGAAGAGTCCTGTTGATTCCGCCCAGTCTCGTCGGCGATTTGTAGTCTTTTCAAAATACTTCAAGAGCACTTCCATCGGTGTCTTTGCAAGGTCCTGCCTTAACGTAAAATCAGGATTGAGCAGCGAAATTGAGGATGCCAACGGGGGGCACAGCTGGGTATCGATGAAAGCCAGTGGGTTCTTGAATGTCGTCACATCGTCAACCAATGAAGGAAGCCATGAGGCAAGAGATAAGCCTTGCTTACCGATGGAGTAGGGTAGCCCCTCCGCATCGGCTGCCTCGAATGAAGCGATATCATTCATTTCCAGATCAACGGTACTTGGCCCTTCCAGGGGCACGGCAAACTCTGAATCCTTGTGGGCAGAAAGGAAGCCACCAAGCATATCTAAAACCGTACGGTGTCGATTCAATTTTAGTAAACGATCCATCAACTTGCCCGCGCTAGATCGCCAAAACTCTTCTGCCTCGGCTCGATATTGTTGAAACTGCTCAGAAGCTACTTTTCCCATGACAGCGGCTTCTGGTTTTTGGGGCACATATCCACCTAGGAAGTACTCTTCAGGGCCAATACCACCATCCCTTGCCAATTCATATAGCACAGTCGCGGATCCCAAGTCGCCTATGAATCTCGACTCGCCGCCGAACGCAAACGCCTGAAACGTAAACCTCAAATACCTCCTGTTTCGAAACAAACGAATATTGATCCCCAACTCATTGCAAGGAGATTTCCCTTCGAGTTCTGGCAGAACCAGGTTCTCCATAGGCAAGACTGTAAACGTGCAGGGTGTTTGAACCAGATTGGGGATGCTCAAATTGTTGAGAGTGCGCTTCACCAAGCGGCGCAGTTGTGGGGAGGCATTGTTGCTCGTCATTGCCGCGTTGAACGTGATTCCTGATCGCAACGACCTTAGACTTTCAACGGTTGGCATTTCAAGAAACCGTTTCCAAAGGTTGGG
The DNA here is from genome assembly GCA_040081075.1 of Fimbriimonadaceae bacterium. Classification (GTDB taxonomy): domain Bacteria; phylum Armatimonadota; class Fimbriimonadia; order Fimbriimonadales; family Fimbriimonadaceae; genus JANJUB01. Next base: position 44,190 of record JBEBHJ010000002.1, on the reverse strand, counting down.
AACGTTTTCTGAGCGTAATCCAGCACTCCCATCCTCGGCCCAAGCCGCCTGTACATCGGTATAGAGCACTTTCGAAAATTGCCTTTGCATGTCCAGCCTGCGATCTATCGCTTGCTTTGTTTCGCGCAGTACATACTTCTCCGGGTTGCCTTCCTTGACGATCTCCAAGTCCACCGTTTTGGTTAGGAGCTGATGACACTCTGCCCACGGTCTTGGTTTCAGAGCAAGAAACCACGCCCGTTCCGCGAGCCGATCATCAAACCGAACCGTGCGGTCCTCACTCGTAAACTGCCTCGCGATCTCCCTAGCGCTGTAAATTCGAGGGGGAAACTCAACCTTCGGTTCCTGATGGTGTGCTCGTGTAATCAGAAAACAAACGATTAGCGACATTCTGCCCCACAGACGCTCCGCATTAGACAGTGGTTTCACCAAGCTGAGATGATTTGCAGGCATCATTTTGCACAGGTCCTAAAACTCCACCCACAAGAGGTAAAATCTCAAGCTGGCGGGCGCCGTACCCAAGTGGCTAAGGGGAGGCTCTGCAAAAGCTTTATGCAGCAGTTCGAATCTGCTCGGCGCCTCCAAACTTTATAGAACTGCAGCGATCCCTTAACCGGTCTAATGGGTTGACGTTCACGTTTCATTTATGCGCCGACTCGCTTGCTTTGCGGTTTTTGCCCTAGTTTCACCCTCCATGGCCCAAACGGGTGGGTTGTTCAATTGGCTTGACCGCGAACTCATCCGCCGCATTCAAATCGGTGGATATCGGCAATTGGCGTTCCATCAGCACAGCGTCAGCGGCGACCAAGATGCGTTCAATTCGCTCACCTATTACGGTCGTGGCGGAGACCGGTTCACCGATACCGGTGCCGTTAGCTTCTCGGGCCGCAAAGTTCTCGGGCTTTTCGATTTCGATTTCACCCTCACGGATAACCGATTCCAAGATCCTCAAGCCCAGCGACTGAAGTTGGATTTCGCCAAGGGGCCGTTCACCGTGGAAGCGGGCGACATCCTAGGGACCCTCCTCAACACGAATGCTTTTGCAAGCATCAACCGGAATATGAAAGGAGCCGCCGTTGCATTCAAAAGTGGCAAGTTCACCGCCAAGGTTCTGAAGACCGAGACAAAGGGAAGTGCCCGCACGGTCAGCTTTCAGGGTGCAAACTCATCCGGTCCCTATTATCTACAAAACAGCCAGATCATTTCGGGCTCCCAAGAAGTGCTTCTGGATGGCGTGCCCCTAGCCTTGGGCACCGATTATTCAATCGACTACGAAGTGGGTCGCATAGATTTTCGGGGTCGCATCATCCCTCCAACCAGCACTGTTACCGTAACCTACGAGGCCTTCGACTTCAATTCAAGTCGTGGAGACGTGACTGGCGGCGGCATGAGCTATGACTTCGGCAAAGGAGGTCGGCTCGGTGTGACGCTCATTGAGCAAAAAGCCCGAGGGAACGGTGGACTGAGCAGCCGACTCGAACAATTCGAAGGATTTGGTGCGGCCGGAACGCCCTACTTCCTCCAGTTTGAACCCCTCAACACCGCCGCGTTTCCAACGACGATCAGAGTTGATGGAATCCTCCAGATTCAAGGCGTCGACTATGACTTCGATCTGAACAACAAGAGTGTCTTCTATTTTCGCCGGTTTATTCCCACCACCAGCCTAGTTGATGTCGTCTACTTCCCAAAGCCAACGTCTCTAGGCGAAGGCGATCGTCGCGTGATCGGAGTGGATTACCGAATTCCTCTCAATCGGCGAGGCTACATCTTGTTAAGCCAAGCGACCGGCTCGCTGGATAGTTCCGTTACCCCCCTTTCTGGCACCGCCCGCGGAGCCCAAGCAAGCTACGAAACGGGTGGGCTGAAAATCAAAGCTGCTCTCCGCGATGTCCCAGACGATTTCATCAGCGTCGAAACCCGGGGCTTCAACCGAAACGAAAAGGCTTGGGATCTCGGCGCAACTTTGCTGAAGAAGGGCTTTCGGTATAGCTTTGACCACAAGAATGCCTCGGTTAGCACGCGAACCGGTTCGTCGCTGAGCGGCAACACCTTTGAGCAAGCCCGCGAAACCGTATCCCGCGCATCCGTAGCCCGCCTAGATGGCAACAGTCGCGGTTGGTCGGCGGAGCACGTTCGCACTGGCGTCCAAAGAACGGCCAATGAGACCAAGCTGGATTCAACCAGCCTGAATTACAGCCACACCAGCGGCAACTTGTCGGCCCGCTACGGTCTTCAAAATCAACTTGGGCAAGTAACCGACACCTCAGTGAAGAAGCTCAGCATGCAGAGCGTTAAGTTTGATGCCAATTATTCCGCGGGCAAAATGTGGCAATTTGATTGGCTCACGAGCTTCAATCGAACACGGTTTGCCGGCGACTCCGGGACCGGTCACGATCTCTCCCTAACTGCGAACTTCACGCCGTCCGACAAACTGAGGGTGAAATTCTCCGCCGCCGATAGTCGATCAGGTCAGCTCGCCACCTTGGCTGGCTTTACGGGTTCTCTCGGCACCGGATTTGGAGGAAACGGATTCAGTTCCGGTTCGCTCGGCACCGCCCCCCTTTCCGGCCTATCGGATTATCGAATCTATCACGCGAGCGCCAATTGGCATCCAAGTCAGCGGCTCACGATTGATGGTCGAATCCAGTCAATTCGAACCGCTGGCTCCGTCGCCTCAAACACCGATACCCTTTCCTTTGGGTTGGGGGCCGATTATGATCTAGGACGCGGACACCTGATCTCGTTCAATCTGGACAACTCCTCGACCCGTTACCTCGATTCGCCTTTTACATCCCGAGCGTTTAACTTTGATGGCAATCTCGCGGGTCGGTTTGGCCCGAAGTGGAACTACCGCCTCGGGTTAAACGCCCTCCTATCGGGTGGCGGGACGTTCGCGCAAAACGTTATCAGCGCCGATGGATACTTTGGCTATCGCATTTCCGATCGCCAGAACGCGAGTCTTCGATTCAATCTCGGAAAATCCACGGGATACCTGCCCCAGTCCGAGGGTTTTGCCGGGCTCTTTTACGAATACCAAATCTACCGAAGCATCTCGCTGATCGGGTCTTACAAGTATCGCAATGTGCGAAATCTCGACCCATTTGCTTCGAGCGGCGCCTACCGATCAAGCGGCTTCGACCTGGAACTGTCGTTCAACTTTGGCGGTTAGTAGTTCCGCTTAAAGTTCTGGCCCCACCGCAATCCATCAATTCTTGACATCTCTCGGATGGCGAAACCGTGTCGAAAGAAACCCGTCGTCGCTGGGCGAACATTCATCACCTGCGCTTCCAAGTTGATCTCTCCAACAATCGAACTAATCTGAAACATCGCCCGCGTGCCTTTAGGCAACTCTACAGGCAGGACCACGCCAAGGCCGCCTTTGCTTACATCCGCAATCTCAATCGGGTTTTGATCAATCAGGACATCATCGACTTTGATCAAGGCAAACATTCCCTGATTTGACATCCGCGCACTGTCGTCCCCCGCGATTATCTTGATTTCGCCCAAGATGGCAAACATGCACAGCGACACCGACGAATCATCTCCCAAAACCAAGGTTCCACTGAGCCGTGTAGTCAGGCGACCCAAGAATTTCAAGTTTTGACCCAAGCCAAAAACTTGAAAAACGAACTCGTCGCCCTCAGTGAGGACCGCATCTCCGCCCACGCGCAAGGTGATTTCGCGCTCATCCAGCGATTCAACCCACCCATGAAAGATCCGCGCATCCTTGATGCGCTGAAAGGTGCACCGCGTGTTTAGGTACAGCGATGGTGAAAAACCAGTGTGGATAGTGCTCATTTTGCGCCTTCTATATCTGTAACTGCTCACTCCCCTATCTTCATTGTCGGCTGAATCTTCGCCAATTTGCACATAATTCAAAGGTGGCAACACTCTTTGATAAGGTTTGGGACGCACACGTCGTAACCAAGCTTCCCAGCGGCGGAAACCTCCTGTATATAGATCGACACCTGGTTCACGAGGTGACCTCGCCACAGGCCTTCGACGGTCTACGCGAGGCTGGCCGACCCGTTCGGCGCCCGGACCTCACTTTTGCCACCGTTGACCACAATGTTCCTACCGACGGCCGCGATATTGATGAATCGAGCTTGAGTGGAAAACAGCTTTCGGCTCTTGCTCGCAACTGCAAAGAGTTTGGAGTGCCGCTATACGGTTACCGGGAATCCAACCAAGGCATCGTTCACGTTATTGGTCCACAACTCGGAATCACGCTCCCCGGCCTCACCATTGTGTGCGGCGACAGCCATACCTCTACCCACGGCGCGTTCGGAGCCTTGGCTTTTGGCATTGGGACGACTGAAGTGGAGCATGTGCTTGCCACACAAACCCTTCGCGCTCCCGCCAAGCCAAAGTCCCTCGGAATCGAAGTCACGGGTTCGCTAGGGAAGGGCATCACCGCCAAAGACGTGATTCTGGCCATCATCCGCAAAATCGGCGCTGGCGGTGGAACCGGATATGTGGTCGAATACTACGGAGAAGCCATCCGGAAGCTCGATATGAGCGGAAGAATGACGGTTTGCAATATGTCAATCGAAATGGGAGCCCGCGCGGGAATGATCGCACCCGACAGCGTAACTTTCGATTTCATTGCCGCCGAAGAGAGGCCGATGGCACCAAAGGGCAAAGCCTTGCGAGACCAAATCGAGTTTTGGAACTCTCTCCACACGGATGCTGGCTCCACCCATGACCTCCAAGTCACGTTAAACGCCGATTGCCTAAGCCCGCAAGTGACATGGGGGACCACCCCTGCGATGACGGTTGATATCAACGAACCGATTCCTGTTCCAACCAATCCATCCGAGGAGCGAGCGCTGAGCTATATGGGTCTAAAACCCGGGGATCGCATGGACGAAACCCCGATCAACACGGTGTTCATAGGTTCCTGTACTAACTCGCGAATCGAAGACTTGCGCGCAGCCGCCTCGATCGTCGCCGGTCATCAGGTTGCGACCGGAGTTCGCGCCATGGTCGTACCTGGGAGCGACCACGTCAAGCAGTTGGCCGAGGCCGAGGGCATTGACAGAATATTTATTCAAGCGGGTTTTGAATGGCACTATGCGGGTTGCTCGATGTGCCTTGGGATGAACGGCGATATCCTGCGGCCCCAACAAAGAAGTGCCTCCACATCCAACCGCCCTTACGAGGGACGGCAAGGCCCCGGGTCAAGAACCCACCTCGTGTCTCCCATAACTGCCGCTGCCACGGCGATCAAGGGCAAATTCGCCGATCCTCGGGAGTTCCTTACTTAATCCCGAACTCGATTCGATAACGGTCGCAGGCAAATCCGCGCACCGAATTGGCGTCCTCGGCTTTCAAGCCCTTGGGCCGCCAATCCGGGCCAACGTTAACCGGCTTGGCGATCCAAAAATAAAGCGTGCAAGCGGCAAGGTAGCTTCCAAGCAGATTGGCGTGATTCCCGTCACCCATCCAAATATTCATATTCAGCCCAATCGCCCGATCCGCAACATAAGGGATTGAAACAATCTCTGCCCCCGACGGCTGAGAAATCAACTCATAATGCTGCATGATGTAAGCAGATTCGTCCCAACCGCGCCTTGGCCATTCCGCGTAAAGCAAAGTTCGCGCTCCTGCCTTAACGGCCAGTTTTGCGAGCGCTATTCCCCCGCCCTGCTCATACTTGTACTTATGGGACGAGCTGATCGATGCGCCCTGCAAAACCACTATCTGATACTTCTTGCTCTTAATCGCGTCAACAATCGCCCCATTCTGTGCTCCGTCATTGAGCGAGGCAGTCGTCATCGTATCAGTTCGAACCGTACGCGGAGTTCCATCACTCACGAGCAAGTTCCGCACCAGGCCCGGAACATCATTGTTAACGGTGTGACTGTTGCCCACGAATAAGATGTTTGTCGTGGAAAGCGTCGTAGCAAGTGTCGCGAAGATAAGCATGTTCTAATTGACGGTCCCAGCGACGTCTGAAGCAGAAACCCCACGAACCTGCATCAAATAGTTAGAACCTGCTTCCTGTTCATCGGGCCCAATCACGATCATCCCAGAGCCTTCGAGAGGCGCCCCAAAACATCTTCATCCTCGCCCAACGGAACGGACAACACTTTGGTTCGAGAAGTTTGGCCCTTCACCACTTCAACCGAGGTCTTGGGCACCCCGAGTGCCTTCGCAACTAACTCACAAACGGCCGCGTTGGCCTGCCCATCCGTCGGAGAGGCGGTCACCCAGACCTTTACAACCCCATCCGAGACGGCTATCTTGCTTTGAGTTGAGCGAGGTTGGACTCGAACGCTAAGCCGCACTTCGCCTCCGCCACAACAGCACGGAGACAATTGGAAAAGCAATCCCAAAAGCCCATGGAAACAGCGCTCGGGTCGGCACCTTGACCGGGTTATCTTCGAGATACACCCTTAAGTGCAAAGCGAAGGCCTTACCCAGCGGCGCCTCATTGATGATCTTGCCCCGTTGATCAACGCCCATTGTGTACCCCGTGCTCGCGGCCCTCACTACGGGAAGTCCAGTTTCCACCGCCCTCCAAACTGCCGCCGTGCGGAGCTGATCCGGCGCTGGTGTACCCATGTACCAATCATCTAACGACATCACGGCCAGCATCTGCGCTCCATTTTCCGATTGCTTGTGGGCTACATCCCAAAACAGCCCCTCAAAACAAATCATGGGTCCGACCTTGATGCCTCCCGCCGTAATCGATTTCGTCTCAGCACCAGGTGTCAAATCCTGATCTGAGAGCTTAAACTGACTTAGAAATGGGATGAAGTTTCGCCCCGGAACATATTCACCGAAAACGACCAATCTCGCCTTGTCAACGTGTTCCCATTTGCCCTTGTTCAATGTAAAGGCCGATTGATATCGCTTCGAAGACATCGTCGTCCCCTTTTTGATTTCACCCGACATCTCAACCCGCATTCCGCCAAACAAGATCGGCAGATCAGGATCAACCCGAAAGGGCGTCACGGGAACCCCAAATCCATCACTTTGCGCCACACCTTCCGGCAGAACAAGCAACTTCGATCGATTCCCGCGAGCTCGGGCGCTGATGTATTCCACATTGCCAAAGAGCTTGGCGTCTTGCTCATTGCGGGCCGTAAACGCCATGTCCACCCCTGGCTGGCCGGCGGTGATCCTCGTTGCTGTACCCTTAATCGGTTGGGTGAATCGGAGCAATGACGAAACAAGAATGATCACGCTCACCGCTATATAAGGTCGAGTGGCCTTGAAAGACACTTTCGTCAAGAAGAATAAGGCGAGGATATTGATAACGACCACCCATGCCGAAACCAAATAGACTGTGCCGATAAATGCCGATTGAATAAGAGCCGGGTAAGGCCACAAGGGGGTTGCGGTAAGAAAGAACGGAAACGCTAGCCCCGGAATGTAGCTACGCACAACCTCAAATCCAACCCAAACAAACACCAGCGCCCACCACCATTTCAACTCCAAGCATCGTCGCAAGAGGGTCGCAACCAGCACGTAGTATCCGCCCCCAATCACAGCGCAAACCAGCAAAGGCAATATACCGAGAGGCGCATTTCCGGTCCACTGCGTAACCAGCTTTGGAATCCAAATCATCTGAAATCCAACCACGTTGAATCCCCAAACAAAGCCCAGTAGCTTCGACTCCCGAGCAGTCGCCCCATCCAGCGCAAGAAGTAGGGGCACCAAGGCAACAAAAACGAGCAGCCCTAAGTTGAGGGGCGGAAACGCCGCCAAGTAGAGAACCGCCGAGCTGACCAGCAAGAGCCAACGCTTCAAGTTCGATGAACCCCTTGAAGATCACCTGACAAAGCCACGCGATCAAGATGTCGGCAGTCATTGTATTGGATCAAAACGTAGCTACCATCGGGTCGCCGATGCAAGCAAGAAACCCCCGTATTGCTAAATCGAAATCCGCGCGAAACCTCGGGGGTGCCGCCAATCAAGTGGGCCAGGAGCACGGCGCAGGCTCCCCCATGCGTCACCACCAGTCCGTTCCCAGTTCTCATTCTCAGCCGATCCGCAGCTAGTCCAAGCCGCTCCCACAGCTGCTGAAAAGACTCACCGTTTGGCGGGTGTTCAATCGTTCTCAATAGCTCTCGAACTTCCTCATAAGGTTGACCTTCCCAGTCTCCAAAGCTGCGCTCTCGCAAATCAGGGTCAAGCTCCAGCGGTTTGCCGAGGGCTTCTGCCGTTGATACCGATCGACGCAAATCGCTTGTTACAACCCAGTCGATGGGCTCTTCACCTAAGAGATCTGCCAAACGTCGCGACTGATGTAAGCCCTCTTCATCCAGCTCGGTATCGGTATGCCCCTGAGCCTTGCCCAACCGATTCCACTCCGTTTGACCGTGGCGAACCAAGAACAACTTTACAGGTGCCAAGGGCGTCCCTCCGGCATCTCACGTCCATTTGGATCCACTCGCAACGATCCCAACTTCAAAATCCTTACCGGCACCGGCGGCACCGCGTCTGCTCGCGCGTAAATCATCCGCCCTTCAAAGTCAATCTCGTCAATCATTCCCATGCCGAACTCTTCGCCGTTTTCTCGACCAAATGCGCACAGCAAGTTCTTATACTCCTCGGGTTGGACAACGATTGCCTTGGCGGCGTGCGCGATGTCCAACGCTCGGCCCATCACCTCCACATCCACGTCACCCGTGCTGACGAGCAACAAGTTTGCACCGCAAACTTCCGCGTGCAAAATCCCCGCTGTGTCAATTTGTTGGGTGATAGGTACTGCCGAACCCAAGCGACATCCCTGAATCGAGAGGTTGCTCATCGGTATTTCGTGCTTGTGCGTCCGTTCAAGCAGCCTCAGCCACTGAGCTTTACGTTGGGCGTCCAAAACCATTCTTGGTAGCGCTTCTGGCGCTGAAATCGTTTCCGGCCCAATCGGCCAGCCCAGCAAGCTGATCTCGGTCCCCTCCGCCACCAAAATGCGGTCGGGTTTTACCAAAAACGCAATCAGGGTCAGCAGTTGTCGTGACAAAGGCGACGCACGGTAAACCGGAGCTTCAACTATGGCATCGTCCGCTAACTTCAAAAAGTCAGACAGGGCAGCTAATATCAGATGCGGCGCCCGAAGAGCGTCTATCGAACCAAAGAAGCGGCTTGCGACTGGTTTTCCATCGCGTAGTAGCCAGAGCCGCGCCGCCGGACCGTGGGAGGCATCCCCCGGATCAAGGATAATATGAGGTTGCTTCGGATACTGCTTCAGCTCCTCCTGAAAGGAAACTCCTGAATGCCGAATCAGAAGCGTCGAACCCACCCCCTAAGTATGGCGGGATTCTTGGAATACTTGTGAAATTAACCCTTGCCGACGTAGCCCTGGAAGCCCGAACGGGTGGTGCCGAAGCAATTTACACGTATCGACTTGATTTCAAGGCAGCCCCTGGTGATGCACTCATTGTCCCCCTCGGAAGCCGCACGGTCCTCGGATATGCCATTCGAGTGTATGAAGCCGCCGAGGCCGATCTGGCCTTTCCCGTGGCCTCGCTTCGGCCCGCCAAGGAACGAATCATCGGGTTTTCCGTTCCCGAACAGATACTGGCTCTGGTTCGCCACACGGCCGACCAAACCATCACAACGATCCCGGTTGCAATTTCCCCCGCCATGCCCGTCGGGGTGCGGACGCGCTTAACGGAAACCCTGACCTTGGCCCCGGGAGGAACCCCAAACGACCTTCCCGTGCTCCAGCGAGAAGTGATTGAATTGATCGCAAAACAGGGCGGCTCAATTCTTTCCAAAACCCTCAAAGAGCTTCCGCCCCCCCTTGCCAAAGCGCTCGGTCAGTTACGCAAAGACGGTCACGTTGTCCAAGGATTGTCCTTGCCACCGTTGCGCGAACTCAAAAAGAACAAACTCCTCTATCGACTCACGGGCGATTCTGCCCGTATTGAGCAATTTCTCCACGAAGAGGGTAAGCGCAAGCCGGCTCAAGCATTGACCCTCATTCGGATGCAATCCATCGAATCTACAGCCATTTCAAACTCCGAAATTCGTGCCTTGAGCGGCGTAACGGATGCGATCGTCCAACAACTCTTTCGCGACGGACTGTTGGAAGCCGTCAAGCCCGAAGAAAGGAAAGTGCCCGAACCCCCAACCCCTAACGAGGAACAACAAGCCGCAATAAACTCTGTGGTGAATGACCTGAAAACGGGGGCGAGCCAGGGTTCATTATTGTTTGGTGTCACCGGAAGCGGGAAGACCGAAGTCTACCTAAGGTGCGCGGCCGAGGCCCTTAAACTCGGACGTCAAGTGCTCTACCTCGTCCCCGAAATTGCCCTTGCCGCCCAAGTCATTGCCCAGCTCAGAGATCGGTTTGGCGATCGTGTTGCCGTTGTCCATAGTGAACTCACTCCGACCGAACGGCTCGCCAACTGGATGCGAATCCGGAGCGGGGAGGCCCCCGTCGTTCTAGGCGCGCGCAGTGCACTGTTTGCACCGCTCACTAACATCGGTCTGATCATTGTCGATGAGGAGCACGAGGGCTCCTATAAGCAAGATAACTCCCCGCGCTACCACGCCAAGCGACTAGCCCGATTTTTGGCCAATCAGCACCAGTGCCCTTTCATCCTCGGCTCGGCCACGCCCAGCTTGGAAAGTTACTACGAGGCCGAAACTGGATCGGAACTAAAACTCCTCACCCTCCAAAAGCGCGCTGCTCACGCCCAATTGCCCGAAGTCTTCATAGAAGATTTGGGCGCTGGCTACCGAAAAGGTCACCCTGCAATCCTTGGACCCCAACTCAAAGACCGTCTCACCGACGTGCTCGAGCGCGAAGAGCAGGCCATTTTGTTTCTCAATCGGCGTGCCTATGCGCCCATGCTGATGTGCCGCGATTGCGGTCAAACCTTTGCCTGTCCCCGATGCTCGGTGTCGCTTAGCTATTCGCGAAGAGACAAAAAACTTCGCTGCCATCACTGCGATCACGTCGAACAGCCCCCTGAAGAGTGCCCCAAGTGCGGCGGCGTTCGAATAAGCCCATTTGGAGTTGGAACTGAGAAGGTTGAAGAGACGGTGAAACAGGAGTTCCCCCAAGCTCGGGTCGCCCGGCTCGATCGAGATGTTGCCTCGCGCCGTGGCGCCCTTGAGGAAATCCTGGCTCAGTTCAGAGCCGGTGATCTTAACGTCCTTGTTGGCACCCAGATTGTGGCGAAAGGGCTCGATTTCCCCAAAGTCACGTTGGTTGGCGTCATCGCCGCCGATACAGGTCTTGGAATCCCCGATTTCCGTGCGGCGGAACGTACATTCCAAGTCCTGAGTCAAGTTTCGGGCCGAGCCGGCCGCAGTAACCGCCCGGGTCACGTGGTGATCCAAACGTTTAATCCCTTACACAGTGCAATCACATGCGCACAGGATCACGATTATCTGGCCTTTTATCGAGGAACTTTGATCGAGCGCCAACAAGCCAACTACCCCCCGTTTTGTCGCCTTATCAACATTGTGCTCTCCGGCGAGAACTATCCAACGGTCCGTCATGCCAGTTTCGACCTCGCTGTCTCCATCGAAGGCATGCCTGGCGTTGAAGTTCTTGGACCGGTTGATGCCCCGCTCGAACGCATCCAAAACCAATGGCGACGCCACATGATTCTCAAAGTGCCCAACGAGTTCGGTTTTGGTCCGCTACGCAAAAAGATTGAAGCATTCAAGCCAAAAAATGTCCACGTTTCAGTCGACGTAGACGCCTATAGCCTTAGCTAATCCGTCCGAACTAACCGTATGGCGGCTATCTGTTCGCTCACCCTTCTTATCAGCGCCTTTTTGCTTTTCAGCATCCAGCCAATGGTGGCTAAAATGTTGCTCCCGATTTTGGGCGGCTCCCCTTCAGTTTGGAATACCGCAATGGTCTTTTACCAAGGCGCCTTGCTCTTGGGCTATCTCTATTCTCACCTGGTGACCAAGCACTTCAGCCTCAAGCGCCAATTGGTCTTTCACATGGTAATGCTGGTGCTACCGTTCGCGGTCCTGCCGTTGTATTTCAATTCTGGACTCAGACCGCCCACCCAGTCAAGCCCGATTCCATGGATGATGATGACGATGGCGCTCAGCGTGGGCCTGCCTTTCTTTGTCCTTTCCGCAAGTTCTCCCCTCGTTCAGGCGTGGTTCGCTCGATCGGGCGGCAAGAACCCCTATTCGCTCTATGCCGCCAGTAACGTGGGCAGTTTCCTGGGGTTATTGAGCTACCCATTCCTTATCGAGCCCAACCTTACAACGGTTCAACAGAGTCAAATTTGGACGGGCGGCTATGTTTTGCTCTTCGCCCTTTTTGTAGTGACCATTGCCAAAACTAGTTCAACCAAGCCCAGTGCGGTCGAGGAAGTCGAAGCCGACTCTGCCCCCCAGCCCATCGAGTGGAAACGCAAACTACGCTGGATATTCCTCGCTTTTATTCCTTCCAGTCACTTTATCGGAGTTACAACGTTTCTCACCACCGATATCGCTGTGATGCCCCTCTTGTGGGTTATCCCTTTGGCGATTTATCTCCTAACGATGATTTTTGTGTTCGCAAACCGGCCCCCGATCAAGCACAGTCTCATCGTGATGATCACGCCCTATGCGCTCGCCGGGCTGCTATTTGTGGCGATCATGGGAATGAAAATGCGCATGCCGAACATCGTAATTTTCCCCGCCCATCTGCTCATGCTGTTCATCGGAGCCATGCTGTGCCACGGAGAATTGGCCAAGGATAAGCCGGAGCCGAGGCAACTTACGGAGTTCTTCCTCATCATGTCGTTTGGTGGCGTGTTGGGCGGTATCTTCAACGCGCTCATCGCCCCCGTAATCTTTGTCCAAGTCGTTGAGTACAGCCTCATCTTGGTGCTTCTCGCCCTCGCGATCCCCGCTCGAGTCAAAGAGTGGACGAAATCGCTGTTACTCCTTGATGTGGCGGTTCCCTTCGGGATTTTCGGCACGATGATTGGGTTGATTTACCTTCAACGGAACTTCTCGATGGTTTCGAACAACACCGCGATCCCGCCCCTCATTGCGGTTGGATGCCTCGCGACCATCATTTGCGCCGCCCGACCGCTCCGATTCGCGCTCACCGTTGCGGCTATGACCTTTGTGGGTGTTTACAACAATCAAACGGTGAGGAAGACTATTTTCTCGGGCCGGAGCTTTTTCGGAGTTCATCGGGTGGAATCCGTCGGCAAAACCCACAACTTCATGAATGGGCGGATTTTGCATGGAAAGCAATCCTTCGATGAAACCGAACTCACCCCAACAACCTATTACCATCCGGCCGGGCCGCTGAAGCCCGCAATGGCCACCCGAGCAGCGGATGCTCGCATCGGCGTGGTTGGTTTAGGGGTTGGCTCTATGGCGCTCTGGTCCCGCCCCGGCGAAGACTGGACATTCTTCGAAATTGACCCCATCGTGGAGAAAATGGCGTGGAATCCGGAGCTCTTCACTTGCCTTACCAAAGCAAAATCAAAACCCAAGATCGTGCTGGGCGACGCCCGCCTGAGCCTCGAGCAAGATCAACCAGAATTCGACATTTTGTTGATCGACGCGTTTTCTTCCGACTCGGTACCTGCGCACTTGCTCACCGTTGAGGCCTTCCAAATCTATCAAAAACGCCTTAAGCCCAACGGGTTTCTGTGCGTCCATATATCTAACAAATATCTCGACCTTGAGCCCGTAGTCGCCGCCGTTGCCGATGTCGTCAACTATCGAGCCTACGTATGCGACGAAACTCGCTACGAGATCGGGAAGGAACCTGGTCGGAATAAGTCGGTTTGGGTGATCTGTGGGGCAAAAGGCAACGATTGGTCAGCATTTGAATCAAGTCCAATCTGGCCGACCGCAAAAAAACGTCCAGGCGTAAAAGCCTGGACGGATGACTATTCAAGTCTCCTCCCGATCATGAGGAGCCCTTTCACGGCTCACTAAGCCGGAGTCATGGTGATGTTCATAGTGACCGGGATTGGCTTCCCGCCCTGACCCGCGCTAAAGTTGCCACTCATCTTCATGCTCATGCTGTGGCTCATTCCGTTGTCCGTGCGCACGAACATGGTGCCCGTTCCCGTCAACGGCATCATTCCAGACATCTTCATCGTCAGACCGATTTCGGCAACTTGGATGCCACCAATCGTTCGGACACCCTTAAACACGTAGTTCGCGTTCATCGTCCCCTGAGCTTGGGGCACTTTCACTTCGCCCGTCCACTTGGTTCCAACCTTGATCGCATCTTTGGGCATCATCATGCTTCCAAAGTTGCCCGCGCTCGTGGCTTGACCAACGGCGGCACCCCTTGAATCCATTTTTACCGTTGCGGTTTGTGCCCCCATATTGGACGGCTTCCCGTTCATCGCCATTCCGCTTGTCGTCACCTTAAGGGTTCCAACTCCCTTACTGTCAACACTGATCACCTTTTGCGAAATCGTGCTCGTCATCGTTTGCTGCATCCCCATGTTCATATTCATGACCATCTTTTGCTTAACGACTGCCCCTGGCTTAAACTTTAGGCGAAACAGATAGCCGGCGCCCTGCTTCGATATCTGGGCTTGTGCGCTAACGGAAACGATTGCGACCGCTCCGGCCGCAAATAAACGAGTAAGTTTCATTACTGGAATTATACGGATGAACCCTTAAGATCGTTTTAATCTTTCGAAGACGTGGAATGAAGTAGCATATCCAAATGGACATTTCCAGGCGTTCACTATTGAGTTTCGGAGCGGCGGGCTTGATAGCTCCCAACCTGGAGGCCCTCCTTGATCGCCTTCCCGCTCGGCCAAAAAACATTATCTTTTGTGTTGCCGACGGAATGGCCGTTCAGGTGCCTACGATTGTCGATTATTATCAGCAACAAGTTCTGGGTAAATCGTCGTATTGGGCATGGCTTCAAAGTCAACCGTTCGCGCATTCCGCGCTGCAAGAAACCCGCGCGCTAAGCTCGATTGTCACTGACTCCGCCGCCGCCAGTAGCGCTTGGGGCAGCGGTCGACGAATCTGGAATGGGATGCTCAACATGTATCCCGACAGGACCAAACTCGACCCTATCGTTGGCATCATGAGCGCCGCTGGAGTTAGATGTGGCTTAGTCACCACGACCACGATGACCCACGCCACCCCCGCTGGATTCGCCGTAAACAACATCGCCCGAGGCAACGAGCAAGAGATCGCAGAGAGCTATCTCACCTCCGGAG
This sequence comes from Fimbriimonadaceae bacterium, assembly GCA_040081075.1. Lineage (GTDB taxonomy): Bacteria > Armatimonadota > Fimbriimonadia > Fimbriimonadales > Fimbriimonadaceae > JANJUB01. The sequence goes on along the minus strand of JBEBHJ010000002.1, from coordinate 29,059 downwards.
TCCAAGTGCTGCTGGGCGGAGGAAACAAGTTTTTTGATCCAACCAAGCGGGCCGACAAAACCGATATCTACGAGAAGTTCCGCTCCGCCGGATTTAAGGTGTGCCGAACCAGGAGCGACCTGAGCGCACAACCCGGCGGAAAGCTGCTCGGAATCTTCTCCGATTCCCATGTCCCGTACTCCATCGATCGAGATCATGACCCAGAGCTCCAAAAAACGGTTCCCACCCTAGCCCAAATGGCTCAAGTCGCCATTGATTCTCTCAAGGGCGGCAAGCGTGGATTCCTCCTCCAGATCGAAGGTGGAAAGGTTGATCATGCCGCCCATGCCAACGATGTCTCCGCCATGATCTTTGACCAAATCGCATTTGAAGAAGCCGTGAAGGTTGCCGTCGATTTTGCGCTGGCGGATAAGGAAACGCTGGTGATCATCACCGCCGACCACGCTACCGGTGGCCCCTCACTTAATGGCGATGGAACAGAGTATTTCGATTCGACCATGGGCCTAAGTGTCCTTGCCGGGATGAAATCGTCTGTCACGGCGGTGATTGACTCGCTTGGGAAAGACTCAACCGCAACCCAAGTCAAAGATCGGTTCGTCGAAAAACTCGGCGTTGAGCTATCAGCGGACGAGACCGCCACGGTGACGGACGCGATCACCGGCGGCGCACCGTTGAAGAATATGAAGTTTCTGAACTCAAAGAGCGGCGTGGTTGGTGCGATCCTTGGCAACCATTGTAAAGTGACCTGGACAAGTGGAAACCACACCTGCGACCACGTCCAAGTCATCTCCGTTGGACCGGGCTCTGAACTGATCAAAGGCGTCGTATCCAACTACACCTTTTTCGATCTCATGCTCGGCTTCAAAGATCTAAAACACTCGAACCCCACCATGAGCTTTGAGACCGCGCATGAGCATTACAAAAAGTTAAAACTTCCGAAGGATGGCGGCCTCGAACATCTAGAATCGGGAATCTAGGTTTCCTACCGAACCTCAATCAATACAAGCGGCTCGTCAACCAAATCTTCCGGCGCAGGTTCAAATCCGGGCGGTTCGGTCGGGCCATAAATCGCACATTCATGCCCGCCCCGATACGACCAACCCTGGTCGCCATAGCTCCAATGCCAATACTCGGAAGGATAGTTGGTTAGCCCTGTGGGAAGAAGGGCTGCGCGCAAAATACGCCTTGTTTCCTTGGCCCGATCCGATAAGCCCGGGCATTCCGCATAGTAGCAATTCTCGTCATAGCGATCAAATGGACTGGTGTGATCGTGATAACTACCGTCAGGTTTGATCAAAATGACGTCGACCGCGCCCCCCGTGGAATGAGGCGGCGGTACCCGTCGATCAACCGGGGCCGTGAATTGATTTGCGATCCGAGTTAACTTCGTCGAACTCCAATCTGGGTGTTTCGCTTGGAGTCGCTTTCTAATCCCCGCGTGCATTCGGCGCTGAATATGCTGAGCGCGCCAACCCTCCACGATTGCCAACTTGTAGCCATCCGGAAGGCGCCGAGTTGCCTCATCGAGCATCCGTGCGACTGATTCGCGAACGAGGGTTTCGCGGCGGTAGGTGAATCGCGGCTGATCCAAAACCAAAAGCGGACACGCCTCCAAGAAGTCAACAAGTGGCTCGCCATTGTCTCGTATCGGAATGCCCTTGAGGGCGGAAACGGATTCAGAAATAAGCGGAGTCTTAGGCGAAATCGCCAAGAGGTCCCCCTCCTAATAGGTGCACGTGCAAGTGAAAAACCGTCTGACCCGCATCCGCCCCCTGGTTGATCACCAAACGGTAACTCTCGAGCCCCTGTTCTTCCGCCACCTTCCGCGCGGCATTCAACAGGTGAGTGTGATCACCTTCGTCGGGCACACTCGCTACACCCGCAATTTCGGCACGAGGCACAATCAAAATATGAACGGGCGCCTTGGGCTCAATATCTCGAAAAGCCACACAGTAGGCATCCTCATAAACAATATCGCTGGGAATTTCGCGATTGATGATCTTCGTGAAGATCGTGGGCATTCTTGATTTTAGCAGTTCCGCCATAATAGTCGGGTGAACTACCGTCGTCTCGGCCGCAGCGGCCTCAAAGTTTCCGAGCTCTCTCTCGGATCATGGGTCACTTTCAAAAACCAACTCACCGTTGAAACCGCTGCCGAAACGATGCAACACGCCTACGAAGCGGGAATCAATTTCTTTGACAATGCTGAGGTCTACGCTCGGGGAGAATCCGAGCGGATCATGGGTGAGGCTCTGCGAATGCTCGATTGGCGGCGGGGAAGTTATGTGGTTTCCACCAAATTCTTTTGGGGATTGCACGATGGACCAAACGAAAAGAACTGTCTGAACCGAAAGCGCCTTCTCGATGGCATTGACCAATCTCTGGAGCGGTTCGGATTAGACTACGTTGACCTGATTTTCTGTCATCGAGCCGACCCAGAAACACCCATTGAAGAGACCGTTTGGGCGATGCACGATATCGTCGAGATCGGAGCCGCAACGTACTGGGGAACCAGCGAATGGACGGCGGCGGAGATCAAGGAAGCCTACGAGGTTGCCGAGCGATACAACCTCCGAAAGCCCGTCATGGAGCAACCCCAATATAATCTTTTCCACCGCCAAAGTTTTGAAAAGGGCCTCGCTCCCATTTTTGATGAATACGGGATGGGGACCACAATCTGGAGCCCGCTCGCTAGCGGGATTCTTACCGGAAAATACGCCGATGGCATCCCCGAAGGTTCGCGAATGACCGTTCCTGGTATGGAATGGTTGCGCGATTCGTTAACTCAAGATCGCATAGAAGCTACGAATCGCCTGTCGGCAGTGGCCAAAGAAGTTGGATGCACTGTGGGCCAATTGGCTCTGGCATGGTGTCTCAAGAAACCGAATGTCTCAACGGTCATCTTAGGTGCGAGCAACCTCGATCAACTGAAGCAAAACTTGGTGGCCGCCGAAGTTGCGGAGCGTTTGGACGATGAGTTGATCGCGAAGATCGAAGCCGCGACCGTCGCTGCTTCTGACCTTGTCTAGGCCTTGGACTTTCGCCACATGATGCGCGGCTCACCAGGGCCGTGATCAGGCAGGCTCATCATGGTCCCATCTTTGAGCATTTTGAACTGACCCATGCGCTCAGATGAGGGCATCTTCGCTACATCAGAAGCTTGCTTGCCCAGAATTTCCTTAACGGTAATGGAAAGCACATCGCCCTTCAAAGTCCACGTCCCAAGCATCACTCTCCCCGCCAAAGAAAGACCAAAGGTCTTGTCTTTATTGATTTTGAATGAGCCCGCCGAGATAACGGCTTTTTGCTGCTTAATCTTCTTCGCAGCTGCCGCCGAAAGTTTGCCGTGTTGAAGCCCGGGTTTCCAAACTCCAACCGGGTTAAAGGCCGCCGCTGCCATTGCTGAACCCAGCAAGAGCATTCCGAGCCATCCGTAGCGCAGTGATTTCATCTTCACCATAATATACGTTCTACGCTCGCAAAGGTGTTCATTCTGTCCGCCTGAAACGTAGGAATACTAACGCAATGACAGTCCTCTACATCCTGCAAATCGCGCTCATGTTCACGGTCCTCGTCGCCGCCCACGAGCTTGGCCACTTCCTAGTCGCTAGGTTTTTCAAGATGGAAGTAGAAGAGTTTTCAATTGGAATGGGCCTTCCGAAGTGGGTCTACGCCCGGCGAAACGGCACCGAATTCACTCTAAGAGCAATCCCCCTCGGTGGCTTTGTCCGCGTGAAAGGAATGGAACCCGAGAATGACGGAAGCGAGGTGGATATTCCGAACGGCTTCTACAGCAAAGGGCCGATGCCGAGGATTTGGATGCTACTTGCAGGCCCCGTGTTCAGCATGATTGCGGGAGTCATTCTGTTGACCTTCGTATGGGGCACGCAGGGGCAGCTGGTTGGCGATAATGCCCCCGTTGTTCGCATGCTCGTGGAAGGTAGCCCAGCCGCAAAGGCCGGGATCAAACTTGATGATAAGATCGTCTCCGTTGACGGGCTGCCAATCAAAGATTTCTTCTCAGTGATCAAGGTAGTTCGAGAAAATAAAGGGACACCCGTAACCTTCGTGGTCGAACGTGCTGGAAAGCAAGAAGCAATCGTTGCAACTCCGGAAATCGACAATAAACCTACGCCGTATGCGCTGCCGGATCTTTCACTCTCGGGCGAGGAACGGGTTCAGGCGAAAGTAGGAATCGGCTATGGAATGATCCGCAAACCGCTCTCGTTTGGAGCGGCGTTTGCTCAAGCATTCGTTTCCCCAGTTTTGATGGCCAAAGAACTGCTCAGCAGACTAACAAATCTGGAGAAACTAAAGGAAGCAGTGGGAGGCCCGGAGACGATGGCCCGCGTTTCATACGCGGCCGCCAAGGAAGGCCCTCTGACTCTTATGCAGTTGGCGGGCATGCTCAGCATGTCCCTTGGAATTTTCAACCTCCTTCCGATTTTCCCGCTGGATGGAGGTCAAATCACGGTCGCACTTGCCGAACTCATTCGTAAAGGGAAAAGGCTCAGTATCGGTGCCCAAGGCCGAATCCAAACGGTTGGATTGTGTGCGGTCGCCCTCCTGATCATCTCCGTGGCTGTCATAGACCGGCAGCGTGACTGGAGTGGAGGCGGCAAGGTAATCAAAACTTCGCCCGATGCGATAAGAACGGAGTAAACGCTCCCAAAAGGGTATACTTGACGCTCCAATACACACGGACGAGCGCGCCGACCAGGTCCCGAAAGGGTTGAAACTGGCGCAAATTTAAAACTCGTTCGGAGGATAAACCTGGAGGAATATAATGGCTCAACTCAGCATGAAAGAGTTGCTCGAATCGGGCGTTCATTTCGGTCACCAAACCCGAAAGTGGAACCCGAAGATGAAACGATACATCTACGGCGCTCGCAACGGAATCTACATCATCGACCTACACCAGACAGTAAAACTGTTTGAGGAGGCCCTCGAGTTCGTCCGCAACATCGCCGAAAATGGCGGAACTGTCTTGTTTGTTGGAACGAAGAAACAAGCTCAATCCGCAGTTAAAGAAGCGGCTGTTCGTAGCGGACAATACTACATCTCCGAGCGATGGCTCGGTGGCACGCTCACCAACTGGAAAACCATCCAACTACGCGTGCAACGGCTCAAAGAACTAGACCGAATGGAAGCCGATGGCTACCTCGCTCGCCTACCCAAAAAGGAAATGCTAAAGCGACTCGAAGAGCGCGCCCAGCTCTCAAGGTTCCTTGATGGGATTCGAGATATGAACGCTATGCCCTCCGTTATGTTCGTGGTTGACGTGAACAAAGAGGCCATTGCGATCAATGAAGCCAAGAAACTGAACATTCCGATCGTGGGAATCGTAGATACAAACTGCGACCCCGATGTTGTGGATTACGTAATCCCGGGGAACGATGACGCGATTCGAGCCATTCGGCTCGTCACGGGAAAGATTGCGGAAGCGATTCTTGAAGCCCGCCCGCTCGATGAAGCCATCACGGAAGGCACCATCAGCGAGGACACTCCGATCGAGGGTGAAGAAGATCAGGTCATGGAAGTTGACGAAGAATTCCTTCGTGCTTTCGGAACCGAAACGATCGAAATCACAAAACCTCGCCCGGTCGTGCCTATCGAAGCTCCGGTTGTTGAAGCCGAGGTCGCAAAGGATGATGACCCAGATGATGAGGAAAATAGCTAATGGCAAACTACACTGCTGCTGACGTTAAGCGCTTGCGCGAGGAAACCGGCGCCCCCATGATGGAGTGCAAGGGCGCCCTCGACGAGGCTAATGGCGATTTTGAGAAGGCGAAAGAACTTCTGCGGATTAAGGGCAAAGCTGCTGCCGCAAAACGTGCCGACCGATCGACCAGCGAAGGCGTCGTTGCAATCAAGGCCGAAGGGGCAAACCTCGGGGCCGTGGTGGTCGAATGTGAAACCGACTTCGTTGCTCGCAACGAAGAGTTCATGACGATGTGCAGCGAAATGGCCGATAAGGTCTGCGCCGGAACCGGCGACGAAGCCACCCTCAAAGAGATGGCCGAAGGCGCGGTAGCGCGAATGCGCGAGAATTGCCAAGTCACCAAGACCGTTCGAATGACCGGTCCTGATTCGGCAGTTTTCTATGTTCACCATGACCGAAAGAGCGGCGCAATCGTCACCTACACCGGTGAGGCCGATGCCGAAGTTGTGCGAAAAGTGGCCGTGCACGCCACCGCCAGCCGACCTAAGGTCGTGAGCAAAGATCAACTAAGCCAAGACGAACTCGACAAGGAATACGAAGTTGAGTTGAAGCGAGCCCTTGAAGAGGGTAAACCTCAGAATATTGCCGAGAACATGGCGAAGGGACGCGTGAACAAAGAGTTCATTCGTGATTCCGTCTTGCTCGAGCAACCGTTCTACGCGGATCCCGCTAAAACGGTCTCGCAATACCTCGCCGAATCGGCAAGGGGAGTCACCATCACGGGATTCACTTTGCTCGCTGTAGGCGGCTAGTCTAATCTGGCCCCGACGCCATTGCGTCGGGGCTTCTCTATCTATGTCCCTTCGATTTGAGCTTTTGTCGGTTTGTCCCAAAACCAAAGCCCGAAGAGGACGGCTCCACACTCCCCACGGCACGGTCGAGACCCCCGCGTTCATGCCCGTTGGAACCCAAGGGACGGTCAAAACTGTCGGATCCGAAGATCTGGAAGCCCTGGGCTTCGAACTCATTCTCTCCAACACGTATCACCTGGAACTAAGGCCCGGCTCAGAACGCGTCGAACGGCTGGGTGGCCTTCACAAATTTATGAGTTGGAAGAGCGGAATCCTCACGGATTCGGGTGGCTACCAAGTGATGTCGCTTTCTGAAATGCGAAAAATCACGGATGAGGGCGTCTCGTTTAAATCTCATCTTGATGGCTCGTCCATGTTCCTTTCTCCCGAGCGATCGATTGAAATTCAGGGGCGACTCGGCGTGGATATCTCAATGGCCCTCGATATCTGCCCTCCATACCCCTGCACGCGGGACGAGGTGGCCAAGGCCATGCTCCAAACTCATCGCTGGGCGCCTCGAAACCTCGCCGCTCGTCGAGAAGGGCAAGCCGTGTTCGGTATCGCTCAGGGAGGCGTCCACATGGATTTGCGCACGGAATCTGCCCAAACCATCGCTGATCTCGATTTCGACGGCTACGCTATTGGCGGAGTAAGCGTGGGAGAGCCAACCGAAATGCAATATCCGGTCGTCCAGCACACGGCTCCCCTTCTGCCCGACAACAAACCTCGCTATCTCATGGGTGTTGGTCACCCCGAAGATATTTTTCACGCCGTTTCCTGCGGGGTCGATCTGTTCGACTGCGTGCTTCCCACCCGAATGGCACGTCACCACTCCCTTTACACAATGTACGGACGGGCGAACATCCTCAATCAGAAATGGGAAGAACACGATGGTCCCGTTGATGAGGAGTCCCAGTTTGTTGCCACTGAGCGCTACTCGGCGGCTTACTTGCGCCACCTATTTAAAGCCAACGAGCCGCTCGGTCCTCGAATCGCAAGTCTCCATAATCTCGCCTTTTACGCTCGTTTGATGTCACAAATTCGAGACGCGATAGAGCCTGGTGAACTGCCCACCTTAAGCCAACGATACGCAGTGAGCAAATAGCGGCTCGCTTGTTCGGGTACAACCAAGGCGGTGTGGAACGTTCAAAAAATCATGGAGTACCTGCCGCATCGGTATCCGATGTTGCTGGTCGATAGGATCATCGAACTTGATCCAATGAAGCGTAGTGTTGGCCTCAAAAATGTAACGATGAACGAAGCATTTTTCCAGGGTCACTATCCCGGTATCCCGATCATGCCTGGCGTCCTGATCATCGAGGCCATGGCTCAAACGGGGGCGTGCATGATCCTTGGAGACCCGGCAAACAAAGGGCTCGTGCCGCTTATCGGCGCAATTGACGATGTGAAATTTAAGCGACAAGTCGTTCCTGGAGACCAACTGATTTCAACCTGCGATATCGTTTGGTATCGAAGCGGCATCGGTCGAATCACTGCGGTTGCTCATGTTGGCGAAGAACTTTGCGCCTCCATGGTGCTCACCTTCAAGTTGGCGAGGCTTGAATAGAAGTGGCTCGAATTCACGACCTCGCCCACATTGCTTCTGGAGCACAAATTGCGGATGATGTCATCATCGGCCCGTTTTGCAATGTAGAGGCCGAGGTCGTGATTGGAGCCGGATGTACACTGGATTCCCACGTCACCATCAAATCGGGAACAACCCTTGGCACCCACAACTACGTGGGGCAAGGGGCGGTGCTTGGCGGTGATCCCCAAGATCGGAAATTTTCAAGCAAGCAAAAAACCTATTTGAAAATAGGCAACGATAACGTGTTCCGTGAATACGTAACCGTTCACCGTGCTACCGGCGACGGCAACGCGACGACGATTGCAAACAACTGTTTCGTGATGGCCTATTCGCACGTGGGGCACAACTGCACGATCGGCGAGTTTGTCACTATTGCCAACAATGTCAACCTTGCCGGCCATGTGACGGTGGAAGATCTTGTAACTATTGGCGGGATGGTGGGCGTTCACCAGTTTGCCCGCATCGGTCGGGCCGCAATGGTAGGCGGCATGTCCGGCGCATCCCGCGATGTCCCCCCGTTTGTTATCATGTCGGGACGAGACGTGATTATCGATATCAACGCCGTGGGTCTACGCCGAATCGGTCTCTCTCAACCGGCTAGATTGGCTCTCCACAAAGCCGTTAAGCTTATGTACAAGTCAGAACTCGGCATGACCAACGCGATTGAAATCGTCAAGCGCGAAGTTCAAACATCACCCGAAATCGAATACTTGATCGCGTTCGAAGAGCGTCGATTCCGGGGCAAGAGCGGTCGCGGCGACCAACCTTAACGGGACTTACTGCCAGCCAACAAAGCTGAACTAGGAAATCAGTTCGTAATAGATCGCCAAGATGCGCTTCACGTAGTTTTGGGTTTCATTGTACGGGGGCACGCCTCCGAACCTCTTAACCGCGCTGGGGCCAGCATTGTAAGCCGCCAGCATCAAAACTCGAGCGTCATCGTGGCTACCCGTTTTCTTGAGGTAGCTGGCGTAGTGGCTCGCGATGAGCTTTACCGCACCTCGAATGTTCTGAGTGATATCGTATGAGTCGCCTACACCCAACCCAGCTGCTGTTCCTGGCATGAGCTGCAGAACGCCTTGCGCTCCGGCATGGCTTGTGGCATTAGGATTGAAGTTACTCTCCTGAATCGCCATCGCCATGACGAGGCGAGGGTCGACCCCGTATTGGAGGGAATACCGTATCACTGAATCAGCAATGGCGTAGCACTGATCATCAGAAAGCCGGCGGTTGCGCTTTTTGATGTAATCAGCATAGATCGGAATCGCCTCTGAAGCTGACTTTGATCCACTGCTACTGCGCGGAGTCGAAGAACTGCGGCTTGCCGAGTTGCCCCGACGACCGATCGGGCCGCTCAATGGGTTTCGTGGATCACGGCTCGAGGTGGTGGATGTGGTTGTGGATTTTGTCGTCTTAGCCTTTGGTGTTACCGGAACTGGATCGTATTTCTTGATCATCGCTTCGGGGATTACCGCGAGCAGGGTAGTTTCCAGCGGGGCCAGTTCGCCTTCGCGACTCGCCTTCACGATCAGGCGAATGTCTACGTCGGTTCCATCGAGCCAATCCGGCAACGTACCGGTGCGAATCGATAAAGAGGTTTGGTCAGGATTTTCCAAAACCAGCGCGGCATCATCGCCGACCTTTACGATTCCCTTCAATCGGGCCTTAATCTCAAAAATCTTTGTTCCGACGAGCGAATCTAGGGCTTGAACACCACTTACTCCGGAAATCTTATTTGCTTTTCGAATGCCAATGTAATCGGTAACAGAATCGGCCAAAGCAAGCGTTGTTGCGCAAACTACGGCAAGAATTGTAATCAGTTTCACTTTCATAACTTATGCTTGCACTAACTGGCGGAGAGATCGGGATTCGAACCCGAGAGGCGTCTTTCGACACCTACCCACTTAGCAGGCGGGCGCTTTCGTCCACTCAGCCATCTCTCCGCGCCACAGCGCATTATATACTATCGGCAGAAATTAGATACGATTGGAGGCGTGAAAGGTTCATTTCATGCTTCAAATCTTCCGTTTCTAACAAGATCGGGATGTTTTCGAACCTGGAGTCATTTACGAGCAATTTAAACGCGGTGGTTCCAATTTCCCCGTCGCCGATGTCAGCGTGGCGATCCAAACGCGATGCAAATGGCTTCATGCTGTCGTTACAGTGAATCGCCATGAGCCGATCAAATCCAACCAAACGGCCAAACTCGGCAAACGACGCTTCATAGGTTTCTTCCGTGCGAATATCATAACCCGCCGCGAAAATGTGACAGGTGTCGAGGCAAACCCCTAATCGCTTCGGGCCGCCCGTAAGGTCGAGCAAAATCGCGATCTCCTCAAATCGGGAATTAATCGAAGAGCCCTGCCCCGCGGTTGTCTCCATGAGCAGCGTCACGCTCTCGGGAGTTTCCTTGAGCATCTCTTTTAATCGCTCAGCCACCAAAACCAGCGTCTCGCCTTGATCTTGGCCCTTGTACGATGCGATATGACTCACCACGCGATCGATGCCGTAGCGATCACACCGCTCGATTTCGCCTTTGAGCCCGGCGAAACTCTTTTCCGCAATCTCGGGCGTCGGCGCACAAAGGTTGATCAGGTAGCTATCGTGACTCACGACCGCGGTTAATCCTGTTTCCGCCTTGGCCGCCCGAAAATCGGCAACCTGGGCATCCGAAACCGGCCGGGAATACCACTGTCGCGGGCTCGAAGTAAAGACCTGAATCGCCGTGCACCCCATGGCATGTCCCCTGCGAACCGCCTCTCCAAGGCCGTCTTTGATCGAAACATGGGCACCAATAAGCTTTGCAGGCATCTGTTGATTATGAATACAGCCGCTCGCTTGGTATTGGCGTAACCTTAAGAACGTGGCTCCCAAACTCAAGCTACGCCCGAAGCCGCAATCCCAGCCGCGTCAAACCCGCCGCAAGCGCTCCGATCGTCAAGGTGAGGGCCGCGGCGTACGCTGTCTCCTCTCCCAATCCCCACTTTTGCGCTTGGTGCCATGCCTCAAGGCCCGTAAGCCTCGGCAACGAGATCGCTAGGCAAACGACGGCCATGTAGGCAACAAGCGGGTTTTGTCCTCCTAAGGCGACGTATCCCTGGCGGGGTTCGGGCTGGGCCGCGAACTCGGAGCGATCCAGAGCGAGCTCGCGCAACGCCTCCTCGCTTACTGCTACTCGCCCCACCCGGGTAAACAACGTGAGGGCCCAGATGAGCCCAAAAACCATGGTGCCCACTCCCGCCGCTAGCAGCATGTAGCTCAGCGTGCCGGGTCCAGCGTGAACTCCACCCATTGGCACAAGCAACATCCCAATCAGTAGCAATCCCCACCCCCAGGATTGGACCGATCTCATAAAACTCCATGGATGAGCAAACCAGATCGCGTTAATGCCGAGCAGCGTGCATAGGACAAACCCGTACTCTAACTCACCCGAATTCGCCGCCCAAACGGTCAAGCAGATCCCGACCAGTCCAAACAAGGAGTTCAAAAGCATGGGCCAGCGATCCATTTTCGGCGACTTTTCGTTCGAATGGAGGAGGGCATCTCCTAAAGCAATTCCAGGCAGCACCACGAGTTGGAATTTCAGCAAAGCCAAAGGTTGCAGTTCGCCGAGCACCCGCCATTGCACCATCTGCCGAACCCAACCTTGTTGCTGGCCAACGATCAAAATGAGCCCCCAAATCAGCATCATCATCAAACGCGAAGAGGACGACTTGCGGGCGAACAAAAACGTTAATCCTCCCGCTAAAGCGTTGAAACCTAGAATCAGAAAAAACTTGTCTGGACTCCGCGCAAAGCCGACTTTTAGCAGCGCAATTCCGATAGCGGCAATGCCTATGCAATTTAGAACCAAGCTCGCCGTTTCCTGCTTTTCATCCAACCGCACCAGAACAAGGCACAACAACACAAAAAAGATCGGCGCTTCCGGCGCTCTCGCCAAATTGGGCAAAACATAAGCCACTCCAACCAGGAGTGAGGCACGCAAAACCAACCGCCCTGCGGCTGAGACCCATTGAGCTACATGCTGATTCGCTTCTTCAACTGAAACAGGCTCACCTTGCGGCAACCGCTTCTCCATTGACAGTGGGATGGCAACTCCGAGGCAAAAGAGCAGCCCTGGAAACAGTAAGTCGGATGCGCCAAGTCCATGTTTTGCGGCATACAGCCAACTTGGCAAGCCTTCTCGCGGCATCAAGTACGCGAAAATGACCCCAAGGATAAGGTATCCCCGAAAAGAGTCGAGCGCCAGACACCGCTTCACAACTTGGAATTCTACGGTCTTCCAGGTTCAAAGTTGCCAAGTATCCTTACGATGTTTGGAGATAACTAGTATTTGGAAGTGGGGCCGAACAATTCACGCCAAACCCCAAAAAAATGCGGGATAATGAAATCGGGTGGTTTCAGTGGAATCGCCCATGGAGAGTGACCAGTGATTACAAGTGTAGTTTTCTTAGCCGCCTTAGCCTCGACTGGGCAAAAGGCCAACATTAGCCAGCATGCGACGATCGCGATGTTGCCCGGAGTAAAGGTGATGCGAAATGGTTCGATGGTTCAAGCCAGCGGCTCCGTTATTGAGCTTCAGGATGGCGATTCCGTGACCGTGAACAGCCCCACTGGTGAGAGGTACACCATGATTTGCCCCGACAACAGCGTCGTGACGTTCCACTCAGGAGCAGCCTTTAGAATCGAAGATCCGGTACGGGGCCGCGAGGAATACGTTTTGACCAAGGGCAAGTTTGATATTTGGAGTTGCCCTCATGGTGCCCCTCCCGGTTGCCAAGAGGTTTCCTTCCGAACTTGCTGCCTTCGCCTTTGGTACAACGACCAGATGAGCGACGTTCGCACAAGTGTCCAGGTTGTTGGCCACGAGAATTGCATCATCAAAACCACTTCCGGCATTGTCTGGAAGCAAAAGACCCAAGGCGCCACCCCCGTCGGTTCGGCAATGCGCGGCTAACTTATTGAGTCTAGGCAGGGGTTCATGATCCCTGCCTACCGTTCAAACATCGCCTGCGAAACTTGGCTCATTTTTCTCGATTTAGCTGAACCATCGCAGAACAAAACAATCGCCGCTCCGGTAGAAGTCAGGCTCTTTCCAGGAAGATCGAGATTCCGCATTCCCATATGGCGGAAATCTACGCTGGGCGCGCCGCGCCACTCCTTAACCGGGTCGATAAAGCCGTAATCGTAGAAGTTCCCATCGCCGCCTTTCCAGGGGGCGCTATAGTGAACGCTTGTAGCGAAGGCAATCGTTTGCGAAGGTTTGGAAAGTGAGCTCAGAGTCGTCGGCTGAAGCATCACCACCGGGTCATCGGTGATATAGGCACTGCTTCCTAAGTAGCCCCAGTTGTAGCCATAACCCATTCCGTTTCCCTTGTAGGGCAATCCAGCGTGCGTCGCATCTTTCGTAAAACCACGGGAATAGGGACTGAGCAGACCGGCCCTGATGTCCACTTTGCCGTTCTTATCTTCGGTGCCGTACCACGCGATGGTGGATTCGGTGCCCGCGTAGTAGGGAAGGAAAAACTTGTCGTCAAAATCGACGGCGTACATCTGGGTCGCGGGCCAAAGTTGGCGGATGCCTTGGATCGCGGCATTTTGCATGGCGGCGGCGCGAGCAACGGCGAAAACAGGCGAAACAACTGCCATCAAAATCGCGATTATGCCAATCACGGTTAGCAGTTCAACCAAGGTGAAGCCTTTGCGCGATGCCATTGCACTAAGTTTGACGTATTTCGGCTCGAAAACCATCAAAGTTTGCTCCAACAGTCTTAAGGCAAGATGTATCCGGGGGTTCGCCCCACGTATGCCCCGCTTAGGTTCCGTCCTTCCTTTCCTTTGACGTGAACCAGAATGCTGATGTCCGATTCACCTGAAATGCGCCGAGAGCTCTGTAAGAACCGACGGGCTGACTCACGATCAGCAAAACCAAGCTCTTTGTAGTTCGACATGATCGCGCCTTCGATCTTTCTTGCGGTGTCTTTCGGCAAGCTCGTAAATGTGTCCTCTTTTCGCAAATCGGATTTCTCTAGCTTTGCGAGCACTGATTTAACTTCGTTCGCGATTTCTTGATCTATTTCTTTCAACATCGTTTCGAACTTCTCCCCCAAGAGCCGCATACCGTCGCCACTGTGCAACTGAGCGATGCCAAAGTGTTGGACTCGGAATCCCTGCGCTTCTAGGGCGGCCGATCGAAGAGCATCATAGCGCTTCTGCTGATCCTCAGGACTAGCAAGCTCTTTGCCGCTTGAAAACGGTGCGGCAACAAGCTTATCAACCATTGAACGGTGTCGGGCATCGGAATCCGACGAAACCCCCACATTCTTCACTTGCCCGTCGGCTCCTTCAACAAAAAACGTTGTAGAAATGCTTGGGCCAAACTCAAAGTCTGGCGTCGGATTCTGCAGGTACATAAAGGGAAAGGCGCGGCTGAGCGTGGTGGTTAATGCCTTTGCTTCTTCGGATGAAAGCTGACTGAATCTGATGGTGCCTTCAGAACCATATTTTTGAAGCACTTTAAGGGTATTCAGGCTATCGAGTTTTGTCGAAACCATTTGAATAGCCTTATCTACAATGATCAGACTACGCTTCCCCCACTCAATCAGCTTGAACTTATCACCTGGGTATCGCTTTTCATAGGAACTCTGCAGGTCGTCCTGTTTAAACTCGGCCTTAAGGCGATTTATTTGCGCCGGATCGCTGGTTACGAGCATCACGCCCGCAACCGCTCGGCTTGCGCCGAGCGGTGCGGATGTCTGAAAGATTGTTACGCCAAGGGCCAGTGCGGAAATCACGATCCACCGCCGCTACCACCGCTGGGAGGAGGCACTGCTACAAAGCTGTGACCTTCGACCATGTATTCGATACACTGGCGCATTACCGTATATTCTGTTCCCGAAATAAAGAAAGTATTGAAATTTCCTTGCTCTGTATCCAGCAAGCTTGGATACCATTCATTGTCATCGCTTCGAGAATACCAGTGGAACGTTACAGTTGGAATCTCTGTGCCAGTTGGGCAGTACACTTCCTCTTGGTAGTACGCGTAAGGCAAAACGTTGTCACAGATGTCAGCAAAGTGGGGTCGCCAGTTCACTCCCGCCTGGGTTCCACCCCATACCTTGAATCGCCCAGGCAGAACAATATCATAGTACACTGTCCCAATATAGCCCGGCGCAGGTAGTAGAATACTGCTATCATGATATTCTTTGTCGTGGAGAAAGTAGCCCGCTTCCTGCCAAGTAGACTGAGACCAACATAACCCAGGAAAAACTAAAATGAACAGTACCAACAGTTTGTAATGTAATGTTCTCATACAAACAAACTTTACCTACTCATTGCCTAGTAAGTCAACGGCCGATTTTGAGCATCTACAATTGGCAACTGTGCGAGGTGGTAGGAGTTACGATCTGTTAGCCTAAGTGTGCCACTCATCGCATTGTCGGCGGCATGCGCTGGTTAGCTTGGGACCTTCGACGTGCAGCCCCACATCCTTGGGCTAAAATATGCTCATGAACCCCGAAATTATCGCGGTAATGATCCCCATCGTTGCTCTGTTCATCCCCATTGTGGTGGTGCTTACAAAGCATCAGCAACGGATGGCTGAGCTTATTCACGGGGGGCAAAAGGACAATCAGCAGTTCGCGATTTTGCATTACGAAATCCAAGAGCTCAAGCAACTCGTGCATCAGCAAACCCTGCAGATTGATAATCTGAGATCTTTGGGCCCGGGCACACCGCCTAAGGAATAAAAATCAATAACCCGATAAATTTGCCAGGATGCAAATTAAATCGGCGATCATCAAACTCAATCTTGGGTGCGGATCCGACATTCGGCCGGACTACGTGAACGTTGACAAGTTCCCGCAGAGTGAGCACGTCATTCAGGCAGATTTTCCTACTTTGCCGTTCGAGGATAACCATGCCGACGAGGCTTTGCTCAGTCACGTTTTAGAGCATTTCGGATACCGGGAAGGCGAAATCCTTTGCCGCGAAATTCATCGGGTTTTGGCCCCCGGTGGCACCGCGATTATTGAAGTTCCTGATATTCAGTGGTGCATGGCGCAATTCTTAGGAGCGCCCGAGCCCAACGGTTACACAGACCCCAGTTACGACTACAACACCCAGCATCGGTGGGGGCTTTGGGCCCAGGCACTGTGGGGCGATCAGCACAACGAGGGGCTGTTCCACAAATGGGGTTACACCGCGCATCGGCTCTACAATCTGCTTAAGTTTGTTGGGTTCAGCGAAGTGGAAATCACCTTCGTCCATTCCCATGGTGTGCAATGCCTTAGCGCGCGCGCAAAGAAGTAGTTCCCCCCCCTCACGGCACAATGGCATGAATGAATGTTCTTGGGCATATTGGAACTGTTAAACGATTTTTCTCTCGCAACGTTCGCATCGTAAGGGCACGCTCATCTCTGGCCTAGGGAAGCTTCAGACAGAGCCACCCAATCGCCGTAAACGGGTGAACGAGGCCCAAGGGGCCGGCAGAGTAGAGCAAAGGGTGAACAAAAAACCGACCCCAAAAAATTTTCAAAAAATTCTCAATAACCGGGTGATATATGTAGATTTGCGTCTACTGGTTATTGTGAAAAGATTTTTAGAAAAACTTACCAGCATTTGGCAACCTCACGCCGGGCAGATGGAGTTTTTGCTCCACCCCGCAAAATTTAAGGTCCTTTCTTGCGGGCGTCGTTGGGGCAAGACCGACGTTTGCGCCGTTCAGATTTTGGGTCTCCTGATGGGCGAATCGCCTACTCGGCATGTGATCATTGCCCCTACTCAAGACCAGGCGAACCTGTTGTTTGACCGCCTTCAGCAGCTCTTGATGCAGTACATTGAGTTCCATAACCTCAAGGAAACCGCGTCCGTCAAACTGACTCCTTATCCCAAGTTGAGCTTTGGAAGGCATACGGTTTTGGCGAGATCCGGTCATGTCGCCCGAGCGCTGAGGGGTAACGAGGCGACCCACGTGGTGATTGACTAGGCGGCCTTCGTTCCGGAGGAATTGGTGACCGAGGTCGTAATGCCGATGTTGGCGACAACGGACGGTTCGCTGACCCTTATCAGCACTCCAAGGGGTCGCAATCACTTTTGGCGATTCTTCAATTTCGGCCAAACTGGCGAGCACGGATTCTGGAGCAAGCGCGCGGCTTCCAGTGAATCGCCCCATGTATCGCCGCATTACTTGCACGTTCAAAGAGAGCTGATTTCCGAACGTGCTTTTCGAGTGGAATATGAGGCGGAATTCGTGGATTCCGACGGGCAAGTATTTCGCTCGGAAGCGATTGAAGAGTGCCTGAGCTGTGACGACGACGATAGCGATTCGGAGGCGAAAACCGGAGACCCGCCCCTGCGAATCGGGGTCGACTTCGGACGTTATCGGGATGCGACCGCCATTGTGGTCGTTGAGGGCACTCGGCAAAAATCGAGGGTCGTTCATACGGAGCGATTTCTGAAACTTCCTTGGAAGCAAATCGTGGAAAGGGTCGCGAGAGTTGTCAATCAGTTTCCGGGAGCCATCGTGGAGTGCGACGGCACCGGCGTTGGCGATCCCCTGGTTGAGGCCCTTCGAGGCGAAGTGAGAGACGTGGCGGTGAGACGGTTCGTGTTTACGGCGGAATCGAAATTTCAGATCATTGACAACTTGGTGTGGATGGTTGAAAACGCGGCGATTAGGTTCAAACCCGACCCTACTTTGATGCGAGAACTTGAGCATTTTCAGATCACGCCGTCGGAATCGGGGGCGCATCGGTTCGAAGCGCAGTCGGGTTATCATGATGATTTAGTCATGGCGCTAGCCCTCGCGTGCCGTGATCTACCGGCAAGTTACGGGCGAGCAATCTACGCGCGTCGGAGGCCGGAGTTCGGTTTCGAGGCGACGGGGTAGAATTCGAACCTAGCCTCATGCAAATTACACGTGAAGACCTCAACCCTTGCACCGTCAAGCTAACCATTGTTTGTGATCCCGCTGAGGTCAAGGATGGATTTAGCCGCGCCTTCAAAACTGCCGCCAAGAACGTTCGGATTCCGGGTTTCCGCCCCGGCACCGCTCCTCGGCATTTAGTTGAAAAGCAGGTGAACCCCGATGCTCTTACCGAAGTTGCGGTTGAAGAAATCGTCAAAACAACTTGGAAAAAGGCGGCTGACCAAGAGAATATTAAGCCATTTAATGCTCCTGCGGTCGAGGTAAAGAAGATCAACCGGGAAGATGAGGTTTGCGAATACGAAATCAAGATTCCATTGGAGCCCGTGGTTGAACTCGCCGATTATAAGGGTCTCAAAGCCGATCGGCCCAAGATTGATGTGACCGAAGAAGAAGTGGAAGCCCAAATTGAGCATATGCGCCGGGACGCGGGCAAGCGCGAGAAGGTGACTGATCGCGGGGCTGAAGAAGGCGACGTGGCCGTCGTAAACATTCGTGTGGATGGCGAGGAAGGCGATGGACGAACCTTTATGGTCATTGTGGGCCAAACCTTCGCCGGCCTAGACAAGGTGCTGACGGGAATGGAAGCGGAGGACATGAAGCGTGCGGAGCTGAAGTTCCCAGAGAGCTTCCAGGAAGCTGATTGGCGAAAGAAGAAACTCTCTGTTCTCGTTACGTTGCGCTCGATCGGCACCATGAAATTGCCTGAGCTTGACGATGAATTTGCAAAGACACTTAACATTGAAAATGTCGAGGAAATGCGAAACCGCATTAAAGAAGCGATTCTTGTTGCAAAGAAAGAGCAATCCGACAACTTCGTGAATGAGCAACTTTTAGATGGGTTAGTGCATGGCAGCACGATTCACGTTCCAGACTCCATGTGGGAGCAGGTTGCGCAACAGCGATTGCAAGATATGGTCCGGGTTCAGCAAGAGCGCCAGAAGTCGCTAGAAGATTTGGCAACGGAGTATGGGAAGTCGCTAGAGGATTTAGCGAACGACGTCAAAAATGAGTCCAAAACGTTCGTTTTGCGCGCCCAAGCTATTCAAACCATCTTCACGAAAGAAGAAATGAAGATCAGCGATGAAGACCTGAACCAAGAGTTATTCTTGATGTCGCGTGAATACCGCATGGAGGCTAAGATCTTGATTGAGGAGCTTCAAAAGAATAACTCCACGCAGGAACTCGTGCACCGTTCGATCAATCGAAAGGTTATGAATCTGTTGAATGCCCACGCCGAGATCAACGAAATTGAAGTGAAATGAGCACTCCCGCCCCCGAGGAGAAATATGCAGTTCGAAAGGGAATGAGCCCTTGGCTGTTGCTATTGGGGTTGGTTGGCGCGCTTGGATGCATGGGCGGAGCGATCTTGATTCCTATTTTGAAGAGCCAAGGCGAATCGGTAGGAACGCAAAGCTGCCTTTCAAATCTGCATAGTCTGGCGCGCGCTTCGATTCTCTACACAACCGAAAACGACGATCTGTTTCCGGGCAAGGGTTGGGACGACTCGTTGCTCCGACAGGAGCCCGACGAGGTTCGCTACGCTTGCCCCGTTCAGCGCCGGATGGACCCAAAATCAAGCGGATATGCGCTCTCGCAGCGGGTTGCGGGCAAGCCAATGGCCAAAGTAATTGAGCCTAAAAGCGAGGTCTTATTCTTTGAATCAAAGGTTACTGAACCCGGAGCGGTAGATGATCCGTCAAACGTGAGTCAGCCACCCAGACACCGAAGCGGCACCGTGAGCACCGTTGTTTATGTTGACGGGCACTCTGCTGAAGTGAAAAAGTAGCCGATAAACAATATCAAGGAATCTCTGATTCCCGTTTGAACGTAAGGAAAAACCTATCATGCGAATTCGCGCCATTTCTACGGCCATCGCGCTCGTTTTGAGCGTAGCCACCTTTGCCCAGCCACAAATCCCGGCTTTTAACCCTGAACTCAAGGCTAAAGTGATTGAGGATGTTAATCGGATTGTTTCGGAGACCGCCTTCGTCCCTGGGGTCGATTTTTCGAAGTGGCCCGAGTTTATTAAGGGTGAGCAAACCGCTTTGGACAAGGCCACGTCGCACCGCGATTTGATTGTGGCGGTTAATCAGGCGCTCGAGAAATTCGGCATTAGCCACATCGTTCTCAGTTCGCCCGAAATGGCCTTTGCCCGCTCGCTACGCCGGGCGGTTGGTATTGGTATCCAGATTGAAATTGAGCCCGAAGGCAAAGGAATCCGCGTGGTCAACGTGTACCCAGGATCGGGAGCCGAGGAAGCCGGTTTGAAGCCCGGAGATTTGATTTTCGAGCACAACGGCAAGCCCGTTAAGACTCAACCGGACCTTGCGGGGAACGAAGGCGAAGAAGCCAATATCAAACTGCACCGCGATGATAAAGTCTTGTCCTTCAAGATCGTTCGGCGTCCGTTTTCAAATGTACGCCCAGAGACGCTCTCTTGGCCCGCACCGGACACGGCTCGACTCGTGATCAATACATTCGACTTGAGCTATGATCCTGATAACGTTGACCGTTTGATGACGGAGGCGGCAAAGGCCAAGAACTTGATTCTTGACTTGCGATCAAACGGGGGAGGAGCGGTTGTCAACATGATGCACTTGCTCACTCACCTGGTTCCACCCCAGACGCCAATCGGTTCGTTTATCGGAAGATCTGCCGTCAACAACTTTGTAAAGGAAACGGGTGACAAGCCTGATGATCTCGCGAAGATTGCAAAATGGAATGCGAAGCCGCTCAAAACAACCAAAGTTAAGGGCGTCGAGCAATTCAAAGGCAACATCGCCGTTCTAGTTGACGGTGGTTCAGGTAGCGCCTCGGAGATTACTGCGGCCGCGCTGCAGGAAGTTAGGGGAGCTTCAGTGGTTGGTCAAAAGAGTGCCGGAGCTGTGCTTGTTTCTGTCATTCGGCCGATTTCCAATGGTTACACACTGCAGTATCCGATAACAGACTTTGTCACTCCAAATGGCGTTCGCCTTGAGGGTCGAGGGGTTATTCCTCTTCTTGAAACCAAAACGAATTTCAAGTTTGGCGAAAAGGATGAAGCCGTCGAAAAGGCAGTGCTTCTGCTCGGAAAGATTGCAATGAAAGCCAACGGCGGATAAGTCGTAACCGAGTTGCTTAAGTTCAAGCACTTCTCCTCAACATGGAAGCAGGGCTTTTCTTTAGCTTCGATTTCGCCGCAACCGATCGGCTAAGACGGCTAGGATCAGCAGAGCTCCGATGACGGGGAGTTGGTATTCGGCTTTGATGTTGGCTACTCCCATCGCGGTTTTGATCACCATGATGAGGAAGAGAGCGAGGGTTGTGCCTAAGATGGTGCCCTCGCCCCCTTGGATAGCGGCGCCACCGACAACAGCAATCGTGATGGCGTCGAGTTCAATCCCGCGGGCGAGGTCGTGTCGAGCGACGGCGAGGCGGGAGTCAATCATGAGGCCGGCGAGGGCAGCCATGAGCCCAGAAATCGCAAACACCAGCACTTTCACCCGATCTATGGGGACGCCTGAGAACAACGCAGCTTTCTCGTTGGTTCCGAGGCCGATGATCCAACGACCGGTGACGCTTTTGTGAAGGAGGACACCGACGGCAATTGCTGCTGCGAGGAAGATGATCAAGGGCCAAGGCATTCCTATCACGGTGGCTTGATCAAGACCAACAAACTCCTTTGGAAGCTTGATTGACTTGGGCCCCAGCATCGCTTGGGCGACGCCTCGTGCGATTGCCATGGTGGCTAAGGTCATCAGGAAGGATGGCAATCTTAGCTTTGCGATTACATACCCGTTGGTTGCCCCCAGAACAACTCCGATGCCAATGGAGCCAAGAACTACGATTGGAATCCCTAACCCGGCTTCAGACATCTTGGCCGCAAGGCACGCGACGAGCACCATGATTGAGCCAATGGAGAGGTCAATATTTCCGCTGACGATCACGAGGGTCATGGCTAGCGCTAACAGCCCGGTTTCGGCGTAGATCGTTGACGTATCCAGTAGGTAGCGCAGGTCGAGAAAGTGCGGGCTCAAGCGGCTAGCCAGTATGAGGCTGAGTATAAGGAGCAAACCGGGCACCAGAGCGCGCAACTTCATGACGTGGCCCTCCGACGGGAAAGGCCGTCAACCAAAACCGCGATAAAAATAACGCTTCCGTAGGCGAGTAACTGCCAGTTCGCGTCGATTCCCATCACCGTAAGAGCGACATTGATGCTGGAAAGGAGGAAGCAGCCAAGAAGCGTTCCGGTAACGTTGCCGAACCCTCCGGTTAGCTTTGCGCCACCGATCGCAACGGCCGCGATCACGGTGAGTTCGATGCTCTGGCCAGCCGAGGATGGATTGACGAACCCGAAACGCGCGGCGTACATGACTCCGGCCAGCCCCGCGACGGCTCCGCTCAGGGAGTAAATCCAAAATGTGATGGCGTTTGATGAGATACCGCGCAAGTGAGCGGCGGTTGGGTTGCTTCCGAACGCGAGAAGGTTCTTGGCTCCGATGGTCCGGTGCATTGCGAAGCCAAACAAGGCGGCAGAAGCGAGGGAGATGACCAGCAGCCAACTGATGGTAACTTCGCCGATGGTCACGCCGGTGCGGGCCAAGGCGGTGAGGCCATCGGGAATCATATTCGAATCCACCTGTTGGCCCTTGCTAATTAGAAAGCAGATCCCACGAATGCCGGCCAGTGTGCCAATCGTGACGAGTAGCGGCGCGATTTTTCCCCAGGTGATGATGGCGGCGTTAAAGGCACCAAGGACGAGCCCAACCAGAACCCCCAACAGAAGCGCTAACGGAACGGGCAACTGGGGATGGTCCTTGAGAAACAGGCCGACGGCGATTCCTGAACATCCAAGAATTGAGCCAATCGAGATATCTATGCCGCCGCTGATGACGACGAGCAGTTGGCCGAGCGCCATGATGGTGATGATCGGCATCCAGAGGAGGATGCTATTGATGCTACTTGGGGTGAGGAACCGAGGCTCGCTCAGCCCGACTATTGCGTAGAGGACGACAATGAATACAGCTGTGGTCAAGTTGCGACGCATGCTTCCTCCTGCGTAGCGGCTTGCATGATTCGTTCCTCGGTTGCTTCCGATCGGCTCATGGTGGTGGTGAGTTGTCCCCCTTTCATGACGGCGACTCGGTCGCTGAGCGAGAGGATTTCGTTGAGATCGCTGGATACCATTAAGACTCCAATTCCCTCGCTTGCCAACTGGCGAATGATGGTGTGAACCTCATGCTTGGCCCCAATATCCACCCCCCGCGTGGGCTCATCGAGGATGAGCAGTTTCGGGTTTGTGCTGAGCCACTTAGCCAGCACCACTTTCTGTTGATTGCCGCCTGAAAGTTGGCCGACGGGCTGGTGGACGTTCCGATAGGCAAGGTTCAGTCTCTTTGCGTATTCCTGAGTGGTCGATTGTATGCCCGGTTCGTGGGTGATTCCGGCTCGGCTGTGGCGGCGAAGGCTTGATAACGTTGAATTGAAGGCGATGGATTGGATTAGGAATAGACCTTCATGCGCACGATCTTCGGGGACGAGAGCGATGCCCAGGCTGATCGCGGCTTGGGGGTTCGGGATGCGAACTTCCTTGCCATCTATCTTGATGCTGCCGTAGGTCGGCGAGGTTATGCCAAAAAGGGCTCGGGTGAATTCGCTGCGCCCGGCGCCGACGAGGCCTGCTATTCCCAGGATTTCGCCGGGTTTGACGTTTAGAGATATGTTATGGAATCCGGGCCCGGACAGGTTTTGTGTTTCCAAGAGGCCACCCGCTCCAACCTCTGAAGTCCTTGCCGGGGGGAGGGGCTCTAGGTCTCGTCCGACCATTAGCTTAACGACTTCTTGCGGGTTTGAATCGGAGGTTTTTAGCTCTGCGACTTTGACTCCGTCGCGCAAAACCGTGATCCTATCTGAGATTTCGAATACTTCATGAAGGTGGTGGCTTACCATAGCGATGGCGCAGCCTCGGTCTCGCAGCCGTCGCATGACAGCGAAAAGCTCGGAGACCTCTTTAGGGGTGAGGGGAGCGGTGGTTTCGTCGAAGATCCAGACTTTGGCATCGTAGGCTAAGGCACTGGCGAGTTCGACGAGTTGGCGTTGCGCCACGGAAAGGTTGCTTACTCGGTCGGTGGGTTTTAGATCGGAGCCGAGACTGGCGAGTAGGTCAGCGGTTCTCGCTCGGCAGGCGCTGCGATCCGCAAGTATGCCGCGGCGCAAGTAATGTCCAGCGAAGACGTTTTCGGCGACTTCGAGGTCGGGGAAACTAAGGGGTTCCTGATGGATCAGGGCTATTCCGGCGGCAAGGGCTTCACGTGGATTTCTGAAGCTAACCAGCTGGTCGTCGAGTCGGATCGAGCCAGATTTTAGGGGGTAGACGCCAGCGATGGCTTTAGCAAGGCTTGATTTTCCGGCACCGTTTTCGCCAGTGATTGCTTGGATTTCTCCGGCGTAGAGCGTGATTCCTACTCCCGAGATGACATCAACATTCCCAAACGCAACGGTGACTCCCGTTGCGACAATGCGTGCTTGATCCGTCACCCGAACATTCTATCCCTGATTCGAGCTAACCGATTGATGCAATAATCCAAACATCGTGATTATTGCGCTTGCTCTTTGCACAACCTTTTCGAATCCTGTAAAGGATACTTTGCTTGCGACGTTTCAGAATCCCCCCGCTTCGGCTAAGCCGCATACTTGGTGGCACTGGATGGACGGCAATGTAACAAAGGAGGGAATTACCGCTGATCTGAAGGCCATGAAAGAGGTGGGGATTGGCGGGGCGCAGATGTTCACGGTTTCGCAGGAAATTCCGAAAGGCCCGGTTGATTATATGAGCCCGCTTTGGCGGGAGATGACGGTTCATGCCGTGAAGGAAGCTCAGCGGTTTGGGATTGAATTGTGCCTTCACAATTGCGCCGGATGGTCTAGCAGCGGTGGCCCTTGGGTGAAGCCGGAGTATGCAATGCAGGTTTTGGCGTGGTCGGAGACGGCCGTGAAGGGGCCATCGGTGTATAGCGGAGTTTTGCCGTTACCCAAGGCTCCGCAAGTCTATGCGAATGTTCCTTATTACAAGGATGTTGCGGTTTACGCTTTCCAAAATTCTAAGCCCGCCAAAGGGCCGAATTTTCTGGGCGAAACCGGTGTGAATAGGCAAGATGGCTTGGTTGTGGACCCCAAAACTTCGGCTGCGGAAAGTGTGGGGAGACGTGATCTCATTTTACTAACCGGGAAGATGGACGCAACGGGAAATCTGAATTGGGACGTTCCTCCGGGTGATTGGACGATTTTGCGGTTAGGGCACGTGCCAACGGGCAAAAACAACCATCCCGCGCCGCCCGAAGGCGATGGCTTGGAAGTTGACAAGCTCAGCCGGGAAGCGCTGGATGAGTTCTGGAAGGGGACGATGGCCACGGTGATCAAAGATGTCGGTCCGCTGGCGGGAAAGGTCTTGAACAACGCTCTGGTGGATAGCTATGAAGTGGGAAGCCAGAACTGGACGCCGAAAATGTTGGCCGAATTCAAGAAACGGCGCGGCTACGATGCGTTGCTTTACCTTCCGGCGATCGCGGGTTACACCGTGGATAACAGGCAGACAACCGAGCGATTTTTATGGGATTGGCGGCGGACGATTGCAGATCTCTATCACGACAACTATTACAAATATTTTGGGGAGCTCTGCCACAAGGCGGGGTTGTTGTTCTCAACCGAGCCTTACGGAAACGGTGGGTTTGATAACATCCAAGCCGGAGGCACGGCCGATATTCCCATGGGCGAGTTTTGGATTGGCGGCGGAACGCTGGAGACAACCAAAATTGCCGCATCGACCGGTCACGTTTACGGCCGACCAGTTATAGGCGCCGAGTCGTTTACTGCCGATGAAGGCCGCGGCAAATGGCTTGAGGAGCCTTATACGGCAAAAGCGCTCGGTGATTTTGTTTTCTGCAACGGTGTGAATCGCTACATTTTCCATCGGTATGCGCAGCAACCCTGGATGGATAAGTTTCCGGGGATGACGATGGGGCCGTGGGGCACGCACTTAGAGCGAACCCAAACGTGGTGGACGGAAGCCAGAGCATGGATGAAGTACATCGCGCGGTGCCAGGCTCTTCTTCAGTCCGGCAAGTTTGTAGCAGACGCTCTTTACTACTATGGCGAAGACGCGCCGGCGGATTTGCCATATGGCCCAAGCTTGAAGCCGAAGCTTCCAGCTGGCTATGATTACGACGGATGCGACGCGAGCGTGGTGATGAATCGCTTGAGCGTGAAGAACGGCGAACTGATTTTGCCCGATGGCATGAAGTATTCATTTTTGGTTTTGCCCGAACGCAAGACCATGACTTTCAAGATGATCACAAGGTTGGAGCAACTCGTGAAAGCGGGCGCCACGATTGTTGGACCTAAACCGGAGACCACGCCGAGCTTGGCGGAATATCCGGCTTATGTTAACCCGCTGAAGGTGCGTGCGGATGCGTTGTGGGGCAAAGGGCCAGGAGTTCACCGATATGGCAAGGGCCAGGTGATTTGGGGCAAGAACCTCGAGGCGGTGCTGGCGAACTTGAAAATCGCCCCAGATTTCGCGTTCAGAACGGCTTCGTCGCGAGCGAAGATGGCATACATCCACCGTCGAATTGGCGGGGCTGAGGTTTATTTTGTGTCGAATCAAACCTACAAGGCGATGAACGTGGATTGCACATTCCGGGTGAAGGGGCTTGCCCCCGAGCTTTGGCATGCCGATTCGGGCAAGGCAGAAGCGGCTCCTATCTATCGCATGGAAGAAGGTCGAACGACGGTTCCGCTTCATCTGGGTCCGGCAGAATCAGTATTTGTGGTTTTTCGGGCGGGGAAGGTGATGCCGCATCTGAAGTCTATGGATTCGGGTGTTACTGCCCTGGCTCCTCAACGCAAGCCAAAGATCGCGATCAAGTCCGCTCGATATGAAACTGCAGATGGGCGGGGGAAGGACGTTACGGAACTCGTTTCAGGAATGATTCGGTCGGGTCAATATGAAATCGAAGCGACCAACGTAAACTTTGGCGACCCGGTGGTGAACACCGTGAAACGACTCGTTATTGAATACACACTCGATGGAGCGGATTACAAGAAGACCGTTGCCGAGAATGAGACGCTTGTTGTTTGGGAAGCGCCGGGATCTCCGAGCGCTCCGAAGACTTTCACAGTGAAGTCGACTGCGGCCGGTCTTGAGGTAACTCCGTGGAAAGCAGGGACATTGACGGGTTGGAATTCGAAGGGTAAGTTGGTTCAAATTCTAGCTAAAGTCGGACCGAAAACTCTTGATTTAAGCCACGACTGGGACGTGAAGTTTCCGCCTAACTGGGGGGCACCGCCCTCGATCCATCTCGATGATTTGACTTCATGGGCGGAGCATTCGGATGAGGGTGTGAAATATTTCTCGGGCTCTGCTAACTACGGGAAGGAAGTTTTTGTGCCTAGCGGGTTCGTGGGCAAAGGAAAAACAGTTCTGCTGGAGCTGGGCCGGGTAAAGAACTTCGCGACGGTCTCGCTCAATGGCGTTCAGTTGGAAGTGCTGTGGAAGGAGCCGTTTACGGTTGATGTTTCCAAAGCTCTCAAACCAGGGCGAAATCGGCTGGACATCAAGGTCACCAACCTATGGCCCAACCGTATCATAGGTGACGAGCAGTTGCCGCCCGATGTGGAGTGGGAGGGAGCGCACCTCAAGCGGTGGCCGGATTGGCTGGTGAAGGGCGAGCCACGACCAAAAACCGGGAGATATACGTTTACCACTTGGCGGTATTGGAATAAGGACTCGACATTGCTTGAATCAGGGCTTCTGGGTCCGGTGGTGATTCGGTCGGCGGCAGGGATTTTGATCAAATAGGTGGTGTGGGATATTTACTCAATCTCCTTCAGTTTGGTCTTGGTGCATCGAACCCTGATGTAGAATGAGGCATGAAGCTCCTACTCGCATCACTATTAACAGCTTGCACGTTACCGTTCGCATTGGGGCAACCAGGGACGACTACCCGCGTTTCGGTTTCGACGGCGGGCGTGGAATCGAACGGATTCAATTGGACGCCTGCCCTGAGCGGTGATGGACGTTATGTTGCATTTGCATCGAGCGCTTCTAACCTCGTTGCGAACGATACGAACGGTTCATCGGATATCTTTGTTCGGGATAGGCAAACGGGTCAGACGATCAGAGTCAGCGTCAGTTCTGCCGGATTGCAAGCCAATGGCGGTTGTGTGTTCCCTAGTTTCAGTTCGAATGGCCGATACGTAGGATTTACATCGACCGCATCGAATCTTGTGACGGGTGACACCAACGGAAGAGAGGACGCTTTCGTTTATGACCTATTGACGGGCGAGACCCTTCGAGTTTCGATTGCGACCGGAGGAGCACAAGCCAATCGGGATTGCGGTTCCCTTCAAATTTCGGACGACGGAAGATTCACAACATTTGTCTCCTCCGCGACGAACTTGGTTGCCAATGATACAAATGGCGAAATCGACGCCTTTGTGCACGATAGTGTCACTGGCGAAACGACAAGGGTCTCGGTTGCGTCAACGGGTGCGCAAGCGGTTGGTGGTTTCGCATCTGATCCAAAGATAAGCGCTGACGGCCGTTTCGTCTGTTTTCAATCATCCTTTCCTAACTTGGTGTTGAACGATACGAACGGAGGCTGGGATGTGTTCGTCCACGACCGGCAAACCGGCCAAACGTCACGCGCGTCGGTTTCTTCTATGGGTGCTCAGGCCAATGGCTTCTGTTTTGAGCCAGGAATAAGCGGAGACGGGCGATACATTGTGTTCTCAGCGAGCGCTTCGAATCTGGTAGTAGGGGATGCAAACGGCACCGCGGACGTTTTTGTTCACGATCGGCTCACTGGAACAACACGGTTGGCATCGCTGACGAGTCAAGGAAGGCAAGTTAACAGGGAGTCTCGAAGGCCGGAGATCAGTCATGATGGCCGCCTCGTTATGTTCGAGTCAAGCGCCGACAACTACGTCGCGGGAGATACCAACCGAGGTGAAGACTGCTTCGTTACCGATCAACTCACGGGCGACGTTCGGAG
>JBEBHJ010000081.1:0-12456 GCA_040081075.1 Fimbriimonadaceae bacterium | reverse complement strand
GTTTCGGGCGGGTGCGTTGAGCCCGCCGTTATGGAATCGGCTCTGAAAACGCTGATTTTGGGCGAGCCGCTGTTGCTTGACTTCGGATCCCTTTCAGACGAAAACGTTTGGGAAATTGGGCTTTCGTGCGGTGGACAAATCAAGATTTGGGTGCAACCCGAGCCCTATTTGAACCAAGGTTGGAAAGATGCCGTGCATAAAGTCTCGCAGGACATTCCAACGGTGCTGATCACGAGGCTCGCGAACGAGATTGGCTCGCTCCAAGAGCAGTGGACAGTCGAACGAACCAATGATTTGGTTAAGGATTTTGAGGAGAGCCGGATCTTTGAGTATGAGGGTGATCTCCACTTTGCGCAGATTTTTCCGAATCGTGATCGTCTCGTCATAATCGGTGCGGTCCATATTGCGATACCGCTCATCAAGTTCGCAAAGGAACTCGGCTTCGAAACGATCCTAGTTGACCCGCGTTCAGTTTTAGCCGCGCCCGAACGCTTTGCAGTTGCGCCGGACGAAACCATAATTGGTTGGCCCGGGGAGGCGCTGAAACGTATAAGTTTAAGCGCCAAAACTTCTGCGGTAGTGCTTACCCATGACCCTAAGATTGATGACGTTGCCTTAGAGTTTCTGCTACGATCGCCGGTCGGGTACATCGGTGCCCTGGGGAGTAGGGTGACCCAGGCCAAGCGGCGCAAGGATCTGTTTGAGAAGGGTTTTTCGGACGAGGAAATCGCGCGGATTCATGGTCCAGTTGGTTTGAACATCGGTGGGAGATCTCCTGAAGAAATCGCGCTAAGCATTATGGCCGAGATCGTGCAGGTTCGAAATGCGAGTCGTTAAAGCAATCGTACCGGCCGCCGGGCTCTCTAGTCGCTTTGGGGGGCCGAACAAGATGTTGGCGGATTGGAATGGTCAAACCCTGATTCGCTCGACGGTGGCAGCGATTGCCAAGTGTGGAATTGAGGTGATCGTCGTAACTGGACGGGACGCAAATGAAGTGGCGGCACAGTGCAAGGAAGCTAAATGCGCCTTTAATCCAAACTTTGCGTTGGGCTTGGGTACCTCGCTAAGCGTTGGCGTGAAAGCGAGTGGCGAGTGCGATGGCTTCCTGATTGCACTTGGCGACATGCCGGATATCCGAACCGAGGTGGTGGAAGAGTTGATCGCGCAGTTTCAAACTGCAGAGCCAGGCTCAATCATCGCGCCGGTTTATGCAGTCGAACCCGATCGCGTTGGTCACCCGATTTTGTTTTGCTCCAGCTATCGGAGCAAGCTCGAGGCATTAGCCGGAGATGAAGGCGCACGATCCATCATCCAACACAGCTTGAATCGCCTAATTCAAATCCAAGTCAGCGGGGCCCTCCACGACTTCGACAATCCTGCGACCTAGTTGCCGATTCTCGACTTAGTTACCACTATGTCTTGCCGCGTTCGCTTTCCATCTTCTGTTGTCACTTCGTACTGCTGGCTCTCCCAATCCATGCAGTAAACCAACTGTTTTCCGGCTGGAACTCGCAAGCGATAAACGCCATTGGAATCCGTTCTCGCGTTTTGAACCCAAGCACTGCTATTTGGGTGGGCCGGGCCGTAACATCCAATCATGATATTCGGCACCGGCTTACCATCGGGCGAGGTAACCGTTCCAGTCAGTTCGGAACCTTGGATCAGGCTGAAGTCGATGTTGTTCAGCACTTGCCCCCCAGTCACTCTCACACTCTCGTGAGCGACCGAAGTTAGGTTCTCCGACCGTTCTCCCACGAGTCCCAGTGCAACGTTGTAGATCCCTGTGGCAAGCCGCCGAATTCGGTAGTTACCATCTGCATCGGTTACCGCATCGGACCACGCTGTGGCACCGGAATTTGGGCCGCCGGAATGATTGTCTTGCGCTCCAACAAATACGCCGGACACTGGCTTTCCGTCTTGGGTTATCTTGCCAGTGATGAATCCGCCTGGGGTCAACGTCAGCTCCTTCGATGCACTAGATGATGAAGTTGCTAATAGATCGTTTTCTGTCCCGAAATCGGCGTAGTTCGGGTCTGATACCTGGAGCCGTACTTTCACGTTGCCGGGCAAGCCCTTTATGGAAAAGCCTCCATCGGGATCGATCTTTGTCACAAATGTCCTCCTTATCGAATCGGGGAGGACAAGTGCGTCAACCAGCATGTGCTCTTGCACTCTGATAAAAGTGGTTGGTTCAATCTCTAATGGCATTGCACTTCCTTGTGCTGCAATGAGCCGCCCCATGCATTTCCCCTCACCTTGAACCTGCATTCCCACTACTTTGTTCGTTGACGGCCAGATTGTCTTGATGTCCGAAAAGTGTGCATCGTATTTAATCAAGAGAGTTCCCCGATCTGAGTCTCCGCTAATCCTGGGAATCGTTACCTTGTTTTTGTTTACCTTTAGCTCTACGACTTGTGCGGGCTTGAAGGATTCCTGCACGATGAGGAGTGCCTGGTTTACTTTGGGTACTGACTTACCTTTGCTGGACACGGTCACCGTCGTCGCGTAAGAACCCCTTTGGTAAGCTCCTTCTGCTTGAGCGGTATAGCCGAACACGGTTAGTGCTCCGAACATTCCGGCCAACATGGTCAAGCCCACTGCCGCACTTGATGTTCGAGTCAGTTTTAGGATTCGTATTCGCCCATCCATGATGGCTTCAATTCGTGAGGCTAAGGCCGACTTCTTTCCGACCGTTGCCAGCGACATTGATGGTGCGAGTTTGCGCAATGCGGCCTGGTGATCAAGCAAACACGCGGCATAGGATTTCCGATCTAACCCCAAGCGAATTACCGTTGCGTCGGCGAGTTCTTCGCTCGCCCGCTGGATGCGCCGGCAAACTAGCCACACAAAAGGAGTTGGCCAGAGTGCAACCAGACTGGCTCGTTTGACCCAAAGCCACAATAGATCTCCATTTGCAATATGGGCAGCCTCGTGAGTTAATACAGCGGATTGGCATGAGGCATCGGTGGTGTTGGTCCAACCAGTAGGAACGTAAATTGTGGGCCGGAACAGCCCCGCAACAAAGGGCGTCGAAATGCAGTCACCCTCGAGGACAGCTGGCTCGGCTGCGCCAGTTCGCCTTGCAATTTCCGATAGCAGAGGCAAGGTGACTCGGACACACTTTTTCCGCATCCTACTTATGCGGATTGTGCCGATCAGCGTCCAAAGAAGGATGAATGCACTGCCTCCCAGCCATATCCTCAGCGGCCACTCGTCCGTTGAAACTGAATCATAACCAGGCGGTAAGGACGCGGTGGGTGCAGGTTCCTCGGAAGCCGCAATTGGGGCTTCCACCGAGACGGCCGGCATGCTGAAAGAAATAGGCACAAGAGCGGGAACGGCCATCGGTGGCGTGACCTTAAAGAACATCAAACCCAGAGCGATAACGAGTGCAGTTCTTCCGATGGCATTGCTCCAAGCTGCCGACTTGCGGGCCAAAATCTGGGCGAAGAGCGCTAACGCGAGCACCAAGCTCGTGCGTAAAAGTAGAGTTGCGATCATAGTTGCGGTCATTTCGACTCCTTCGCATTTTCGTTAACGAGCTCCCTCAGACGAGCCAACTCTTGGTCGGTAACTTGCTCGGCTTCGAGCAAGTTAGCTACGAGGCCCGAAATCGAACCCCTGAATACGCGCTCAACAAAGTCCTGAGCCGCAGACTGACTCAACTCGGACTCTGAAAGTAGCGGTCGAAAGTAGAAGGTGCGATCTCGCTCAACATGATCCACCGCCTTCTTTGCGACAAGTTTCCTCAAAAGGGTTTGGACCGTGCTATGGGCGATTGGGGACGTTTTCGAAAGCTCATCGGTGACCACACGCGCGGTAGTTTCACCGTGCTTCCAAAGGACTCTCATAATTTTTAGCTGAACATTGCCAAGTTTTACTGACATAGATTTACCTTATTAAATCTACCGTGGTAGATGATAAATATTATTACACACATTTTTGAAATTTGTGCAGACAAGTTTGGAATTCGCGTAACATGACGAAATGGCCACTGAATACTCAACCATACAACATCGCTGGTTTGATCAGGTCTGGAATCTTGGCAATCGTGAAGAGATTGATGAGCTATTGCATCCTGAGGTTATCGGTCACGGCCTGGTGGATGCTGAAGGGAACACGATCGAGGGTGTAGAGGCGTTTAAGACGTTTTACGATTCGTTTCGCGCAGCATTTCCCGACATCCGGGTTGAAATCGAGGATTGCATTGATGATGGCGATCGTTGCGTCGTTCGATGTTTGGTGACCGCAACTCATTTGGGCCAAGGTTTCTTCGGAGAACCAACGGGGAAACCGATTGCTTTTTCGGGCATGTGTTGGGTTCGAGTTGAGGATGGTCAAATTGTCGAGTCATGGAATAGCTTTGACTTCTTAACCGTTATCCAGCAGTTAGGTCTCTCGGATTAGATGTGGACATGCATGCAGTGTGGTGAGGTTCACGAGGACCAGATCATCGAATGTTGGAAGTGCGGGAAGGCTCGAGGGGAATTGCCGTCTCCCACTTTCACGTCTGGTGAGCCCCTCGAAACAGAGTTACCACGATGCAAAGAGTGCAACGAACCGATTGAGGCAGGGTTTGATGTTTGTTGGAAATGTGGTCACCGACATGTAACTCTGCCCATCCCGACTCCCAAGGGGCCGCCTACGCAAGTTGATCTGCTGGAGGAGCTGATCGAAGGGCAGAAGCGGCAAGAGAAGCAACTGGCTGATGTCGGAGAAAAGGTCGGATGCTTGTACACATATATGGTGTTTGGAATTGTCATGGGCGTGATCTGCTTCATTGTCTGGTTGTTGGCGGCAGTTACTCGACGTTGAAACCTATTTTTGGACTGATCCGACTATAATAAGATTCGGATCATGAGCAGCTTCAAAAATCAACCATCACGACGTCAGTTCATCAAGGCAACGGGCGGCATCGTCGCCGCTTCGGCACTACCCTCGCTCGGCTTTGCCTCGGTTCACCCAGATAGCAGCGACATGATTCAGGTTGCCCTCGTCGGGTGCGGAGGGCGCGGAAGTGGCGCCGCTGTTAACGCGATGAAGACGACGAGCGGACCAATCAAACTCGTTGCCATGGCAGATGTGTTTGAAGACCGACTGAAAAGCAGCTACGACAACATAGTCAAGGATAACGCGAAGACCATGGATGTTCCGGCCGAGCGTAAGTTCATTGGCTTTGATGCTTACAAGAAGGCCATGGATTGCCTTAAACCGGGCGACATCGTGATCCTAACCACTCCTCCAGCGTTTCGTTGGGTGCACTTCACCTATGCTATTTCGAAGAAACTGAACGTCTTCATGGAGAAACCGGTGACAGTTGATGGTCCCACGAGCAAGAAAATGCTCTTGCTGGCCGAGGAAGCCACCAAGTTAAACCTGAAAGTAGGTGTCGGACTCATGTCTCGGCATCAAAAGCCACTTCAAGAACTTTATAAGCGCGTTCAAGATGGCGAGCTAGGTGAGATTTTGTTGATGCGTGGCTATCGAATGCACGGCCCCGCTGGCTATATGCAATCACTACCAAAGCCCGCTACTACCACAGATTTGGAGTATCAGATTCGGCGGTTCCACAGCTTCCTCTGGGCAAGTGGCGGTTGCTTTAGCGATTTCTACATCCATATCGTTGATCATGGTATTTGGATGAAGAACGGAGTGCCAGTTTCTGCTAGAGCCTCGGGCGGACGACACTACCGTCAAAACGCCGAAGGGGTCACGTTCGTGGATCAGAACCTCGACACCTACTCGGTCGAGTACACCTTCGCCGATGGCACCAAGTTCTACTTTGATGGCCGCTGTGTAGAAGGCGCCCAAGGAAAGTATTCAAGCCACCTTCACGGAACCAAGGGAACCGCGATAGCTTCGCGCGCAAACGACTGCGGGGGTCCATCGGCCATTTACAAGGGCCAAAACATGCTCGAGGAAAATCTCCAGTGGATTTCCACCGACACAAGCAACCCCTACCAAAACGAGTGGGACGAGCTGGTGTTGGCGATTAGGAACGACAAGCCGTATAACGAAGTAAAGACAGGGGTCGAAGCAAGCTTGGTTTCCAGCATGGGTCGCATGGCCGCCCACACGGGTCAAGAAATAACGTTCGAGGACATGTTGAACTGTGAGCACGAGTTTGCGCCCGGATTGGATACTCTCACCTACGGATCGGAGGCACCGCTCGTGGCCGGCACAAACGGAAGGTATCCCGTGCCCATGCCGGGGCTAAATTCGACGCGCGAGTATTAAGTAACTGGGCCATCGTGCCCTCGGATCTAACACGCCAGGAGGATTGGGCGTCTGTCACAATAGTGGATGAAGTGACCCAAAAAAATTCCAATCGCATCTTCGAGCGGGCTCTGATCCTTTTCTTTCTGCTCATGCCGCCGATTGGGGGTTTGGTTGTTCTTTGGAACGCGCTAAAAAACCCACCGGTGTTCTGGCAGACCGTAGGTTGGATTGCCTATGGTGTTGCCATGATTGGCATTCATATTAAGTGGATACGACCCTATTTCCGGCGCTATCCATGGGTGGCCAGTTATAAGGAGCTAGCGGCTCGGTCGCGCAAATTGATGCCGATTAAGCCCATTCAGGTTAAGCGGGCGTGGCGAAACCGCATTTTGCGCAGCTTGTATCGCTTCGCGTTCTTCCTTCTGATTTTGCCGCCGATTGTTGGCTTGCACATGTTGCATGGCAAACACTTTTGGTGGTTTGTTGGCATGTATTTTGTGTGCGGTTTTGGGGTGACGGTTGGTTACCACCGCATCGGCACGCACCCATCGTTTAAGACTTCGCCTTTGGTTAGGGGCATCTTGCTGGCCATGGGGAGCGGGGCCATGCAGGGTCCGGCAGGAGAGTGGATAAAGAAGCATTCGAAGCATCATGCGTTTGGCGAAACGACCGCCGATCCCCACTCGCCTTATGTGTTTGAAGATTCCAAGCGCGGAATTTTCATGGAGCAGTTCTACACGTTCATGCACTCGTTCATGATGTGGGCCTTACGCGAGCCAGCCTTGACCAAGCCTAGAGGTTTGACAATTGAGCAGTGGCGCGAGCAACTCCTCCAGAATCCGCCCGATGTGAAGACTTTCCGCTTCCGCGAGGAAGATCGGTATTACTGGGAGGTAAAGAATCCTCAAGGCGAGATTATTGTGACCACCGAAACCTTGATCCGCCAGCGGTGGGGCAAGTTGGTCGAGACACTTATCGGCATTGAGAAAGATCCGGTCATCAAGTTTGTGAGCAATCCGATTGTATACGTGTCGATTCTGATTCTGACGGTCGCCGGCCCTTATTATCTGGGTGGAATATCGGTTTGGGAATCTTTGGCTCGCGCGTGTTACTTGAATTGGGTCACCTTCTGTGTGAATTCCGTGTGCCACATTTGGGGCGAACAGCCGTTTGTTACCCCAGATAACTCGCGCAATAACGCCGTGATCGAGATCATGGCTTTAGGCGAGGGTGGACATAACACGCACCATAAGAGCGAACTGTGGGCGCAACACGGAATCTTTGGCTGGCAGTTTGATCCCGCCGCCTGGGTGATCAAATCGCTAAAGTTTCTTGGCTTGGCCAGCGATTTGAAGATGCCCACGAAAGGTCAGATTGTTAAGGCTTGGGTGCAATGGCGGCAAAGAGAACCCGAAATGCAGGGTTATCCCGTTAAGCATGGCACCTAATACTCGTTGTTCATAACGACCCGTTAATCATTTGGACATCCTTTGTTAACAAAGGATGTTCATAGTCGGGGTGTCCCGTGGAGGAACCCTATGAAAAGAGCATTTACTCTCATTGAACTTCTTGTCGTTATCGCGATCATCGCCATTCTTGCTGCAATTCTTTTTCCTGTTTTTGCTCAGGCGAAGGAAGCTGCGAAAAAGACCACTTGTCTTTCCAACATGAAGCAGATGGGAACCGCCATCTTTCTTTACGCGGGAGATAGCGAGGATACGCTTTGTCAAACGAGTTGGGAGTCCGTGCTAACGCCACAATCTTACAACCCTGGCGGCATCTATCAAATTCACTGGACTTATTTGATGCAACCCTACATCAAGAACTACGATATGTTTGTGTGTCCAAGCGACATCAACCCAGTAACCCCGAAATTTCCGGCGCCAAATGGAGTTGCTGATCTTGGAAAGGTGAACGGTGGCGGCTCTATGTATTGCGACTGGCAAGCTCCTAAATACAGCTATATTCCCAACTACAACTTGATGCCGGCTCACGATTGGATTCCTCAACCTCTAACCGTATTGGATGAGCCCGCTAATACGATTGCGCTAGCTGAGCGACGAGATAAGACGCCTCGAGGGACACAGATGGGCAAACACAAAGGAGTCAGCGGATTCAACCCATCGCAGCCTTGCCCAGGTTCGATCCAGGTGCCCGCACAGTATGCATCTCTTGCCGGGACCCCAAATTTCGCCTATTGGACTGAGCCATTCGCAGACCAGCACCTTGCGGCAGATACGAATGACAAGAATGATATTATTCGCGTGTTCTGGGAGCGTCATAGCAAGGGTGCAAACTATAGCTATGCCGACGGTCACGCTAAGAATCAGAAGTTGGGTCGGACTCTGGACAATTCGGCCTACCAATATGGGGCCCGATTCTATCCGGCATTTGCTCCATACAATCCCGGTCCTTGCGTTAACTAGGACACCACACGGAGAATGGCACCGGCTTCTCGCCGGTGCCTTCAATTATGCTTGCCATCTTAACACTTGCTTCTGCAGTTGCCCTATCTCATCAATCCGATCCCGTTGTTTACTCCTTCGCTTTTTTCGGATGCAATCGGCTCGAAAAGGATCAATGGGAAAAGCCCACGAACCCGAGTTCTGCAAACTTGCCCCAGTTGCAACAAAACTTTCAGGACATTGCTGGTATTCGACCGGTACCCAATGCCTTGTTTGCTACAGGCGATCTCGTTTTGGGATACGAGGATGATAAGGGCGAAGGGCTGAATGCGCAACTAGAAGGCTGGATAGCCGAATTCAGA
The DNA here is from genome assembly GCA_040081075.1 of Fimbriimonadaceae bacterium. Taxonomy (GTDB): domain Bacteria; phylum Armatimonadota; class Fimbriimonadia; order Fimbriimonadales; family Fimbriimonadaceae; genus JANJUB01. The sequence goes on along the minus strand of JBEBHJ010000081.1, from coordinate 3,470 downwards.
CGCTCGCCCTTGCGCGGAAAGGTTGCTTTGATACCCATTGCGGGTAACCACGAAATGAACCGAAAAGTGGATAGGGCAAAGTTGGCGAGTGACTTCACATCTGGTGTGTGGAATCAGTGGCTTCTTCGAAATCACCTAATGCCGACAAAGCCGAACGGACCGGGCCGACGTGGAGCAGATGGGATCGTAGATGATCAGAGTCGTCTCAATTTTTCGATTGAACATGGTCCACTCCATTTCACGATAATCAACACTGATACACGGGTATCGAGCAACAAGATTGGCGCAGTTCCGATGGAATGGATTCGAAGAGATATTTCCGAGGCAACAAGTCGTGGCAAGACAGTGTTTATGTTTGGGCATCGGAATTTGACCGAGCCGTTAACCAGTCACGGAGACTCTCCAATCGATCCAGAGCATGCAGGACCGCTCGTAGAATTATTCAAAGAGACGCCACTTGCGAAAGCGTATGTTTGTGCTCACGTGCACGCCTGGGATGTAAGCCGTATTGAGGGCTCGGAGGCCTGGCAAATTGTGGGTGGCAACGGCGGTACTCCCTTAGAGAAGGATTGGAAACCTGCCTCAGGAAGATCATTTGGATTCGGGGTCGTGTCCCTACACAAAAGCGGTCAGCTCACGCTGACGCCTTATCAGCGTCCAGAGGAAGGCGCCTTAGAACCAGCTGTTGCGGCGAAAGAAATTGAGCTGGGTTCGGTCAGAACAACTGCTCAATGAGAATTTGACTGCGTTGATCTAGCGCATCAAAATCAGGAACTTCAAAGCGTTGTCCGTCCACACTTTGAATGATGAATCGCCCAGGGGAAACTTCGTGTGAGGAGTCTCGCCAGTTTCGGACGTAGAAGGTGCAGGGACCACGGCTCGTGGAAACCTCAAACGTCCACATTCCGCCATCCTGCTTCAGTGATTTCAGCTGCAGGATTTTAGGAGTGAAGTAGCGACGATCCATCTCTCGCTCGACGAGTTTGCGCGATTCGTGGTCTAAATCGTCCAATGATCGTATCATTCCTACTTCGTCACCCTTGGAGTTCTGGATGGATAAGAAGGAGTCCGGTCGGCTCATAGGGAAGGGCCGGCGAATTATGGCATCAATCAAGCAAAACTCATCTTCGACTTCAACGCGCAAACGGGCGGCATGTTCTGGAAGTGAAAACATCAGTTTGTTGGCCTCAATAAATCTAAGAGCTTGCGCCATAGGGATAATTGTATCGTGTTGCTAAGCGTTAATGGAGTTTCAAAGTCGTTTGGCATCGACACCATCCTGGAAGACATCTCTTTTCGGGTCGATCGGCGTGACCGAATCGCGCTTGTCGGACGTAACGGTTGCGGTAAGACCACGCTATTGCGACTCCTGTTGGAGCAAGAGGAGCCAGATTCAGGCACGATTATCTTTTCGCGCGGAGTCCGCGTAAGTGCCCTGAAACAAGAAGGGCAAGTTTCCAAAGGCAAAACCGTATTGCAAGAAGCCGAGATGGCGAGAGCCGAGCAGCTAGAACTCAAACAGCGGTTGCAGCAATTGGAAGCTCGACTCATGGATTCACCCAGTGAGGAAGAATTAGAGGAATACGCCACGCTTCACGAGCACTTCGTAGACATGGAAGGCTATCGCGCAGAAAATGACGTGCGATTGGTTCTCCAAAAGATGGGATTCCTCGAAGCAGACTTCGAAAAGCCGACATCCAAGCTGAGTGGGGGAGAGAAGACCCGATTAGCACTGGCTAGATTGCTCTTAGAGGAGCCGGACTTGCTGATTTTGGATGAACCTACCAACCACTTGGATTTGCAGGCGACAGAGTGGTTAGAGGGCTGGATCAAAACCTATCCTGGCGCCATCATTGTTGTTTCCCACGATCGAACTTTCCTTGAGTCTGGATTTGACCGTTTCCTTGAGATTAGGAACTGCCGAATGCATGCCTATCCCGGGCCTTTGGCAAAGTACCTGAAGGTCAAAGATGAGGAAGCGGATCGGATTGCAGAAGTTGCAAAACGACAGCAGGACCAGATTGACAAACTCGACGAGTATGTCCGGCGTTTTATGGGAACTCAGAGAACAGCTCAAGCACGCGGACGCCTTAAGATGATGGAAAAACTAACCGCGGCGAAGGTCGTGGTTGAGCGAAAGGACTCTTCGATGGCGGCGGGTTATGTAGCGGCGAAAAGAAGCGGCGACGTCGTACTCAACTGCAAAGGCATCAGCAAGCAATATGGCGACCAACCGCTATTAAATAACGTGGACTGGACTGTCACGATTGGCGATCGCTGGGGCGTTATTGGCGAGAACGGAGCCGGAAAGTCAACTTTGATCAAATGCGCGCTGGGCTTGGTAGAGCCAACCAGCGGCGTTGCCAAACTCGGGGCCAATGTCGAAGTCGGGTACTTCGCCCAAGATGTTTCCGAGCTTAATCTTGACCAATCGCCATTGGATCACCTGGTTTACAACTTCGATATCAAGCCGCCGGAAGCGCGTCACCTGTTAGGCAGATTTTTGTTTTACGGCGATGACGTCTTCAGGCCGATTCGCACAATGTCTGGCGGGGAGAAAAATAAACTGGTGCTTGCTTCGCTTACTGTCCTGAAGCCAAACCTTTTGATCTTAGACGAGCCCACGAACCACTTGGATATGGACTCCAGAGAAGCACTTGCTGGCGTTCTGAAAGAATATAAGGGAACTCTAATCTTGATTTCGCACGACCGCTGGTTGCTCGGCCAGCTAACCGACTCAATTTTGGATGTTCGGCGCGGTTCGGTTGCCCAATATCCGGGCGGCTATGCCGATTATCGCCGGTCCCTGTTGAAGAAGACCGCGAAGCCGCTGAAAGCTGAAATAAAGCCAGCGGTCGTCCAATCATCGCTCTCACCGCGTGAAGTCTCAAAGGAGATATCTCGTCGAAAGGTAGAGATCCAAGAGATCGAGGCAAAAATTCAGAAAATTGAGGATCGGGTTAGGGCCATTGAAATTGAATTGGGGCAGATGCCACCCCCAAAGAACTTGATGGAACTTACAAAGGATCATCAGGCAAAACAGGATGAAAAGGAGAGACTTTTCACGATCTGGGCCCATGAATCGGAGGCGCTTGACGAGCTCATAGCATCGCAGGGAAGCGGGGCATAATAGATCCTATGGAACCAACTGATCCTGTAGTTATGGAAAGAGAAGAGCTTGAAATTGAGGGTGGCCGAGCTCTTTACCTCTACACGTTTGAGTTTACGGATTAGCTGCTTTTTGCGCCGCGGCTCTCTCCGCCTCTTCTCTGGCGGCCCGGGCTCGGAAAACTGAGAGCGTGTAGTGGTAATCGTCTAGATAATCGATGTCATATGCGACTTCGGCAGGTGCGCCCGGCACAGCCATTCCATTGATTCCGACAAGCTCTTCGATTTTCTTCTCAATGTCGGTTACGGTGAGCTTCTTGTTCATGTAGTCCCACAGGAATTTCCAACCAAGCATCATCGCC
>JBEBHJ010000080.1:0-12531 GCA_040081075.1 Fimbriimonadaceae bacterium | reverse complement strand
GAAGTGACGCTCTATTACATTCGGTGACTTGAAAGTTGCAATCAAACACCAGGCATGGGATCGGAATTGCCCGAAAAAGCTCCTCAAACCGGTCCGCCTCAGGCGTACCGGTTGCTTTGACTTCAGATGTTGATTGTTCAGACATGCAGATACCAACTCCAATTGTCGGTCGCTAGGATGTCAAAACAAAGAGCTATTTGCCGTTGTTTTTGTTGATTGCGTTTTCGTCTCGGTACCAGTGAGTGGTTGTTGCGGCGGGATTTTGATTAGCCTTTGTCACTCGGGGTGCAGGGTTGAGCAAGAGTGGCGTCGAACTCGTCAACGACTTCTTCACCTTGGTCTGGAGATCATCGCCAGGTTTAGCCGTTTCGGCGGTTTTGACCTTATTGAGCAAGTCCTCGGTCGAACTTGTTTGCCTCGGGTCCGTGAGCGCCCTTTTGTTTTCTTCGGCCTTTGCCACCATGCGCTTTTCCATAACTTGCTGAAACTCGTCGGGGGTACCGGCGAACGGCTTGAAAACGCTAAGGGCACCAATTACGGCGACCAAACCGATGGCCGCGCCCGCCATCAACTTTCTTGTTTTGTTGTTTGCTCTCATTTTAATGAAACTCCGTCTGTTAGATTGATATCTTATTAAAGCAGGTTTTAGACCAGATTCCACTATGCCAAAGAAAACGATTGCGATAGATGCCCGGTTAATCGGTCAGAAGAACACGGGGGACACTTCCTACTGGACGGGGCTTGTACGGGCTTTGGCGAAAACAGACTCCGATTTTTTGTACCTCTTGTTTTCGAACACTCCGCAACCGGCTGAGGTTCCCGATTCAGACAAATTTCAGTGGATTGAGATGCATTCGAGCCGAGATCGCTGGTGGAGCCTGCTACGATTTCCCTTGGCCGCACGTCGTTTGCGCGCAAGCGCCATCCACGTGCAATACAATTTGAGCCCACTGGTGGGTCACGGTGGCATTACCACTGTCCACGATGTCTCCTTCTATGCCGACCCAACTTGGTTCAGACCCCAAGACCGTTTGATCTTACAGCGAATGGTGCCGTCAAGTTGCCGAAGAGCCGAAAAGGTGATCACGGTTTCAGAGTTTTCAAAAGCAGAGATTTTGAAGAATATCTCTGGCCTGGGGGATAAGGTTGCGGTTACCCATAACGCTTGTGGCGATGACGTTCAGCGAATGGGAACCGACTACGCACAAAGCATGATTGAGCAGGAGTTAGGATTTCAGGGACCATTTCTATTGGCCGTTGGGACAAGATGGCCGCGAAAGAACCTGCAATTGGCTATGAATGCGGTGAAGTTATTGCCAGATTCGTTCCCTCACAAACTACTCCTCACGGGGAAAGAGGGTTGGGGTGAAGAAGAGCTGAACGATCGCGTGGTGCCCGTTGGTTATGTTTCTCGGGAGTTGCTTAACGCCCTCTATTCTTCGGCAGATGCCTATCTGGCACCCGCACATTACGAGGGCTTTGGCATCACGTTGCTCGAAGCTTTTCGATGCGGCTGTCCCGTATTGGCGAGTTCCAATGGGGCTCACCGGGAGGCTGGCGGCGCCGCCCCTATCTACGGAGCGGATTGGACTCCGGAAACCTGGGCAAAGCAACTAGCGGACCTTCTTTCGAGCGATTCGAGTAAGCTCCAAGAAGTTCGTCAACGCGGATTTGAACAAGAAGGGAAGTTTAGTTGGGCGCGTTGCGCGACCCAGACCGAACAAATCTACAAAGAAGTGATTGCGAACAACTAGCTATGGCCGAAGCTCTTGATCCCGAATTTGTTGCCCTGTTGGGTTGCCCCCTAAATGACGAGCGACCCCCATTGAAGCTCGAGGGAAACTATCTTGTGTGCGAGGCGTGTCAGAAAGCTTTTCCCGTCATCGATGGCATCCCGCATTTGCTTCCAGAGAGCGCTATTGATCTCAAGGATATGAAACCATGACCACGTCGTTGAAAATTCTCATTCTTCACGGACCAAACTTGAACTTGACTGGATTCCGAGAACCCGATATCTATGGAAAGAAGACGCTAAGTGAGATTGATGTCGAAATCCAAGAACACGCCAAACGCTTGAATTTGGAAGTAAGAATTCTTCAGTCAAACACTGAGGGAGTTTTGATTGATACGATTCATGAGCACAGAAGTTGGGCGGACGGAATCGTTATTAATCCCGGCGGACTAACGCACTACTCAATTTCATTAAGAGATGCGTTAGTTGCGGTTCGATTGCCCGTAATCGAAGTGCATCTCTCAAACTTGAAGGCCCGGGAGGAATTCCGGCACCACAGCGTCATCGCCCCAATTGCGATTGGCCAAATCATGGGATTTGGATCTCATGGATATCTGCTTGCTTTACAAGCCTTAACTCTTATGCAAAGGGACACCGTATGAACAACTTAGAACGATTGCGAGCGAAGATGGCAGAAGCGGAAGTCTCCGCTCTGTTTTTGAGCGACATCACCAATGTTGCGTGGCTAACCCAGTTTTCTGGTTCATTTGGGTCGGTGCTTGTCACCGCTTCCGAGTCGAAGTTCATTACTGATAGCCGCTACAAGAGTCAAGCGGCAGAGCAGGTATCAAACATGGAAGTTGTGAGTTTCGCATCTCCCGTGAAGTTCACAGAGTTCTTGGCTTCTGTAATCAAGTCGTTTGGCGCAACGAAAGTCTGGTTCGAGGGCCAAAATCTCTCTTATCTGAGCTTTGAACAGTATCGCGATGCGCTCGGCGTGGATTTCGTTTCGGCCGGTGACCTCGTGTCCCCTCTGCGAAAAGTCAAGTCGCCAAGTGAAGTCGAAAAGATCAAACATGTTTGCGGAGTCGCCGATGCCTGCTTTTCTCACTTGCAGCGCATGGTGCAGCCCGGCGTCTCTGAGTACGACATTGCTCTCGAGATGGAGTTCTTTATGAAGCGACAAGGAGCCTCGGTCGCGTTTGATACGATCGTTGCCTCCGGGTGGCGAAGCGCTTTGCCGCATGGTCGCGCGAGCCAAAAGCTCGTGGAGCACGGCGACTTTATCACGTTTGATTTTGGTGCCTGCCACGACGGTTACAACAGCGACATCACCCGCACTGTTGTAGTTGGCGAGGCCAGCCCAAGGCATCAAGAGGTTTATCACCAAGTTTTGCAATCCCAGCTTGCGGCGTTGGAGATGATGAAGCCGGGCGTTAATGGAAAGGATATTGATCGCCGAGTTCGAGACGTGATGGATGAAAAGGATCTTTCAAAGTATTTCGGCCACGGGCTTGGACACGGTTTAGGCCGCCTTGTACACGATTCTGGGCGGCTTTCGGCAGGGGTTGATGAGATACTTGAGGAAGGACAGGTTTGGACAGTTGAGCCGGGCGTCTATATCGATGGTTGGGGAGGCGTTCGGATTGAGGATGATGTGGTGGTCACATCTGATGGAATCGAAATCCTCACGAAATCCACCAAAGATCTTTTGGTGCTTTAGCCTTTGGCCGATCTCCTTGTTCTCGATGGCTTTAGCCCCCTCCCCCAGGGTCCAACCCTTTCGCTTTCGCTCGCTTCCGGTAAATCGCTTTGTATTCTAGGTCCAGCCGGGGGAGGGAAGACCCGATTCCTCCGAACCGCCCTGGGACTCGAACGAATCGGTCAAGGCAGGGCAACTTCAAACAGCCCCGTTAGTCATGCCGGCGATGCAGGGTGGCCGCGTCGGGCCACGCCTCTGAGCGTTGCTCGCCGTGGGGCCGGTTCAAAGCGCGCGAACCTAGCCGGTGAGGCACTCTATGCAACCGGGCTGTGGGACTGCCAAAACACATCCGTCGACCAGCTATCTCGCACCCAACGCGGTTTGGCTGAGTTGCTGTCTTGCCTCAGTTGCGAGACGGGACTGATGGTGGTTGACGGTCAGTTCGACTCACTTGACCCTTGGTCATTTCGAAAAGTCATGGAGGCATTTCGGAAGCGGCTCAACGTTGGGTACGGCCTGATCGCCGTGACAAATCGGCCTGAACTTGCTGTTCACTTTGATCACCTCGTTGTGATGCAGTCGAGCGGCGTTCGATTCGTTGGTACGGTCGAAGAACTGCTTCGGCTTCACGGTGAGGCCGTTATCGAGGTGGAGACTCAAAATCAGTCCGGCGTGCGCGCGTTGGTTGCGCCGTTTGAGATCAGCATTGCCGAGACCGATCGTGGTGTGGTCCTTCGAGCGGCGGAGGGACAGCAATTGGCGGCCCGATTGCTGTCGGAAGGTTACGGCGACATAAAGATGGTTGTACTCAAAGAGCCGACGGTTGAGTCGGCTCTTGAAGAGTTACTGCGTTAGTGCCTTAGGGGAAGATTCCGCGGGTAACGGTTGCGTCGGCGACTCTTTTCACGCCAATGAGGAGGGCTGCTGTGCGCATATTTACCTTGTGCTTCTCGCGAGTTTCGTTGACGGCTGCAAACGAACTGCGCATGATGCGAGTGAGCTTGGTGTTAACTTCGTCCTCTTCCCAGAAGAAGTTCTGAAGATCTTGCACCCACTCGAAGTAGCTGACAACAACTCCGCCCGCGTTGGCGAGGATATCGGGAATTGCGAAGACGCCCTTGTCGAAGAGGATCTCGTCGGCTTCTGGAGTGGTCGGGCCGTTTGCTCCTTCGGAAATGAGCCGCGCCTTGATCTTATCAGCGTTATCCTTGGTGATCTGGGCCGAAATTGCGCAAGGGAAGAGCACGTCGCAGGGAAGTTCGAGCAGTTGCTCGTTTGTAATCTTCTCGCAGTCAGCGTACTCGGCGATGCCTCCATCGCGACCCGCATATTTGTGGCAAAGCTCGGCAATCGGCAGACCTTTGGGGTTGTAGATCGCGCCGCGGGCGTCGCTCACACCGACGATAGTGGCGCCGTTCTCTTCCGCAATCCGCGCGGCGATCGCACCGACATTACCAAAACCTTGTACAACAATCTTTGAGTTGCCGAGGTCCATGTTCAGAATTTTGGCGGCTTCTTCGGCGGCTACGACAACTCCGCGACCAGTGGCCTCAACTCGGCCTTGGGAACCTCCGAGCTCGATGGGCTTTCCGGTTACAACGCCGGGCGTGGTGTAGCCAGATTGCATCGAGAATGTATCCATGATCCAAGCCATGACTTGGGCATTAGTGCCAATATCGGGTGCTGGGATGTCGCCGCGTTCGCCCACGACGATGTTAATTTCGCTTGCGTAACGGCGTGTGAGTTTCTCCAGTTCCCGCTTTGACAGTCGCTTTACGTCAACCTTGACTGATCCTTTTGCGCCGCCATACGGAATGTTGGCGACCGCACATTTCCATGTCATCCACATCGCCAGCGCGGTGGTTTCCTCAACATCAACGTCGGGGTGGAACCTAATGCCGCCCTTCGTGGGGCCTCGGCTAGTGTTGTGCTGAACGCGATAGCCTTCGAAAACTTCAACCTCGCCGTTGTCCATCACGACCGGGAAGTTCACGATAAGTTGTCGTTTGGGTCGAGCAAGTACGCGATGAAGGCCTTCATCCAGTTTCAAAATATCGGCGGCAAGGGCAAGTTGTTCTCTTGCCATTTCAAGTACGTTGACGTGTTGGCTCATTTAGTTATTCCAGTTAAGATTCACAGCCTTTGGCGACTGTTTAGCCCCAAAAACTTGCTTAGCAACACATACATTGGCATTGCGATAACGCCATTGTATATCGCCGCAATAATTGTATCCGTTAGGAAGGTCGCCACGTTGGAGGGGGCGGCGGTCATGAGGAAGACCAGGTGCGCGAAGAAGGTGCCAATCACAACCGTAATGAACATTTGCAGGGCCGATTGCCCTCGTTGAGAGCTTCGAAACCAACTGCCGATAAAGCCGGTTAACGTTCGGCTGAGCACGTAATGAGTCAGATTCGCCCCGACGATCGCACCGCGAACCAGTCCGCAGAGGAACCCGATGCCTGCAGACCCGGGGCGCGGAAAAATTTGGGAGAACGCAATGGTTCCTACTAACAGGAAATCGGGGCGCACCCCGAGCAGAGCCATGTGGGGGGCAACACCAAAGTCCAAAACACCCAAGAGCCACACGAGGGCCAAAACTAGCCAAGTGTGCTTCATCGTAAAACAAAGACCTCGCGAGCTTGACTCATTTGGACCTCGGGGAAAACCACAACTGACTTCAGACCAAATTGCTCTTTCGTGTCAACCGAAACGACCCGACCGATCACGATGCCACGGGGAATTAGCGACTTTGCGATCCCGCTGGTCACGACAAGGTCGCCGTCTTTAACTTTGGCATTCATATCCACAAGATCAAGAACGAGTCGGTCCGAACTCTGACCATGGATGAGTCCGACCACTGGGATTTCGCTCATGATCATCGCGCCAACCTTGAAGGGCAGGGGCGAAGTGATCAGTTGCACTTGGCATTCAGATTTTTCAACCACTTGGACAATGCCAACAAGACCATCACCATTAACGACTGGGCAGCCAGGCTTAACATTACTACTGCTGCCGATATTGAGGGTCACCCGATTCTCTAGGGGGCTGTGATAGATGATTCGGGCGGGCATTCTTGAGCCCTCTGAATCGCTGGGAAGGTTGAGTTGCTTACGGAGAAGGTCGTTTTGAGCCCGAAGGTCTCGCATTGTCTCAGTGTAAAGACTCGCAGCCTTCACCTCGCTTCTCAGACGCTCAATGGTCCTGGATTGCTCGGCACCGCGCCACAGACCCTGAAAGGACTGACTCCCGGAGTTCAGGGCGCGATCCATTACTTGGCCCGGTATGGAGAATGGCTTGGAAACTACGGTGGTGATGAGATCGTGTTGCCCATTAAGCCTAGCCCGATTTTGCATGGAGCCGACAAGGAACCCAACGGCCACAAATGCGCCTAGGAAAATCCAATCAGTGAGCTGCGGTCGCTTTAGTTCCGTGATGACTTCTCCAGCATGCGGCGTATATTCGGATTCTCGTGCATCGCTTCCACGACCTTTCCTGTCCCTAATACGACACAACTGAGAGGGTCGTTAGCAATCCACACGGGCATGCCCGTTTCCGAAGAAATGAGCTGATCGATTCCGCGCAACAGGGCCCCGCCGCCCGCGAGAACGATGCCTTGATGCATGCAATCGGCAGCTAGTTCAGGCGGTGTTGCCTCGAGGGTGAGCTTAACGGCTTCAACAATTTGGTTGAGAGGCTCCTGAATGGCCATTCGCACTTCATCGCTTGAGATGACCGCCGAGCGGGGTAACCCTGAAACTAGGTCGCGGCCCCGAACTTGAATGGACAGCTCTTGTTCAAGTACGTAGGCGCTACCGATGTCAATTTTTGTTTGCTCAGCCGTTCGATCACCGATGTAGAGGTTGTAGGCCCGACGTACATAGGCCGAAATGGCTTCGTCAATTTCGTCTCCCGCAACCCGAATGGATCGAGAGTGAACAATACCAGCCAATGAAATCATGGCAACCTCGGTTGTTCCCCCGCCGATATCCACGATCATGTTGCCCGTAGGCTCTTCGATGGGCATTCCTGCTCCGATTGCGGCGGCCATAGGTTCCTCGATAACAAAAGCCTGCCAAGCTCCAGCCCGCTCGGCCGCTTGAAGTACGGCGCGGCGTTCTACTTCTGTAACACCGCTTGGAATACCGACTACGACGGAGTGGCGGGCAAACCGGGAGCGCGAAACCTTTCCGATGAAGTACTTGAGCATTTCAAGGGTTTGGTCAAAATCGGCAATAACGCCATCGCGCAAGGGCCGGATCGCCACGATGTTTGCAGGGGTTCGGCCAAGCATGCGCTTCGCCTCTTCGCCAACGGCCACACAGCTTCCGTTATCCTTATTGATCGCTACGACGCTTGGCTCGCGTAGCAAAATGCCTTGTCCGGCCACGTGAACGAGGGTGTTGGCGGTGCCAAGATCAATTCCGATGTCTTTTCCTCGGAACGGAGAGATGACATGGCGCAGGGCTTGCTTTAAGGATTTATTCTTCATCGGTCACGATCTCCATTCCTGTCTCACCAGTTGAAAGTCTCTTTGCAAGGGTTTCCTGACTGATTGCGGAAAGGATAATCATGCCACTGTTTGTAAAAATTAGCGATTTTGTTCGTCTACCCTGGGTCGCATCAATCAAATTACGCTCATTGCGCATGGTTTGTACCATTCGGCGCATTGGAGCCGATTCACTGGAAATCATTGCGACAATTTGTTCAGTGACGACATAGTTGTAGAACCCAACATTAAGGACAGGAGGAGTGGGCATTGAACCTGCCAATTTTATTCTATTTGGACCGCTTCGGGCTCAGGGTTCACGAAGAATGCGTAGCGAAATCAAAAATGCCAGCCATAGGCAGACAGCAGTCGCAATAAATGGCGAATAGTGCCCAAGATGGGGGATGTTCACGGCTTGGCCAACTGGAACCAGTTTTTCGTAAGCCATGCCACCAAGTGGAGCTCCAATCACGGCTCCGATTCCCTGGGCCGTCATCACTGCGCCAATATTGGCCGCACGTTTGGCTGGGTCAAGGTCGGCAACACTGGCCATCCAAGCGGGCACGACCATAAGGAACCCGAGTCCAACAGGAACGCCCGCAAGCCCTAGAACAACCGGGCTCCTAAAGGCGGAGAAGATTGCCCCTAAACAAATGAGGGAAATGCCGGCGCCACAGAGAGCCATGCCCCAATGAACAGCACGGGCCTTGCCCAACTTTTCCCCGAACTTCGAAACGGGCACGCTCATTACTGCCATCAAGATCGCGCCCGGCATCACAAACGCTCCAAATTGTGTGGCAGATAGCCCGAACTCATCAAGAGCGAAAAATTTGATGATCGTCATCGGGAAACCGAGGCCGATGAACGTGACTAATGAGAGGATAAGGTAAGCCGGAATTTGCTTGAATGTTGAAAGCAAGGTTTTAAGGCCCTGCGCCTCGTCATGATCCTCTGTCGGTTTGGCATCTGTTTTGACAAAAAAGTGAACGGTTAGGAAGACACCAGCGAACAGGAGGGCGGCAAGCATGATTCCGCCCGAGTTAGAGCCGGTGGAACTCTTGAAAAGGGATGCGGTTGAATCTTCAACCAACCCCCCAATCGGAAGTGCGAGCGCGATCCCAACCATGTAACACATGTTGAGAAGCGACATGCCCTGCTGCCGTTTTGCATCGGGTACAGAGTTGCTCATCATGGCGAAAGCGGATGGCCAAATCATCGCTGCTCCCACTCCATCAAGCAACCGAAGCAGAACAAATCCCAAGATTTCGATTGGGGCCCCTTCGGACCTGGGCAGGAAGAGTGAAGCGACGCACGTCCCGATAGTTATCAGGGGCGCGATGAGCATCAATCGACGGCTTCCGTAGCGATCGGCAAAGTGTCCCATCGGGCTTTTCATTACGGCTTCGCTTATCAGAAATCCGGTTAAGACCAGTGCTACCGCCGTGGCCCCAAACTTGCGATCGTCCCGTAGATAAACCGGCATCGTCGAGATGTTTAGGACCGCATAGCCAATCTCGGCAAGTACGGCAACAATTAAGAGCCGCAACACTGTCGGCTCTTTCCAAAGCGTTCGGTTGGCAGGGTGTTCTGTCATTCCGATTCCATGGTAAGTATGCGGCATTCCGGCGCAGTTCGTTGCAATGGACCCTTTGTAACAAGTGTGAGTGCGTGTCCTAATACCCGCAAAAATGCGGGTTACTGATATTGTTTGTCGTGGAAATGTTTTTTGGGAGAGTTATGGGAGAAACTAGCACATCATCATTTATGCTTCGAGAGGAAATGCGTCTGGAGATGCTTTATTCGCTTGAAGTGGACTACACAACACCGGATCACGATTTGGACGGCATCGCGGCGCTTGCTTCGACCTGGTTCAATGCACCAATGGCCTCAATCACCCTGATTGATCGCGATACGCAATGGTTCAAGGCAAGGATCGGATTTGATCTGGAACGCTCGAATAGAGAACACTCGTTTTGCAATCATGCCATTCAGCTTTCGATTCCGATGGTTGTGTGCGATTCTTTGCTAGACGCTCGTTTTGAATCCAATCCGCTTGTAGTTGGACCGCCACACATCCGATTTTATGCGGGTGCACCGATACAGGTCTATGGGGAAAATATCGGAGCGCTTTGCGTCCTAGATCAGCGGCCCCGTGCGGCAAATCCTGGTGCCACTCAAGCTTTGGAAATCCTGGCGGGCCTAGCCGCCACGATCATTAAGCTGAATGCTAACAACCGCGCGGCATAGGATCACGTTCAAAACTTGGTAAAGTCTTCAGCGATGCCAAGCTTGAACGCAGGAGCAGGCTCCTCGCCATTGCAACCACAAATGCCTGTTGCGCTCTTTATGAGTGGGGCATTGGGCGAGCCTTACGGAAAAATGGGCTATGGGGTACTGCGTTACTTGCCCAATCCCATCGCTTGCATCATTGACCCGCGCTATGCGGGACGAACTTTGTCGAACGCATTTCCCAGTTTGCAACCCAAGCATCGGGGAGAAATTCCGATTGTCGGGAGTGTATCGGAAGCCCTCGGTTGCGGATCGAAAGTTGTGATTCTTGGCATTGCGCCATCGGGCGGTAAGATTCCGAAAGAATGGTTTGCGGAACTTGATCTGGCTGTTTCGCTCGGCCTTTCAATGGTAAACGGCCTTCACGAGCCGCTCAAGCCACGATATCCTGATGCCAAAGGCTTCATTTGGGATGTGCGAGTTGAACCCACTGGCATAGAGCCAGGGACTGGAGCCGCCCGACTCCTCAACAATCGCCGAATCCTTATGGTTGGTACCGACATGGCGGTCGGCAAGATGACTGCCGGTCTGGAATTATGGCGGGAGGCGAAGCAAAGAGGAATCGTAGCCGAGTTTGTGGCGACCGGGCAAATTGGGATCACGGTTACGGGTGATGGGATACCGTTGGATGCGATCCGAGTGGACTATGCGTCGGGGGCAGTTGAGGGTGCCGTCCTTAAACACGCCGAAGCAGACTGGATCATTATTGAAGGGCAAGGGGCCCTCTGTCATCCCGGTTCAACCTCGCCGTTGCCTTTGTTGCGGGGGTCATGCGCCACCGACATGATTTTGTGCTGTCGGGCGGGACAGAACACGCTTTTTCGGTATCCCGAGATTTTGATTCCAAAGCTGCGCGCCTTGGCAGCACTCTACGAGGACCTTGGAGAATCCTGTGGAACCTTTACTCGCCCAATCATGCGAGCTGTCAGCGTGAACACCGCCCACCTTGAACCCGATGAAGCCGACGTTGCGGTGAGAATGATCACCGCAGAAACGGGATTGCCTGCCTGCGATCCAGTGCGGCATGGGGCGGGGAATTTGATTGAGGCGCTAGGCTAACTTCCGCCTTTGCCGGCTTTTTTGAGCTCTTCATAAGACTTAAACTTCAAGACCTCAGAGTTAATGCAAAACCGAAGACCCGTGGGCTTGGGGCCATCATCGAAAACGTGGCCAAGGTGTCCATCACAACGCGAGCATAGCACTTCCTGCCGAACCATTCCGTAGCTGGTATCGAGCTTTAGCCAAGTGCTATCTTTGGCATAGGGTTGGAAAAACGACGGCCAACCGGTGCCACTGTCAAACTTATCATCGGCACGAAACAAAGGAAGTTCACACCCAACGCAGAAGTAAACTCCCTTGTCTTTAAAGTTGTGGAATACTCCGCAAAAAGCGGCTTCAGTGCCATGCCCACGGAGAATCTTGTATTGCTCTTCTGTGAGCTTTTTCTTCCAAGCCTCTTCGCTCATTACGACCTTATCCTTTCTCTTGGGGCTAGCTGATTCGACCTTCGTGTTCTTGCCTTTTGATTGAGCTTGCCCATTCTGAAGAGCGATCCCGGCGCCAACGGCGAGAATGATTGCGGCGATTGCGATTATTTTCATTTCTTGTGCTCTTCAAAAGGATGTTCAATCCAATTCTGTTCCAACTGTTTCTACGATTATTTCTCGAAAGCTGTCTTCTCCCTGCATCTTAATGGTCCATTGTTGGGCAGGATCTAGGACAAGCCCGACCGCTCGGTCGGGCCACTCAATGAGGCACACGTGGGTATCGAGCAAATCTTCCAGACCGACGCCCTCGTATGACCTTAAGCGATAGAGATCGAGATGAGCGACGGGCGGATTGGTGTCGTAAACACAAAGGAGACTAAAAGTCGGTGATTTCACCGCTTCTTGATAGCCGAGATGCCGGAGAACGCCTCTCACAAATGTGGTCTTTCCGGCCCCCAAATCACCCTCAAGTTTGACGACGGTTCCTGGCCCCCAAAGAGGGCAAAGCTGAGCAGCAATCGCCATCGTCTCCTCGACATTTCTTGAAAGGAACTTTTTGACAAACAATACAAAGTGTAGTATACTGGTGTCCACCATGGCGAGTGAAAAAAACGGCGCAGCCGGCAAAACGAGTACGGACCGCGAGCGGTCCTTAGAAATGGCTCTCAGTCAGATTGAGAAGGCTTTTGGAAAGGGTTCGATCATGCGGATGGGAGCCGCCGAGCATGACCATGTTGAGGCTGTTCCGACCGGTTCTTTGAGCTTAGACTTGGCCCTCGGAGTGGGCGGTCTTCCTCGGGGCCGAATTACCGAAATTTACGGACCTGAATCAGGC
>JBEBHJ010000028.1:0-42466 GCA_040081075.1 Fimbriimonadaceae bacterium | reverse complement strand
AATTGTTCTTTGGTCACAAAATTGAAAACATAAATCCACCACCGGTTGACGACAAGGCTGGCGATCATGCAAGCGATCCTAGTTCCCCGCCCAGTGATCAGGGATCGCCATCCGCCCCCCCCTCCTCGGGCTAAAAAAAAATCGAGATTCGTTTATCCAAGTCACTCCGTCTGCATCTTCATGAGCGAGGAAGAGGGTAAGCCCCTCAGTGTCTACACGGCGGTCGTTGCGATGGCCGATCAAATGGCCGCCATTGCATGGCAGAAGTTGGGATTGCAACCCGACTTCATGACGGGCAAAATCGAACCCAATATTACTGAAGCAAAGGTG
Organism: Fimbriimonadaceae bacterium; assembly: GCA_040081075.1. Classification (GTDB taxonomy): domain Bacteria; phylum Armatimonadota; class Fimbriimonadia; order Fimbriimonadales; family Fimbriimonadaceae; genus JANJUB01. The sequence goes on along the minus strand of JBEBHJ010000028.1, from coordinate 42,136 downwards.
GCTATTGACGTCGTTGCTCACTTAGCTGGGATCGTTGACAAAGAACTTAATGATTCTGACCGACGAGAAATGCACAATCTGGTCAGTAATCTACGTCTAAACTATGTTGATAAAGCCAAGGAGGCCACATCATGAACATCCAAGGAAGGGTTATTTATCGCCGAATAGGCATTTTACGGCGCATCGCGCGGATTCCGGTCCGATTGCGACTGGCATGGCGGGATTGGGTTGAGGCGCGTGAGGAATCTTCGGTCTCAAATGTTCCAACGGCAAGGGAGCGCCAAGAAACGTTGATTGAGTTTTACGGGCACTATGAGAGTCTCGTCGAGATCTTGTGTGATGCGGCTAACTACGCCCCCACGCCAGCACTTGAATCGAAGTATCTGAAAGAGAGAGATTGGATGCACACCAACTATGATTCAGTTCGCCCATTTGCCATTGCTTACTTGCGATTTGACGTGAATGACGCGAGCCAAACGATGGAGCTTGAAGGCAGTTACGGTGACGCATTTGAGGCTCTTTTTGCCGCTCCCAGTCTGATTGCTTTCTTGGCTGCGGATGACGGACACATGATTTGTCGCATCAATCGCACTCGTGAGGCTTTGAATCTCTGCGGAGAGCATCTACGACAGCTTGTTGCCGCTGAGAAATGCGCGTAAGTTTTCGCCACGCAGATTTCGAAGCACTCGCCAATCTTTGGAATTCGTTCTACCCGGAGCGTTACGTCATGACGCCAAAGCTTTTCGAGGCCAATACGGTCAGTTGCAAGACCTTTGATTGGGGAGCATCTGCCATTGAGCTCGACGAATCCCTTCGGCCAATTGGCTTTGTCTCCGTGAAGAGGAGCGCCTTCGGCTTCTACCCCGGTCCGATACGCGACTTAGCTCACCTCAGTTCAATTGCCTTTGCCGATCCACAAATCGGCGTTGATCTGATGCAATATGCCAAGCAAGTTTTGAATCAAAGAGGAATAGCTCAACTTCGATTTGGTCAAGACCTCAACCACTTTTTCCCGGGCTGCCCCTTGGAATTTGGGCAACTAAAGGACTTCCTCTTGATCGAAGGATTTGATGAGGGTGAACCCATCTCTGACGTATTGCTTGATCTTGAAGACTACACCTTCTCTCCGAAAGCGGTCGCCAACGTTCGGCAGTGCCAAGCGGACGACGTTGCTGAGCTGGACCAGTTTTTCCAAGAGGAGTTCCCTGGGCGTTGGCGTCACGATTGTCTCAACCACGTTGAATCTCAAGGCGACCCAAGCGCGATTGATGTCCTTTGCGTTGATGGAGAGATTCGCGGATTCTCGCTAACCCAAGATGCGTCGACGATTCACCCTATTTCCGGGGCAGTTTGGTCCTCAGCCCTCGGACCAGATTGGTGTGCACTCGGACCAATCGGCATCTCGAAGGGCGTCCGTGGTCAAGGATTGGGCGACGCGCTGCTAGCCGGCAGCCTCAGCAGATTAAAATCAAGTGGTAAGCGAAACTGCCTTATTGATTGGACCAATCTTACCGACTGGTATGGAAAGCACGGTTTTGAACCTGTGACCACATACCTGCCCTTTACGCTTGATCTTCGATTGTAAGAAAGTTGCAACACAATCAACATAGAATTCGGTAAAACCCTACTAATGGCAATCCATACCAGGATTGAAATGCTGGGGGGATTAAGGGTGATTCAAGGGGAATCAGTCATTGATCGATTCCAAACTCAAAAGACCGCGATTTTGCTTGCATTCCTCGCCGCCAACAAGGGCAAAAAGTTCCAGCGAGAAGTGATCGCTGAGATGCTCTGGCCGGACGGAGCTATGACAACCATCAGGAATCGCCTGAATCAGGCGGTTTCTTCCCTTCGCCGTCAATTGCACCCTCCCGGTGCCGAACAGGACTATCTCATTCAGGCCGATTACTCGACCGTTTCTGTGCGAGGCGATGTGTGCGAGACGGATGTGGAGCTATTCGTTAATCTACTAGAAGACGCGAGAAAGAGCGCAATTCTGCCTGAGCGGGAACAGCTGTTAGGGGGCGCCGCTGGCTTGGGAGGCGAATTTCTTTCCGGCTACTACGACGAATGGGTACTCACGGAGCGCGCCAAGCTTTCGGAACAGCTATACGAATGTCTGAGCGAGCTCATCAAGTCAAACGCAGCCGCGGGCAGGATTGCACCCGCCATTGACTATGCCCGTAAACGTCTTGAGATTGATCAGTTTGATGAGCGCAGCCATCGCGCGTTGATGCGGTTGTACTTGTTATCGAATAATCCCCGAATGGCAATAGCCCAGTATGAGGCCCTGGATCGGCTCTACTCTAGCGAGGGCCTTGACCCTTCAGCACGAGCGGAGAAGCTGCTTGCCCAGGCTCGCGATGCCGCACAGCAAGCACCGTCTCACAGCATTCTCGAGATCGAGCCGGCTCAGGCAGATTCATTCCTAAAATCAGAGGAGCAAGATTCCGCTGAGCCGACTCGAAAAATTCGCATCAATTCGACGGGCTCCATTCAAAACCCGACCCTACCTCGTTACCCGTCCACTTACTTTGGGCGTGAGAAGGATATCGAAACTGTCGTCAATGCCATCAGAGATGGGCAGAGGCTCATCGCTGTAACCGGCGTTGGTGGGGTAGGCAAGACCAGGTTTGTGGTCGAAGTTGCCAAACAGCTAGAGGCAATGAGGGAAGCGCCTATTATCTTTGTGTCCTTTGCCGGGGTAGAAACTGAGGAACAACTCACTCGGGCATTCACGGCGGCGGTCGGAAGCACGCTGGAGAGAGTTCCACATACCTTGGATGAGGTCATTTCACTTCTCGATGACCTGGGCGAATCTGTCATCGTTCTCGACAATGTAGAAAACGTGGCCGAGCAAGCGATGAGCGAAACGATCATGCGGCTACTCGAGACGTCGGGGCAGCAGGTGCTGGTCACAAGCCGTCGAGTATTAGCGTTGCCGGGCGAACTCACCGTCGCGCTTCCCATGCTGCCAGTTCCGAAGCTCGAACCCTTCACGACCTTGGCGGACCTGATGAAGAACCCGGCAATCGCTTTGTTTGTGCATCGAGCCCGCGCAACCAAACATGACTTCCAACTTACTGAGCGCACCGCCACTAACATGATCACGCTGTGCCAAAGATTGGAGGGTTGGCCCCTGGCAATCGAGTTGGCCGCGGGTTGGGCCAGAACCTTATCGCTTTCGCAAATGATGGACCACTTAGGAACCAATTTCGACGTTCTATCGAGCCGTCGCAAAGATTTGCCAGAGCGACACCAATCGCTGCGAGTGGTTTTGGAGCAAAGCTTTAACCTCCTGACTCCGGAGTTGCAAGAAGCGCTGATGCGGCTTTCCATTGCGGTTGGTGGATTTGACCATGAGACGGCGGAAGCATTAGGAGTTGGCGCGGACACGTTGGCCGTTTTGCAGTCGCTTGAGGAATCGAGCTGGATATCCCCTTCCCTGGAAGTAGGCGAGCCTCGCTATCACATTCTCGATGCTATCCGGAAATTCTTGACAGACAAGATTTCACCCGAGCTTCGTGAGGAGACGATAAACAAGTTCTGCGAAACTTACGTTGCCCTCCTGGAGCCGTTTGCCAGGTCTGCTTCGGCATATCCTGGCCTACAACATGCCCAGCCCAACTGTTTGCTTGTCATCAGCGAACTGCTACAACGTGACGATGATGTCGGCGCTATTATCGTCGCGGCAGCGGTAATCACATCTCAACCTCTCTATTCTTGGGGTCCCCACTTGCGAAAGTTGTTCGAGCTAGTTCGTGACCGACTGGACTCGGTCGCTGCCATCGAACCATTGCTTGTAGCCCGAATCCGAGTTGGACTCGCTCATTATGTTTTAGAGGTGTTTCCAGAGGCAAACTGGAGCGAGCATGTGGAAAAGGCGATTGCATACTTTCAAGAGTCTGGCAACGACCTTGAGCTATGCCGAGCACTCATTGAGGTTGGTTCGCATTACATTCGCAGCGACGTGAACCTCGCTTTGAACACGTTCAAGAAGACCGTCGAGATTGCCGAGCGGGGTGGGCATCTTTTGGAAGCTTCCAGGGGACATCACGGACTCGCAAATTGCTACAGCAACGTCGAACAGTATGATGCCGCTCTCGAGGCCGCGTTAAAGTCCGCCGAGCTTGCATCGGTCGTTAGAAATCCGTACCGCCACGTAGCCGCGTTAACATGCTTAGCCGGGGTGTATCTCTATACGGAACGGTTTGAAGAAGCCTATGTTTTGGCTCGTGAAGCAGAGACGGTTTGGAATGAATTCCCCACCGGGTCCACCTCTCTTGGCATGGTGATTCGATTACAACTTGCCACTTCCGAATTCATGACAGACCGACGGCAATCGGCCGTAAACCGAATGTACCGAAATCTTGTCACGATGATTGATTCGCCCTATTATGTGGGTTTTGCCTTTGCCGAAGCCGTTTGGCAACTGGCCAACTATGGTCGGTTCCGGTTGGTTGCCCGGCTCACCGGCTATATGAACGCGCACGAAATGCTGCAGTCTCCATTTAAGATCACGAGCAGAAAACTGTTTCACGATAAGGCCATAGAAATGGCCGTCATAGGCATGGGGGAACTCGAGTTTCGGCTGGCTGAGAAGGCGGCCGAACATCTTGAGAGCCGTTCCTTGATCGAGGAAGTCATGGCCGAGCGCAACGCGATTTTAGAGTCGTTTTAGCCTCGGACGATAAGATAGGTCGGTAATGATACGAGTTGGGCTAATCGGTTGCGGTTTTATGGGTCGAATGCATGCGAACGTGTATGGCATTCTAGAAAACACGGAGTTGGCGCTCGTGTGCGACAACAAGGTGGGACGGGCCGAAGAATTTGAAAAGACCTTCCCTACTTCCCGAGCCGCAACGTTTGACCAAATGCTGTCCGACGACTCGATCGACGTCATCGACATTTGTCTCCCGACTTATTTGCATTGCGACCATACGGTTCGAGCTCTGATGGCGGGCAAGCATGTGATGTGCGAAAAGCCTATGGCTATGAGTTTGGAAGAAGCCGACCGCATGATTGAAGCCATGAACTCGAGCGGAAAACAGCTTATGCTCGGACATTGCATCAGGTTTTGGCCTGAATACGCTTACTTGAAGCGGGCAATTGACGAAGGGAACCTAGGCGACCTCCTATCCATTAATCTAAGCCGAACCTGTGAGTTCCCCTACTGGAGCAGCGAGAACTGGTTGGCCGATGAGAAGCTTTCTGGTGGTGCCGCCTTGGACCTACACATTCATGACTCGGACTTTGCCCACTATATTTTAGGGAAACCGGATTCCATCTCTTCTTTTGGAACCATTGACGCCACCGGCCCATGCCACGTGTTTACGATGCTCACAAAGGGCAAGATAGTAGCGCACCTGGAAGGCGGATGGAATCTTCCCCACCACGTCCCCTTCAAAATGTCCTTCCGAGCGATTTTTGAGCGCGGAGCGATGATCATGGATGGTGGTCCATTGACGGTCTACGAAGTTGACAAGGATCCCGTGATCCCGGAGTTTCCGCGAATGGAGGCTGCCGGTGGCGGCAACATCAGTGACCTTGGGGGATACTATCATGAGCTCAAGTACTTCGCAGATTCGCTGGAAGCGGGCCGACCCTTCGAAATTGTGACGGCCCAATCTTCGAAAGACTCACTTGAGTTAACGCTTGAAGAGATTCGCCAGATTAAGGGTCGCTAAAAGCAAAATGGCTCCCGAAGGAGCCATTCACTTTTCTGTTTGGAGGAGAAACTATTGAATCGTGTTATCTAAATCAACACGATTTCACCCTCTCAGAGTTCCTGATTTTTGGAATATTGCAAAAAACTTTCAAACGGAGTAAAATAAACAAACAAACTTGCGGGAGTAGCTCAGTGGTAGAGCATCTCGTTGCCAACGAGAGGGTCGAGAGTTCGAATCTCTTTTCCCGCTCCAAGTTTTCCACAGCCGCCCAAAAGGCGGCTTTTTTGTGCTTCTTTCGCAGTGCGTGCAACGTCGGTTGAAATTGCAGATTCGTCTGTCGCCAGCTTATGGTTTGGACTGGCAAAGGAAACAAAATGAAAAGAACACTATTGATTTTGGCGGCATGTTCCGCACTGGTCGTTGTTGGGCACACACAAACAAGCAAGCCCATGGGCCTGTCTATTCGGGCTGGCTTGGTCTTCCCCGCGAGCGGGTATGGTCGCGATCAGGGTCGAACTTGGTTCGGAGTTGGCGGCGAGTACAAACTCAAAGATCAATCCTTTGGAATGAATGATCGCTCTTCAACCGGAATGCTCACTCTTTCGGCTGACTTTTACAGCAAGGGGCAGGCCTCCGCGCTTCCCCTTCTGGTGAACTACGTTGGCATGAAGAATGAGCTTTATTACACGTTTGGGGCGGGTCTTGCCTTCACTCACGATGAAGTTCAAAACGGTGGACTTATGGTGGGCCGAAGCAAAACTAATATCGGCTACCAGTTTGGAGTTGGCTATAACTTCCAACAGGGACAAAACCCTGTCTTTGCCGAGCTGAAGTATTTCGGCAATGGAAACTCGAACCTCAATGCGTTCGGGCTATTCCTCGGCGTGCGACTGTAATCAATCGCTGATAAGCGAAGGGGCAGGCTTAAAGCCTGCCCCTTTTCTTTTACAACTTCTTGAGCAGCGTTACTCGCCCGATTGGGACCCACTCCGCTACAACGATATCGCGATCATTGATCCAAATAGAGGAATGCGGGTGAACAAATTTGCCCGGCTTAAATTGATCCCTCGGTGCCCCTCGCAAGTTGGATGGCGCTCCATCTCCCAGACTCGCTATGACCTTGTCATTACCGTCCAAAACCGTAACGACGCTATCAAGATCGGGAACGAGCATGAGATCGCCCTTAAAATGAATATGGCACGGCAAACGCATTCCCTCGGTAAGGAACTTGATGTGCTTGCCATCCAAGGTGAAGTATTGGATTCGGCGGTTCCCCCTGTCGGCGATTGCCAGCTTGGGAGTACCGTCTCGAGCATCAACCCACAATCCGTGAGGGCTGTTAACCTTCCCCTTTTCGGAGCCCGGCTCGATAACTACGCCAAGGCACTTGCCCTCTTTGGTGTAGCGTAGAACGTAGCTCTTTCCGTATCCGTCGCCAACAAAGAAGTCGCCGTTTGGAGCGAATGCCACATTGGTGGGGTTCCACGAATTCTCGTTTTCGTAAACCTTGGCTTCCTTCGGCGCGCCGTATTCCCAAACCACGCGACCATGCAGGTCTGTCTTCGCAATTCTGTGCCGATTGACGTCACAGTGATAAACAAACTCTTCGTTGCCTTCTTTGCGAATATCCAGACCGTGGGCCCCACCTTTGAATTGTGGTCCCCAAGCTTCGATGAACTCGCCTTGCGGTGAATAGACGACAATCGTTTCGCTCCGCTCACTGGATCCGTGCACGGTATGGGCCAAGTAAATCCGTCCTTTCGAGTCCGTAGCTAGACCATGGGTATCGCCGAATGCCAATCCTTTCGGTGGCTTCAACCAGTCGTGCACAACCTCATAGTAGTGATCCATGTGTTGTCCGACCACCGGTAGCCGGTGTTGGCCAAAAGAAGTAGGAATCCAACCTGCAACCGCAGAAGCGGCCGAAACCTTAAGGACATCGCGACGAGAAACGTTCATCGTTTGAACATTACCCCGATGAGCTACTTGTCCGTCTACACATCTCAGCCGGAGTGGTTCGTTCGCCTCAAGGTAACCTAGTAAGCGTAAATGTCGGATTATCAGACCCTAAACTATGACGTGCTCGTAATCGGTGCTGGCGGCGCTGGACTGAGGGCGGCCATTGAATCGGCAAGTATGGGAGTGACGGTCGGAGTCGTCTCCAAATCACTTCTTGGAAAAGCCCACACAGTTATGGCTGAGGGCGGCGTGGCCGCGGCGATCGGCAACGTGGATGATCGCGATAACTGGCGAGTTCACTTCTCAGACACCATGAGGGGTGGTCAGTATCTGAATAACCCCCACATGGCCGAGATTCACGCCAAAGAAGCCCCGGCGAGAGTTTTGGAGCTTGAAGCGTATGGCGCTCTTTTTGATCGCACCACCGATGGGCGCATATTGCAAAGGAACTTCGGTGGACACCGTTATCCTCGCCTCGCTCACGTCGGCGACCGGACGGGGCTGGAGATGATCCGAACACTTCAAGATCACGGAATCCATCAGGGCATTGATTTCCATATGGAGTGCACGATTGTCACTCTTCTCAAAGACGGAGACCGGATCGCCGGTGCATTTGGCTACTTCCGCCAAACCGGACAGTTTGTTGTGTTCAAGGCGAAGGCCGTTATCTTGGCGACGGGCGGAATCGGAAAGTCATTTGCGATCACTAGTAACAGCTGGGAATACACAGCTGACGGACACGCGCTCGCTCTGAACGCTGGCGCGGATCTGATGGACATGGAATTTATCCAGTTCCACCCAACCGGCATGGTCTGGCCGCCATCGGTAAAGGGCATTCTGGTTACCGAAGGTGTTCGTGGTGAAGGCGGAGTGCTCAAGAATAAGGACGGAAAGAGGTTCATGTTCGACGATATTCCCGAAAACTACAAGAATCAGACCGCGAAGGACGAAGAAGAAGGATGGCGCTACGTCACCGGTGACAAGAATGCCAATCGGCCGCCGGAACTGCTCACCCGAGACCACGTTGCCCGATGCATTAATCGCGAGGTGAAGGAAGGCCGGGGCTCACCTCACGGTGGCGTTTACCTTGACATCGCTTGGATCAAGGAGAAGCTACCAAACGCGCAGGAGCACATCAAGAAGAAGCTGCCTTCTATGTATCACCAGTTCAAAGAACTCGCCGGGGTTGATATTACAACCGAGGCCATGGAAGTTGGACCGACCTGCCACTACATCATGGGTGGAGTTCGAGTGGACGGCTTCACCCAAATGTCCACGGTTCCCGGTCTATTTGCCGCAGGCGAATGCGCGGCTGGTTTACACGGCGCGAATCGCTTGGGCGGAAACTCGCTCAGCGATCTGTTGGTGTTTGGCAAGCGCGCTGGCGAATTCGCGGCAAAATATGCTCAAGACAATGCCGACATCAAATCCGACATCAATGAGCAAATTGCCAACGCAGTTCAGCACGCAGATGCGGCGTTTAGTCGACCTCATACCGACGATAATGCGTTCAAGATTCAGTTCGATCTCCAGAAGATGATGCAGGCGAACGTAGGTATCGTGCGACTAGAGGATGAGATGCAAACCGCTCTCACCGAACTCGAGAAGTTCAAGGCACGGGCTGCGGGCGTATCGGCAACGGGCGGTCGCGAGTACAACCCCGGTTGGCACACATCAATTGATATCCACAACCTGCTGAGTATCTCTGAAGCGATTACGCTGGCCGCGATTGACCGCAAAGAAAGCCGCGGGGGCCACTTCCGAGATGACTATCCGGCTAAGGACCCCGAATGTGCCAAATACAACACGGTTGTTCGTCGCGAGAACGACGGTAGCCTGAGCCTGACTCGGGTTCCGCTCGTGGAAAGAACGGATGAGCAGAAGGCCATCATCGAAGAGATGGGCTAGGCCTTTTCGATTACGAAACTGACCGATTCCACGGCGGCGCCCTGACCACCAGGAATACCAGATACCGTTCCTTCGACTCGAACCAGCTTTGCGTCTGTAACCGATATCTTGGCGACCGATTTGATGTTCATGGGCTTATCCACCGTTTGTGGGTTCTTCACATTTATATCAGATTCCAGTTTGACCACACCGTTGACGAGTTCAACGATCTTGATCTTGCCTGTGGTTCGGGTTAAGGTGTCCTTGTTCTCGTTATCAATGTCAAACGTTTGCCCAACCACGATCGGCTTTCCAACGAGCATTCCCGTAAGCCTCAATATCCCCAGAAAACTCTCGATACCGCGCGCGCTGGAATTCTGCTTGCCAACTGGCCGCATAAACTTGTCGTAGCGCACGATGATCGGTGTTGGCGAAGCCGTCCCCAACGCATCGCTGGGAATATCGGAGCCGTTAAACTGAACCTTCATGTTTGCCAGCGTCGACTCAATATCTGCCTCACCATTTGCGTGAGCTACTTTCGTCGTTTGCGTCAACTCAAGCTTTATGGCTAACTGTCCCCCAACGGTCGCCATGTTCAAATCCAACTTATACTTGTCGGATTCACCTGTTTTGAAGGCGCGCTCAAGATTGATCGAGTCTTGGGCTATTGCCGACCCTAGCGCTAGAAACGAAAAAATTAGTGCACGAGTTTTCATTGGGATTCCGTCCTCTTAGTATTCTACGGGAGTAACCCACAAATGAGCGCTGATTTTGTTCGATTTATCATAACATTGCCCTCAGCCATGATTATTGGTCTGGCCGTTCTGTTTGTGGTTTACAAGATTATTGACGGCGACATTCCGCCTGCATTCGGAGTTCTGACGATTGGGCTCCTGCTTGTGACACTCTATTTTTGTGTATGGCCACCTCACGAATTGGTTCCGCCGATTGCAATCGTTTCCATACTCGTCATCATGGCCGTGTTTCCGTTTGTTGAAAACTATCTGAACCAGGTTGAACTCAGGCGAATGGATGCAGATCGGCTGGAAAAGGTTTTGTCGGCTTGGCAACAGCGACCGGACAATACCGCGGCGGCGCTCGAACTGGCTCGGTGTCTTCGAGATCAAGGATTCGATCGCCATGCCATAAACCTGGCCCACACGGCCCTCAATGCTGCGTCCACCAAAGTCGACGAAGTATCCAACCGTTCCGTGCGTGACATTTTCCGGTCAGAAGAGGTTGCCTTAAAGCGATGGGAACAAGAAGTAACTGACGCACCCAAGAGCGTTCGCTGCCCGTTTTGTTCTCATGAAAACAACGTAAGTTTCGTTTTTTGCGAGAAGTGTAAAGAACCCTACCTTCTGGGACTGGTGCGGCAAGCCGACCCCGGTCGCTCAATCTTTGCCCGCCTCCTTCTTTCTTCAGCCGCAGTTGCCTTTTCGTTGATCGGCGGCGCATCTTTAGGCTTGAGATTTGGAGGCACCATGCTCTTCCTGATGCTCACGCTCATGATCGTGGCGGTCGGGTTCATCATCTTTTTTGTCACCCGCCCCGCTAGGCCGGCCTACCTTGGGCGTACCTAGGCGGTAACATTGAGGCGGATGTCCGCTCTGCTTAGCCCCACAATTTCCAGACAACCGATTGCCCACGGCAAGGTGCGCGAAATCTACGATCTCGGCAGTGAACTTCTGATTGTCACAACGGACCGAATCTCGGCCTTTGACGTTGTCATGGCCAACGGAATTCCCGATAAAGGGCGTGTTCTGAACCAGATTTCGGCTTTTTGGTTTGAGAAATTTGCGGCTATCTGCCCAAACCACGTTGTCTCGATTGCCGATGACAAGGTTCGGTCCTATCTGGGAGAGTGGGATCCAAATCTCTCCGGCCGATGTTTGATCGCCAAAAAAACCGTGCCTCTGAAAATTGAATGCGTGGCCCGAGGCTACATCACGGGCTCGCTGTTTAAGGAATATGTGTTGGAGGGTCCAAATGTTCATGGGCTCAATCTGCCCTCTGGCCTCGTAGACAGTTCTCGTCTCGATGAGCCGATTTTTACTCCCGCAACCAAAGCGGAATCTGGGCATGACATGAACCTCAGTTGGCAAGGAGCGGTTGATATTGTCGGAATTGAAGTGGCCACGCGGGCACGTGATCTCACTCTCAGCATCTATTCCCAGGCCCGCGCCTATGCTGAAACGCGTGGCCTGATCTTGGCCGACACGAAGTTTGAATTTGGGCTGGTTGATGACGAGTTGATTTGGATCGACGAAGCCCTCACGCCTGACTCCTCGCGGTTTTGGCCCCTTGATCTTTATGCACCTGGAAAATCGCAGCCAAGTTTTGATAAGCAGTTTGTGCGCGATTATCTGGAGAGTATCCATTTTGACAAGCGACCGCCAGGACCGACTCTGCCCTCGGAAATCGTCTCCAAAACCCGCGCTAAGTACTTGGAAGCGTTCGAACGGATCGTTGGGCGACCCTTGGACGCCTAATCTCGATGGTTTGGATTTACAACCTTTTCACCCTCTTTGCATCGCCTCTCTGGGTGCCCTGGATGTGGTGGCGCGCTCGGCAACGAAAGGAAGCACCCAACTGGAAGGAACGCTGCGGGAATTATTCACACATCAAGATCGAGCGCAATAAGCCCGCCGTTTGGATTCACGCTGTAAGCGTTGGCGAGGTGATGGCCACCCTTCCGATCCTTCGCGAAGTGCGCAGGTTAATGCCGGGACATCATATCGTGCTCAGTGTTACGACGAGCAGCGGACACGCCACCGCCCGAGAACACGCCTCCGAGCTTTTTGATGATCTCGTGTACTTCCCTATTGACCTGCTTCGGTTCCAAATGTCAGCTCTCATGCGGATTCGGCCCGAGGTTGTGGCAATCATGGAAACCGAGCTGTGGATGAACTTTGTGTTTTCAGCAAAGGAGCTTGGAATCGCCACTTTACTCATCAACGGGAGAATTAGCGACCGCTCTTTCCCACGCTCTCAAAAGGTTAGATTCTTTTATCGCGCCCTCTTGGCCAATGTTGATCGGTGCCTCATGCAAACCCAGCGCGACGCCGATCGCATTCTCGCCATCGGAGCCCGATCGGCCGAGGTTTTCGGCAATTCAAAGTTCGACCAGGCTGTTGAAGGGCTTCAAGAAGACCTGCTCTCTTGGCGTCAAGAACTGGGAATCGCGCCGGACCTTCCGGTAGTGGTTATTGGTTCCACCCGGTCAGAAGTCGAGGAAGAAATTGTGGCCTCTGCCTTGGGAAAGATTGGAAGGGAGATCGGTCTGATTTGGGCACCGCGCCATCTTGAGCGAGCCGACGCTGTGGCTGAGCATATTGCCGAAACCTTTGGTCAATGTGCGCGCCGCTCACGATCTGAGCGAGGCAATCACGTCCTGCTCGACACGTACGGCGAGTTGGCTAAGGTCTACTGCGTCGCCGATATCGTTATCATTGGCGGTGGATTTGATCAACTTGGAGGCCAAAATCTTATACAACCTTTGGCGCACGGCAAGCCCGTTCTGCACGGGCCTTACATGCACAACTTCCAGGACGTGACGACCGAATCACTGCGGGTGGGCTCCTCAAGAGTCTGCTCAAACGCCGCCGAACTTGCCGAAGCTTTGATTCAGTTACTTGACCACCCCGAGATTGCCGCCAACATGGGCGCCGAGGGGCGAGCCTTTGTTGCGGCCAATGCGGGAGCGAGCGAGCGCTATGCCATCGCGATTCAAGAAGCCGGAAGCAAGATGACGAAATTGGCTCCGTGATCCACTTCCCCGCCTTCGTACACCGTGCCTCCATGAGACTCGGCAATTCCCTTGACGATCGAAAGCCCGAGTCCCATGCCTTTCACGCGACCCGAGAAAAACGGCTGAAATATCGCTTCCTTCTTCTCTTGGATGATGCCGGGGCCCGTGTCCGCAACACTCACGTAAACATAGGATTTTGATGGAGAGAGTCTTGCCCGAAACACCATGTCGCGAGTTGCTGGACCGGTGGTTACGCTCAACACTCCCTCGTCAACGTGGTTGATCGAGTTTTCGATGAGCTCAGAAATCGCACGCCGCAAGCGCTTCCCATCCGCTTCGATCGTGACAAGCGAGGGATCAAGATTAATCTTTAACTCGACTTTTGAACGGCGCGGAAAGATTTCTCGTGTTGTCGTCTCCACTAACTCGTTAAGATCGAGGGGCTGCTTGTCAATCTGCGTGGCCGTGAGAAAGTCACGGAAATCCTGCAAAATCTCTTCGATTCGTACAAGATTGTTGCATAAACTTTGATGTAACTCATTAAGCGTCGTGCGGGCCAACTCTGGTTGTTGCAGCACGTGACCCAGCTCATTAACGTCCCCCTTAAGGGCAAATACGCGGTTGCCGATCATGTGGGAGCTCTTGGCGCTAAGCTCGCCCCATGCTGCCATTCGTTCCGAACGCAAGAGCCGTTCGGTGCCTCTAACGCCATCGAGAGCAACCGCCATTTGCTCGCCGATTGCGGTGAGAACGGTCACATCATTAGCATCAAATCGATTGTCCAGATACTTGTTCGGAGAGACCCTTCGCAATGCGCGCAGGATTGCGACGCAGTTTCCTCGGTGTACAACCGGGACCGCCAAGAAACTCGCGATCTCTTCGCCCGGGAACTCAGTATGCTGACCCATCCATCTGGGATCAAAAATTGGCTCGTGTGAGAGAATCGGCTCCAGTATTTTTGCAACCGTTCCGGTGATGCCTTGGCCCACCTTATATGCAATTTGACCCACCCGATCTTTAAGATATCCGATGGAACCGCGAAGGACATAACGGTCGCTAGCGCGCTCATAAAGGAACACCGAGAACGCCTGAAATCGCAGCACCTCATCGCCGATTCGCAGCACTCCCTTCACAACCTCTTCCTCGGTGCTGGCCCGGTCAAGCGCATGCCCAATCTCTACGAGGGCGGATTCTCGCGTTTCGATATCTTCCCTATTGACCGCTACAGCCGCCACGGCAGCCAAGGTAATCAGCTCGTTGAGATGCGAGACGTCGTACGCGTTTTCCCGATCCGATTCAACGTTGATCACCCCCCGAATGCGACCGAAACGATCAACGATCGGAACCGCCATTTCGCTGCGCGTCGTTTCGATCAGCTTTAGGTAGCGCTCTTCGTGGCTCACATCGCCCGCAATGTAGGGCTTTCCGGTCGCGGCAACATAGGCCACGATTCCGCTTTGAGTGGTGATTTTGATTTGCTCAAGCTCGCGTTCTGCGGTCCACTCGCTGCCCGATCCGATTCTCAATTCCATCGTCCCGAGTTCCACGTTCAGCAGTGCAATCATGGAGTTTCGGCTAGCGGTTACCTCTTGGGCAGTTGCCACCACGTTCTCAAGCGCGAGCACCAAATCGGGCTCGGCGTTGATAGACTCAAGCAAGGTGTTAAGGTGCTGCATGGCTAAGCCACTGGCACAAAGGTCTGCGATTTGGCTTCAAAATCGGCGATCTCGGCGGAGTAAGTGAGGGTCGTTCCAATCAGGTCCAAGCCTTGCACCAGGGCATCCTTCGTGGCCGGGTTGATGTGAAAGCTGAACGAACTATCACCGATCGTCACGGTTTGATTCGGCAGGTCAATCTTGACCGTCGCGCCACTTCCAGCGTTCACAATCATCTCGTGAGCGTCATGGGCGAGCTCGATAAGGAGCAAACCACAGTTCGCGGCATTTTGCCGGAAGATATCGCTGTAACCCGGCGTTTCCTTGGTGGCTTTTGCAATCACGCAGGCAAAACCCGCTTGCTGAATGGCCCAAACCGCATGCTCGCGCGAGGAGCCACAGCCAAAGTTAGTGCCCGCAACCAAAATAGAAGCCCCTTGAGCCTCAGGCTCATCCAAAGGAAACCCGTTCCCCCGCACATCGCTGAACAGGAGTTCACCATATCCCGACCGTGTAACCATTGTCAAAAATCGGGCCGGGATAATCCGATCCGTGTCCACATGGTCGGCATTATAAACCGCCGTCTTCCCCTCAAAAACCGTAAAACCGGGCATGGCTAATTGTAACTGAATTCGGCAGAAAACCCTTGGTCATCAGGGAGAGAAGATCGCGGAGCCAAATAGTTTCTAGCGGCGAAAGAGCCATAATCTCATAGCCGCGATGGCGGTGGCAACTCCACCCATAACCCATAGAACCGAGTTGCCTTCGGCTGGATTTGAAGGAGATCGGATTAACCGGCTTATCAGGTTCGGTTTTAACAGACGGACTGGCCCTCGTCTCCCAAGGTTCCGGCGCGTAAGAAGGCCTTCCTATCCAACGGGTTGAGCCAGACTCAAAATCAACGCTTAGCATTCCAATTGCCTTTGAGCGCACCGTATAGTGCAACCTCATTTTGGACGGGAACTGACCCTTCGGCACCTTTTCGACGTCCCAAACCAAACGAGAGGTCCAAGAGTCCGCTGTTCCGCCCTTCTCTCTTACAGCGATTGCAACGGCTTGAGCAGCGGATACACGAATATTCGGTGTAACGTAGTCGCACCTCTGCGCAATCGTTAGGTAAATCGTGAACGAGGATCAGCACTTGGATTCCAATAGCGCCACACGTGATCTGATAGGCAAGAGCCAAGCCATCGGAAGGAGATCGTATGGCGCGGGGGACCCTGAGGTGCCCCAACTCTGCGGCCCTTTAGACCCGGACTAAGTCCTTCGATCATAGACGATCGCCGGAGCGTCTACCGGATAGTTGTTCTCAATCGGCACAAATCGTTCGTTAACTTGATCGGTGTGCTCGTCCATCCAATAAAGAAAGGGGCGGAAACATTTCATGTCCTCGTTCACCACGATGACCAATCCGCAGATCAACTGAATAGAGAGCACATTTTGATCGATCGTAATCGCGTCGCGTTTCTCGTAGACAATGAGCTCGATATCCTCGAACTCAACGCGATAAACTAACCCGTCTTCGCCAAGAAGTTCCAATCTCTACCCAATCTTCGCCGCCTCATCGAGGAGCCTTAAGAACATGTGGGCGTAGATTCGGCTTGCTCGGAAGAGGTGTTCCACTTTGTAGCGCTCATCCGTTTGGTGGGCGGGGCCGTCTCCTTCCCACGAGGTGCCGATGCTTACGCAGTTGGGTACGGCCCTTGCGTAGGTTCCGCCGCCCATGGTGCCGGGCGGGGTCATGTCGCCGGTCTCTTCTTGATAAACTTCGCAAATCGTTTTGACCAGGATATGATCAAGCGGGAAGTAGAGGGGGGCGCTGGCTTCGAAACTGGCGATCTTCCAGTCGTGTTTCGATTTCTGGCAGTGGGCGTCGAGTTTGCTTCTCAGCAAAGCCGACTCCCAGGTGACCGGTCTACGGATGTTCACGGTGAGCATCAAGGTATTCCCTTCTGTTTGCATGATTCCCAGATTTGAAGTAAGGTCACCACTGGGCTCGTCGCAGCCATGAATACCGAGCCCCAGGCCGGCCACGTGAGTAAGAGCGAACAGGTCTTCGTAGTACGATTGCGTGGGGATCGGCGAGATTTCCATGAGGAATCGGAAAAGCCGAGTCGCGGCCGAGTCACCCCAGAACGGCATCGCGCCGTGGGCCGCCTTGCCTTCACAGTTCACCGTGAGAATGTCGCCCTCAACCGAAAACGAAAGGTTCTTGTCCCACGAATCCGCCAACTTTTCGGTGACGTGCTTCTTCGCCTCGGCCCCAATCCGAACTCGCGCGGTGCACGAATCAATGACAATGTTTGGGCGCTGACCACCATTCGCTTCGAGCAAATCAAACTCGCTGCCCGTTCCGAGCGGAACCGCGATGACGACATTGGCGATCCCTTTTTCGGCGTGATAAAGCGGCCATCCGGAATCGGGAGCAACGCCAAGCGTAGGCATCTCTTCGGTTTTGTTGTAGTGCTCAATACACTTAAAGCCCGATTCTTCGTTCAACCCAAAGAACAAGCGAAGACGCGCGGGCAAGTTCGGAACGCACTCTTTGATCGCTCTCGCTGCGTAAAACGCCGCCATTGTCGGCCCCTTGTCATCGGTGGCGCCGCGGGCATAGATGTAGCCTTCATCAATCTCGGCTCCAAAGGGCTCGTGCTTCCAACCAGGACCGACGGGCACAACATCGAGGTGCCCCATGCTCATCACCATCGCCGAGCCTTCGCCAATCTCTGCCCATCCGCCGTACCCGTCAACATCCTTCGTGCGGAAGCCGAAATCGGTCGCCAAGCTCAGAGCTAAATCAAGTGCCCGTCGGTTTTCGATTCCAAACGGGGCTCCGGGCGCAGCTTCATCTTCCAGCGAGGGAATACGGAGCATGGCGACGGTGTCTCGCAGCAGGTCATCTTCGTGGGCGCGGAGCCAGTCTTGAACCTGGCGAACGGTTTCGGTCATCACTTAAGAGCGTACCTACTTATCGTTCGTTGTCTTCACCCGAGTTCGAATCGAAGCTTGGGCAGCCGCCAACCTCGCAATGGGAACGCGATAAGGTGAACACGAAACGTAGTCCAAACCAATCTTGTGGCAGAAGTGGATTGAATCCGGATCTCCACCGTGCTCGCCGCAGATTCCGAGTTTCAATTTTGGCTTTACGGCTCTTCCCTTTGTGCAAGCGATTTCCATGAGTTGGCCCACGCCCGTTACGTCGATCGACTCGAACGGATCGCAGGGAAGAATCTTCTCGGCAACGTATGGCTTGAGGAATCGGTCGGAGTCGTCTCGGCTGAAACCGAACGTCATTTGGGTGAGATCGTTTGTACCAAAGCTGAAGAATTCGGCTTCGGGCGCAATCTCGTCCGCCGTCAGCGCGCCGCGCGGAACTTCGATCATGGTGCCAAAAACGTAAGGAATCTCAACGCCTTGCTCCTCCACCACTTTTTTGGCGGCGGCTTCCAATCGCTCGCGAACAAATTTGAGTTCGTTAACGTGGCCCACAAGTGGAATCATAATTTCGGGATGGGCTTTGCCTCCCGCCTTGATCACTTGGGCAGCACCTTCCAAAATCGCGCGCGTTTGCATTTCCACAATCTGAGGGAAAACGATCGAAAGTCGGCAGCCGCGAAGACCCATCATGGGGTTGATTTCATGCATCGTCTCAACCGTTTTGAGCATGTCCTCCTTCTCCGGATCGGTCTTTCCGTGCGCGTGGAGAGTCGCAACTTCCTCGATCAACTTATCAAGGCTTGGCAGGAACTCGTGAAGCGGAGGATCGATCAACCGAATGGTGGCAGGCATGCCATTCAGCGCTTCGAAAATGCCCTTAAAATCGGCACGTTGGAAGACCAAAAGCTCATCCAAAGCCGCCTGCCGCTCTTCGTCAGTTCCGGCCAGAATCATGCTTTGAACCACCGGGCGACGCTCCCCTTCGAAGAACATGTGCTCCGTTCGGCAAAGACCAATTCCTTCGGCCCCAAATCGAATAGCGAGAAGCGTATCAGCGGGTGTATCGGCGTTGGTACGGACGCCCAAGGAACGGAACTCATCCGCCCAACCCATGAAGATTCCGAATTCGCCTGTCAGCGTTGGTTCTTCAACGGCAAGGCCGCCTTCGATCACTTCGCCTTCGGTTCCATTAAGCGAAATCAGATCGCCTTCCTTGATCACTTTGCCGCCAACCGTGAATTCGCGTTTGTGGGAATTGACGGAGATATCAGAGCATCCCGCAACCGTAGGGATTCCAAATCCTCGAGCAACGAGAGCGGCGTGCGAAGTCATTCCGCCCTTTTCGGTTAACACGCCCTGAGCCGCAAGCATTCCCTTCAAGTCATCTGGTGAAGTCTCGGCTCGGACAAGGATCACTCGCTGACCTTGGCCGCCCTTACCCAATTCTGCCGCTTTCTCTGAGTCAAAAATCGCGATGCCAGTCGCTGCACCGGGTCCAGCCGGGAGCCCCTTGGCCAAGACTTCATATTTCGCGCCTTGGGCAATAACGGGGAGCAAACAGTGATTCAAAAGCTCGGGCTCAACTCGGTTGACAGCTTGTTCTTTCGTGATCAGCCCTTCATTCACTTGATCCACGGCAATCTTAATGGCCGCCGGACCGGTTCGCTTACCCGAACGGCATTGCAAGATGAAGAGTTTATTGTGCTCGATCGTAAATTCGATGTCCTGCATATCCTTGTAATGCCCTTCGAGGCGCTTACAAACATCGTCAAACTGTTGGTAAATCGCGGGGTTTTGGGTGGCTAGATCTGAGATCGGCAACGGAGTTCGAACGCCGGCAACGACATCTTCACCCTGAGCGTTCATGAGGTACTCGCCAAACACTTTGTTCTCGCCGGTGGCAGCGTTCCTCGTAAAGGCCACGCCGGTTCCACAGTCATCGCCTCTGTTTCCAAACACCATGCTCTGAACCGTAACCGCCGTACCAATCTCGTCGGGGATCTTCTCCTTTCGGCGATAGATGATCGCGCGCTCATTGTTCCAGGATCGGAAAACGGCCTCGACCGCGGCTTTTAGCTGCTCAAACGGATCTTGTGGAAACTCCTTGCCCGTTTGTTTCACCACGTGCGCTTTGAATCGCTCGCAGAGATCTTTCAAACCGTTCGCATCCACGTCCAAGTCTTCCTTCACACCAAGTTCGGTCTTGAGGTCGGCAAAGATGTGCTCAAAATCGTGCTTCGTGATGTGATCAAACTGATCGGAATAGGCAACGTCGCTGAGCATCATGATCAGGCGGCGATAGCTGTCGTAAACAAACCGCGCATCCATGCTTTGGATCAAACTGGCTACGGTCGCATCGTTCAAGCCTAGGTTCAAAACCGTATCCATCATGCCGGGCATCGAGAACTTTGCGCCCGAGCGCACCGAAACCAACAGCGGATTTGCGGGATCGCCAAAAGTCTTAGAAAGATCCTTCTCTACATCGGCGAGAGCGGTTTTCATCTCATCCATCAATCCCGCAGGCAAGGATCGTCCGTTTGCGTAGTATTGGGTGCAAACTTCGGTCGTAATGGTAAACCCGGGAGGGACAGGGAGGCCGATGTTGGTCATTTCGGCAAGGTTTGCACCTTTACCGCCGAGAAGGTCGCGCATGGTCGCATTGCCATTGCGGAATAGATAAACGCTTTGTTGACTCATAAGAATGTTTGGCTCGGCACCACGTTCATACAAGCGCAACGGGCTCGCCGAAAATTAGAGGGTATCCCCCGGCAACATCGGCGAAGGAACCCAGATTTTACCTGTCGGTCGCCACAGCATGCGAAGCACGTGGGAGTTCATAAGCTAAACTTAACCCCATGGCAGAACTCAAAACTCAACCTACCGAAGCCTCTGTAGAAGACTTTATGAATGCCCAACCCGAACCACGGCGCGCCGAGTGTGAAGAGCTTCTGAAGATATTCGAAGAAATCACCGGCGAAAAGCCCGTAATGTGGGGCAAAGTGATTATTGGCTTTGGCCAATACCGCTACAAATACGCAACCGGCCGCGAAGGCGATTGGATGAAAGTCGGCTTCTCCCCGAAAAAAGCAAACCTCACCATCTATCTCATGGATGGCGTAGAAAACCACGCCGAGAACTTAGCCAAACTCGGCAACTCAAGCTGCGGAAGCTCGTGCCTATACATCACCAAACTCGCCGGTGTAGACATGAACGTGTTGCGAGAGATGATCCAACAGTCGTACAACTTCCCCCGCTAAACTTGTTATGAACGAGTTTCTCCAGCGCATCAAGGGCGTGGTTCAATGGACGGCTACGTCGTTTGAAGAAAAGAAACGCCAGGCGGCCGAAGGAGCGGCAAAGTTTGATGAAGCCTGGGCCGAAGCCGACCGAATGGGGCTGGTCAAAACCATTGATGAGATCAAACCCGAAATCTCCGGGCCAAACGCGGCGGACTACTACGAGCAGATGGCACCCATTGTCAAGGCACTGGAGCCAAACTGGAGCGAGATCAGGTTGTTGGGGCATATCCCAAGTTGGCCTCCGCACTATCGAGAACTTCTCGAACTGGTGCGCCCCATCCTTTCATTGGCTTTTCAAGCCGGCGAAATTGACCAATGCAGATTTGATCGCAAGTACGTGACCCAGCCGGGAACCGTCCAGCCTGTTTTCTCGGCGCTAAAGGCACTTTACGCCGTCCAACTTGAGATCCGGCGACCCGAGAGTCAGAATAACCCTGAACTGCAAATGCAACTCTTTCGAGTTGCAAGTCAACTGCTCCGTCACATTGCGGCGGAACCCGTTCAGGTCGGTACTACCATGTCCTATGTTGCGTCGAATCGGTGGTTCCAATGTGCTTCGCTAATAATGAAGATCCGCCCGGAGAGTCGTCAACAAATTGGCGAGATTGTTTCGGCCTTACCGCCAGAGAGGACATTGAGGTCGTCGCTAAGCGCAGACGTTTTACGCTCCTCCCATTTTCGAGGATTTGGGGAGGCTTTAACGTCAGAATTGCCACGACTGCGGATGCCCCAGCACATGATTTCGGAAATGAATCGCTTGCCGGGTCTTGGTGATTGGCTCGCTGCCAAGGAAATCGAAGGGTATTGCTATTCGTGCAAACATCTGCCAGCAGATGAGGCGGCAGATGGCGAAGGTTCAAAAAGAGCAAACTGGGAAGTAATGGAGAAAATTCTGTTATCCAAAGAGGTCCTTTCGATACCAATCAAATGGTGTTATCTCACTTTGCCGGAACCGAGCCGAGTGAAACCCATTACTGTTTGGAAGGAGGTCGGCGCGGTTGCAGCAAAAATCCGCGCGCACCGTATGGTGTTGGCGCTTGCCCTCGAAGTCTACGACCGCCAAAAAACCCTTGGCCGCTTTCCGGAAGAAATGTCCATGCCCCTCGACCCCGTGACTCTCCAACCGCTCTTCTATCGAGGTCACCCCGACTGGTTTTGCATTACGGGCAAATCCGCGGAGTTCTCATCGGGACCTGGCCCTAGATATTAATCGTAGTCAGTGCTCTGATCAACCTCTCTTCGATACGCCTGCTTGAGCACTCTTGTCAATCCATAGAGGCAGAGTGTCAAGAGTGCTTCCAATCCAATTCCGAAGGGAAATGGGGTTGTAATTATCGAAGCGTATCCCCATTTATCGTAGTAACCCGCATTCCAAGACTCCACCACTATGTAGACATCCCACGCTACTTTGATGCAGCCAATGAAAACCAAGGTCGCAAAGAAACGGAAGATCAGCAAGAGCCCGTATCGCTTGCGTTCGTTGTTCATCTCATAGCAGCTCTGCCGATCATCCTTTGCGAGGGTCACTGCCATTCTCCCATTGATGCCATTATTCCCGACTCCACCCGACAAAGGCAATCCTCCAACGGCTCAGCCGAACTCCATTGCTAACGCCAATGCCCCTTCATGCTCCGTGATAATCGATACTTCGGCTGTGCCCATACAGCCCGGGGCAGTGTATGGCGTGATGCGCGCAGCTCACTAAAAGTATTGGTGGATGGTGGAACTTGGACGCAGATTTATGCCACCAAGCGCAGCCGCATCACCCTAAGCGGATTCACCCCCGGAGTGCCAACTGCCTTCCGAGTGAAAGCCGAAAACCGAAACCAGGTGACTCTGCCTTCCAACGAAGCCGAAATCTACCCTGCATCGGCACCAGAAATGACGCTACGCTTCGCGGCGTAGGGTCGGAACTTCCTATGATGTAAGCGCCACCGAGCCTTTGGTTCGGTGGCGCTTTAAGATTTTCTTCCCCTTCACGATGTCTACCGAAGCGTTGCGGAGGGGGCCAGCTGATGGTAGGATATGGCATGCGAGCTTTTACACGAGCTATTGTGGCTACAGGGTGTAGTGCGTTACTTTGCCAAGCGGTGTGGGCACAATTTACGATTGTAAACCTTTATCCAGGAGTTGGAGAATTTTCCATGATCAACGGCGGCGCGTTGGGTTCTCAAGTTGGGGTTGCGTTCGTTGACTCCATAAGCCAGGCGAGCCTATGGACCGGAAGCGGCTCGAGTTGGGTTAGCCTTAATCCCCAAGGTGCCCAGTATTCTACGGCCTTCGGCTCGAGTTCTGGTCAGCAGGTCGGATACGCCAGCATTTCGGATTCTTGGCACGCAAGCTTATGGACGGGAACTGCCGCGTCGTGGGTGGACCTCAATCCCTTTCCCGGGGAGTATTCGGTAGCCAATGCAACGGACAATAATCAGCAGGTTGGCTATGCAAGACACAATAGTGCCGAAAGAGCTTGCGTGTGGTCAGGTACGGCCGCATCTTGGGTAGATCTAAGTTCTGGCTCAGCTTTTTCCGAAGCCTATACAGTTAAAAACGGAGTTCAAGGCGGTCATGAGGACTTTCTCGCATGTATATGGCGAGGCACCGCTGCTTCCAAAGTGGCCCTGAGCCCACCGGGTGATGATGGCTCGGCTGTACGTGGGATCGGAGGCGACCAGCAAGTGGGATACGTGAGAGTTGGAGGTCGTGTTCGTGCTAGTTTGTGGCGCGGCACCGCTGAATCGTGGGTTGATCTTAGCCCTCTGGATTCGATAGAGTCCGTGGCATACGATGCAACCAAAGGACAGCAGGTAGGATACTCGGACGTTGCTTCCGGTGCCTGCCTTTGGGCGGGCACGCCGGGTTCCCACGTTAGCTTGCAAGCGTATCTGCCCAGCAACTATCACAATTCGAGGGCGACAAGTATCGTTTGCGACGGAATCAAAACGGTAATCGGAGGTTGGGCATACAACTCGAACGCCGGGCGCGAGGAAGCCATTCTTTGGATCGCAGATGACTTCGACCTGACCCTCAACAAGACCGCGGTGGCCGGCCAAAACTCGGTGCTAGGCACTGTATCTATCGGCGAACCGAAACCCACGAATACCACATTTTCGATGTCGGACAACAGTTCACTTGTTCTCACACCCTCAAGTGTTACGGTGCAAGCGGGGCAACTTTCAAAGTCGTTTCAAGTCGCAACAACCGCCATAATCAGTACGGTGGTTACAACAATCTATGCGAAGCTGGGGAAGATGACGAGGCCTCAAACCCTGACCCTCATCCCGCTCGTTCCAACTGCACTGTCTTTTACTCCGACTCAAGTAAGCTCTGGTCAACCAACAATCTGCCGCGTTGTCATTAACGGTGTAGCTGGACCAGGTGGGCGGACCCTATCAATCTCTGACAACTCAATCTATTCAACGGTGCCGAGCACGATCATCGTTCCAGCTGGCGCCTCCAGCGTTTCATTTCCGATAACAACAACAACGGTCAGCCAAGCGGTTACGGTTAGGGTCACCGCACGAGTAAGCGCGGGGGAAAAGACAGGGACGTTTCGGATCGTTCCTTGATGAAGAGTAGATATTGAATGGCTACAACTCTTGTGCGACCCTACTCTTCGTCGCCCGCGTCCTCAATCTCGTCAATATCGCCATCATCCGCGCCCTGAACGATTCTGGCAATCGAACGAACCTGGTCACCCGCCGCCAAATCAATCAGCTTCACGCCTTGGGCGATTCGGCCTACTAGGCGAATGTCCTTGACCTTCATGCGGATTCCCTTGCCTTGGGTGGTCATGAGGAGGAGCTTGTCGTCATCTTCAACCACTTCAGCGCCCACGATTTTGCCTGTCTTTTCGGTGACGTTCATCGTGAGGATGCCCGAGCCGCCTCGGCCCTGAACGCGGTATTCATCCAGGTCGGTTCGTTTGCCGAAACCGTTCTCGCCCACAACCAGCAAGGTGCAACCGGGGGTGCAAATCATGGATGAAACCAGGTGATCTTCGGCGTTTTTAAAGGTAACTGCCTTCACGCCGCCCGCTGTTCGGCCCCTTCCGCGCGCTTGCGTTTCGGCGAAGCGAATAGACTGACCCTCGCGGGTTACGAGGATAACATCGGCGTTGCCCGGAGTCTTCAGAACCCAGCCAAGCTCGTCGCCTTCTTCGATGTTAAACGCGATGATGCCGTTCGAGCGGATGTTGCTGAACTTGGTGAGCTCGGTTCGCTTGATTTCACCGAGGCGAGTGATCATGGTGAGGTAGCCGTCGGCATTGATATCCTTCACGCTTACAGTCGCCGTCACACGCTCGCCCGAATCAATGGCGATGTAGTTAATGACGGGCATACCCTTGGCGTATCGGCCCGACTCGGGGATTTCGTAGCCCTTGAGGCGATAGACCTTGCCGCGATCTGTAAAGAACAAGATGAAGTGGTGAGTGCTGACCTGGAAAAGGTGCGCCGGTTCATCGTCGGTCTTGAGCGTGTTGTTTACACCCTTTCCGCCTCGTTTTTGCTGACGCCAGGCATCAATGCTCACACGCTTGATATAGCCGTCTCGGCTGATGGAGATGATGGCTTCCTCTTCGGGGATCATGTCCTCGTCGGTGAGTTCGCCGGGCTCTCGCGCAACGATCTTGGTGCGGCGCTCGTCGCCATATTTATCGCGCATGGCAATGATCTCATCCTTCAAAACCTTGGTGAGCCGAAGGCTATCGTTGAGGATGTCGAGCAAGTTTTGAACCTTATACAAGGCATCTTTATAGCGGTTCTCAAGCTCTAACTGCGAGAGCCGCGTAAGCTGCCTCAAGGCCATGTTCAGAACGGCGTTGGCCTGCAGTGGCGACATTCCGAACTCGCGAACCAGCTCTACTCGGGCCGAGGCGGGATCTTCACTTCTTCTGATTAAGGCGATGATTTCGTCAAGGAAGCGGCGCGCGATTTGGAAGCCTTCGTTGATATGGACATCTTCGAGCGCTTGGTAAAGTTCATACCGCGTTCGGT
The DNA here is from genome assembly GCA_040081075.1 of Fimbriimonadaceae bacterium. Taxonomy (GTDB): domain Bacteria; phylum Armatimonadota; class Fimbriimonadia; order Fimbriimonadales; family Fimbriimonadaceae; genus JANJUB01. Next base: position 15,985 of record JBEBHJ010000028.1, on the reverse strand, counting down.
TCAGAATGACCGTGCGGCGGTGGTTGATGTATTGATCAAGGATAACCAACAGCGGCGAAACTCGCGGTGAACCATCGACCAGCGAGAGCATGATCGAACCGAAGGTTGTTCTGAGCGAAGTGTGCTTAAGCAAGTAGTTCAGGGCTTTGTTGGGGTTAACGTCCCGCCGGATCGAGACTTCAACGCGCATTCCTCGCTTATCAGAATAGTCCTGAACATCGGTGATGCCATCAAACTTTTTCTGTTTGGCGAGCTCGGCAATGCTCTTCACCAGGTTGGCTTTGTTCACCTGATAAGGAAGCTCGGTTACCACAATCACACTCTTGCCCATATCACCAGGCTCAATCATGGTTTTGGCTTGCAGCGTAACCGAACCACGTCCGGTTTCATAGGCAGCACGAATTCCCTTCACACCCATGATCGTTCCGTAGGTCGGGAAATCGGGGCCTTGGATGTGCTCCATAATCGCATCGAGATCGCACTCGGGATTGTCAATGCGGTGGAGGATTCCGTTGCAAACCTCAGTGAGGTTGTGCGAGGGCATGTTTGTGGCCATACCAACGGCGATGCCTTGACCGCCATTGCAAAGCAGGTTCGGGAACTTGCCGGGTAGAACGGTAGGCTCGTTAATGGTATTGAGGTAGTTCGGAACCCAGGTGACGGTTTCGCGGTCCAGGTCCTCCAACATTTCCATAGCCAAAGCCGTCAATCGGGCTTCGGTGTATCGCATCGCAGCGGGAGAGTCGCCGTCTACGTTGCCAAAGTTCCCCTGGCCATCAATAAGCGGGTATCGCATGCTCCACGATTGCGCCATACGCACCATCGTGGGATAGATAACTTCGTTGCCATGAGGGTGATAGTTACCGGATGTGTCACCAGCGACTTTGGCGCACTTCGTATAAGGTCCCCCCGCCGTTAAGTTGAGCTGGCGCATCGCATAGAGGATTCGCCGTTGGACGGGCTTCAACCCATCGCGAACATCGGGCAAAGCGCGCGCGATGATAACGGACATCGCATAGTTCACATAGCTACGTCCAAGCTCTTCTTCGACGTTAACAGTGCCAATAATGGGTTGATCTTCAGACATGGGAAATCAAGGAACTCAGATTGAGAAGGATGCAGGCTAAAGACGATCCACGCCCGCAAATTGAACCCAGATTTTACCTGTTAGGACGGAATGGGTGTATTCAGGGTTTATCATGTCGACCATCAACAAACAAAAAGCCCCCTCACCTTTGCGAGGGGGCTTTGGAGGAGTTTGGGAGCGATCTTAGTGGGCAGTGATGCCGGAGATAGCTGACTTCAGGGCCTTGGTTCCCTTGTCGTCGGCGTTCAGGTTGACGAACTTGTCAACAACCTTCCAGTTCTTGTAAACAAAAACGGTGTTCTTGACATCGGATGCTGTATTAAACTTGTAGCTCTTAACCGCAGCATCTTTCGGGTTCAAAACCGAGATCGCGATTTTGGAAAGATTGTTCTCTTTGGCGAGTTCCTTTGCCATGGATGCGCCGCCCTTAGCGTCGGCGGTTACGAGTACGATCATTGCCTTGAACTCAGATGCGGTGTTGGCGGCCATCGCGGCTTCCAAGGTCTTGCCGATCATGGCAACGTTCTTGGCACTGTCGCCGTTGATCCATGCCTGAACCTGGGGGCGATTCTGATAGTTGCAGGGGAAGCACTCCGTTTTGCCCGCAAATGGGCCAACGATGTGAGTTGGGTGGAATGGAGTAACGCTCTCGCCCTTATCAAGGCCGCTGTTAATACCGTAGGAAAATGCAAAGGCAGCTGCGCATACAGCCATTGGCAGAATTAGTTTTTTCATGTGTTCTCTCTCGTGGGTCAATCCCAATAATACATAAAGGGAAAGGCCGCCGAATAGTTCCATTTTAGCTAAATTTCGTAGTAAAGTGGCGTTGTCATTAGCATAGCTCCGGTTCTAGGATTCTCCAGGGTGCTCATGGACTTGCACGCATCTTGGGCCCACCCTGATACTGGGCAAATCCTCAGAGCGATTCACCCTGTACTTTGATCCACCCATTAGAGCGGTGATTTGCATGCTTTCGGGTTTGTTTATCTCGGGAGCCGTGGGTAGGTTGCGGCAAGAAATCGCAAACGGGAGGAACCGAAACGAGTAAAATCGGGTATCCTTTAGGTTGCGATGCAGTGCGTCGCGCCCCTCTTACTATGCTTCCTTCACCCGATATCCTCAATGATTATCCTCACGGCCGATTCGTGCTTTCCAATCTGGCCGCCAAGCGAGCACGTCAGCTTCGCGAAGGAGCGATGCCGCTTGTGCAAATCGATTCGCATCATCCGCTGACCATTGCCCTAGCCGAAATTGCCGCTGGCAAAATCAAGCCGATCATTTCCGAAGCAATCGTCAACGAGTTTGATACCAACGAAATGACTCTACTCACGGATGAGACATTGCCGGCCGAGCTCGGAATGCTCTTGCCCGCCCTTGATGAGACAGAAGTCGCTCTCGTTCAAGAAATTCTTGCCGACCATGGTGACGACCACGAAGATAACCATGATGCTCCAGTAGAAAAGGTTATGTCCTTAACGGATCTGGTTGAGGGCCACGATGATGATGAGGAAGAAGTCGTTCCCGTCGCATCGGAGGATGACACCCTTTCTCTGTCTGATATCGCTGAGCAAGAATCTGCGGACGAAGAAGAATCGGAAGCTTAATCGGAAGTCCTCCTGATGGCGACTGACCTCTATGAGATTCTAGGCGTTAGCCGAACCGCATCTGCCGACGAAATCAAGTCGGCATACCGAAAGCTTGCCCGACAGTACCATCCAGACGTCAACCCTGACGACCCCACTGCAGAAGACAAGTTCAAGGAAATCGGATCCGCCTATGCGGTTCTTTCGGACCCGGAAAAGCGCGCTCAATATGATCGGTTTGGCACAACCGAAGAGATACCCCAAGACTTCTTCCAAGGGGGTGGAGCCGGATTCGGCGACATCTTCGACATGTTCTTTGGCGGCGCGTCGGGTGGTCGGAGCGGAGGGCGACGACAAGGCTGGAACGGCGGTGACATCGAAACATATGTCAACGTTGAACTGGTCGATATTCTGGAAGGCGTAGACCGCGAAATCAAGGTTAGGCGCAATGTCACCTGTGATGCTTGTGATGGAACAGGAGGCGAAGGTGGCGCAAAGCCCGAGACCTGCGCAACATGTAGCGGGCAGGGTTCCACCTGGAAAGTGGTCAGCACATTCTTGGGCCAGGTGCGAACTCAAACACCTTGCGGCGCGTGTGGCGGAACTGGTGAGACGATCAAAACCCCGTGCAATAAGTGCCGCGGTCGAAAGCAAGTTATCACCGATGTAACCATCGCGATCCGCGTCCCAGCGGGTGTAGAAAATGGTGCCACCATTCAGATGACGGGCAAGGGCCATGAAGGTTCGGGCGGTGGGCATCCAGGCGATCTCTATGTAGGGATTTCAATCGCCGCTGACAAGAGGTTTGAACGCGAAGGCAAGAACCTTTACACATCCGCAGAAGTCTCCTTTGCCCAGGCCACCATCGGCGATACCGTCGTGATCGAAGGCATCGATGGCGACTATGATCTAGAAATTCCGGCTGGAACACAGCCCGGCGAGATACTGGCTGTTCGAGGGGCCGGATTACCACCGCTTCACGGCGGAAAACGCGGTGATATCTTCACGCAAATCAAAGTTCGGGTGCCCAAAAAGCTCAGCGATGGCCAGAAGAACGCCATCATCGAACTTGCGCTGGCATTTGATGAGCCCGTTCCAAAGGGCACGGAGAGCGGCGGCTTGCTCGGCGGGTTGTTCAAGAAGAAAAAATGAGCAACTGGATCGAAATAAAAGCGTGTTTTGAAACCGCTCCGCCCGATTGGTCTTTGTTCGTAGATGCGTTCGACCGTTTCGGCTGTCCGGGGTCAATTCAATGTGACTCTCCGCCGGCTTTGAGCGCCTATCTCGTCGAAGTTCCGGGTCAGGCCGAAAGGGCCCGAGAGCTTTCAGACGAACTGATTCGCCTCGGAGCCCAAACCGTTCAGATTGAGACAGTCCCCGATGAAGATTGGTCTGAAATGTGGAAGGTCCACTTCAAGCCGCGCCAAATTGGCGCACGAATCATGATCCGCCCGACTTGGGAGGATCCGACGCCCGTCCCGTTGCAAAACATCGAGATAGTGCTCGATCCAGGCCAAGCATTTGGCACCGGCGATCACCCCACCACCAGGCTTTGCTTGGAGTTGATGCAGGAGATTCCTATCCAGGGAGCATCGGTCTATGACCTGGGGTGCGGTTCGGGAATTCTGGCAATCGCGGCATGCAAACTCGGAGCGGCATCCGTATTTGCCAGCGATTCGGACGCCACCAGCGTGATCGTCAGTAGGCAAAACTCATTGCTCAACGAAGTCAACTTCGAAGCAGAACAAGGTGAGGGATTCTTGCGCAACGAACCTTACGATGTCGTACTGAGCAACATCATCAGTGCGACACTCATAAGGCTCGCGCCGGATGCTCAACAACAGGTTAAGCGCGGCGGTTTTTGGCTCGTTAGCGGCATTATCGAAGGAAACTGGCCCGATGTGCGCAAAGCGGCAGAACAATGCGGCTTTACGTTAGAGAAGCAACTCAAAGAGGACGAATGGATCGGAGCAGTTTTCCGCCTCTGAGGTCGCTTCCCCGGGTCTTCTTGCCCGGGCTTGACGCTCAACAAGAGTCTTACGAGCTCCCCAAGGAGGAGGTCGACAAGTTCCGCAAGGTTTTGCGACTAGATGAAGGGGATCAGATCGCTGTTTTACCCAATGATGGCACACTCATTCGATGCGAGTTTCGGACAAAGCAGGCGTGGCCGCTAGCTACCGAACACATTGAAACCGAGCCCAAGCACCGTGTCATTCTTGCCCAAGCTTTACCAAAAGCTGATCGAATCGAAATTGTGTTGCGTATGGGAACGGAGTTAGGTGCAGTTGGATTCATCCTCTTCCCCGCCGAGCGCTCCGTTGTACGTTGGGATGAAGCTAAGGTGCAGGAGAAGGCACGCCGCTTCAACTCAATCATCCGTGAGGCGGCCGAACAGTCGTTTCGATGCATTCTCCCTACGCTCCGCTTCGAGAAATCCTTGAAGAACTTAATGGCCTCTTACCCAAATGCGTTGGTCCTGTCGGAGTCGGAACGTGCCACTAAAGCGCTAGCCCGCACGGCTGATGAGACCGTGCTGGTTGTGGGTCCGGAAGGCGGTTGGGCCCCCCGCGAAACTGCTCTTATCGGGGATAACGGAGTCACGCTGGGACCGCTGGTACTACGAACAGATACCGCCGGACCGGCCGCGATCGCAGCCCTCTTGCTTAATTCGTCGCCGCAAAAATAGAGACGACCCGGTAGCGCTGCGTCCCCGCTGGAGCCTCAACTTCAATTTCGTCGCCAACAGCTTTACCCAAAACAGCCCCTCCTAGCGGCGAGCTAATTGAGATCAGGTCATTCGCTGGATCGGCCTCAAATGAGCTGACGAGAGTTATGTCCAACTCATCGCCAAACTCGAGGTCCAAGAGCTTGACTCCTCCGCCCAACTCGGCCAACTCGTCCGAGCCTGAGCCCTCTACTATCTTTGCCAGTTGAAGCAGCTTTTCGAGGTCTTGAAGTCGACTGTCTAGCCGTTGCTGATTGAGCTTTGCTTCGTGATAGGCAGCATTCTCCCTCAAGTCGCCGTGGCTCTTCGCTTCGCGGATAGCATCGGCAACCTCAGCCCGTACCGGGCCCTTCAATCGGGCCAGTTCAGCTTCAAGGCGCTCATAGGCGCGGCGGGTCAACACGTGTTCAGACATCAGACTCTATTTTAGCAGTTTGGCTCGGTTCCAACTTTGTAGGCTGGTTCAGGTAAACATAACCGTGAAAAAGACGCGACCCCAATTTGCGCTGGTTGCCTCCGTGTTGCTGGTGTGTTTGGTCTCGATAGGAGCTTTGATGACTGGGCGGTCCAGCTACCTCGAGGCGTTCGGCTTCATTACCGGGGTTGCTTGTGTTTATCTTGCCGCGCGAGAACACATTGCGAACTGGCCGATTGGGCTCCTTAACAGCGGTGCCTACGTGTTCATCTTCTTTCGAGACAAGCTATTCGCCGATGCTGGACTGCAAGTTGTTTACGTTGTTCTTGGCGTTCTAGGATGGTACTGGTGGCTCAAAGGCGGGCAGGATCGGACCGAGGCCAAAATCGCCGCGACGCCCCTTAGCCAATGGTTGCCGATAGGATTGATCGCGATTGTCTCAACCATCTTGATGACGAAGTATCTGGCCTCGATTGGTGACGCGGCCCCCTTTCTGGATGCACTTACAACGGTCACAAGTCTAGTCGCCCAATACTTGCTCACTCGCAAATACATCGAAAACTGGATCGTTTGGATTCTGGTCGATGTGATCTACGTGCCTCTGTACCTGTGGAAGGGCCTCTATCTGACCGGTGTGCTCTACGCAATCTTTACCATAATCGCCTATCTTGGGCTAATGGAGTGGAATCGCCTTAGATCCCGGGAGATTCAGTCCGTGCCAGCTCACAGCTTTGTCAAGGGGCTGGTGGGGATCGGAGCATTAGCAAGTTTAGTTATGGGGTGGATTTGTTACCGGTTCGAGTCTAACGCCGAGTTCGCTTCTATCTTACGACAAGGCGTCTCGGCACGACTGGAGCCTCAAGGCGGTAATCCATTCATACTAGCCGAGGCCGATTTCGGCGCGTTCAAGTTGCAGGCGCTCGACCCGATCAGCTATGTTCGTGAATTCGGTCGGAAGACCGGTGCAATCCACCGAGGCACTGCCTACATTCTTGATGGCGAAGGGAAGGAGCTTGGCACGATCCGCTATCAAGACGACTTCGGTTGGGAAAAAATTCTATGCGAGGCGAAGCCCGCGCCTTGAAATCTGGAGTGGTCGTCGGAAAGTTTTATCCTCCCCATCGTGGTCACAAGTTCCTGATCGATGAGGCGCGCAAGCAGGTTGATCACCTGTACGTGTTTGTTTGCGCACATCAAGATCAACTGATTCCCGGAACTCAGCGTCTGGAATGGATGAATCGTATCCACCCCAACTGCGACGTTCGGCTCGTTGACGATACGTTGCCTGAGGATCCTCAAGCTTGGGCTCTCTTCGTTCAATCTTATCTAGGGTTTTCTCCGGATGTGGTGTTCACAAGCGAAGACTATGGCGATGCCTTTGCCCATCATTTAGGGGCAAAGCACATATGTGTTGATCGGGCGCGGTGCCAGGTCCCAGTTTCTGGTTCAAGTATCCGTTCCGCTCCCCACGCCCACTGGGACTTCATGGAGCCGTGCGTTCGAGGCTACTTTGCCACTCGCGTGGTGTTGGTTGGGGCCGAATCCACCGGGAAATCAACGCTGGCCCGGCGACTGGCAGAGCACTTCAACACGACCTGGGTGCCCGAGTTCGGTCGCGAGTACTGTGAAATTAATGAAAAACTAGATAAAACTTGGCTCACCGGTGAGTTCGACGTCATCGCAACAATCCAACAAACGCGAGAGAATCGAATAGCCGAAGACTGCAACCGAATCTTGATCTGCGATACAAACGCAACCGCCACTTCAATATGGCACGAGCGCTATCTTGGCTTCCGCTCGCCCACGGTGGACCTGATCGCCACCAAGGATCGCTCCGACCTCTACTTACTCAGCGATCCTTCTTGCGATTTCGTTCAGGACGGAACGCGCGATGGCGAATTGATTCGGGATTGGATGCACGAAAGATTCCGCAAACGCCTAACCAATTACACGATGTTGACTGGCTCTTGGGAACAGCGCTTTGGAGACGCGATAGCCGCCATCAAGTCCATTTGAATTCGAAAACGCCCTTACGGACGAACCGGAAGGTTTTTCAGCGAATTGTCGAGCTTAGTGAGGTTCAGCCGGACACCCAACTTCCCTCGATAGGATGGATTGATGGCGTTGATGCCGTCCCCTGCCTTGCCCGAGACCCGCGCAACATCGCTCGGATAGGCACGACCTCGACGACGTAGGCTATCCCCAATTGCGCCAGTGACAAACGGCGCGGCAAATGAGGTTCCCTGCCACACCACCGTCGTGCCATCGACCCACGCACTCTTGATTCCTGTCGAAGGCGCGCTCGTAGAGATACCGCTATCCCAGTTTGCAAACGCAGCCTTTTTGTCGATAGCATCCACCCCGCTCACGCAAACGTTGTCGCTAATCCTAGACGGCCAAAACGCGCCCTGGACGTTCAGATTTCCGGCCGCACCAACGATCGTAAGACCGCGTAGTTGGGCCCATTCGCACACATCACTAAGAGCCGCAATGTGTACGGGCGAACCAAGACTGACGTTGGCGACTTCGCATCCTTCCGTCGTTGCCAAAACGATTCCCTTGATAAGCTTCCAAGCGCTGGAAACCCCATCGCTATCGGCGATTCTAACGATGACCAGCGGGCATTGAGGGGCAACCTGATCGATGATCCCGGCCACAAAGGTGCCGTGACCCACACCCTCATCAACAATATTGTTTCCGTTAGAATCGGTTTGGTTGTAGTCATCGTAAGCCGAATGCCCGGGCTCGACAAAGTTCGCGCCCTTTACAACCCTCCTCCAAATCGAAAAACTGCGCCGGGCAAGACCGGTATCCAAAATTGCAATTTTCACGGCTCGACCGGGTAAGGCTGCCCGGACGGGATCAAAGGAAATCTTGTTTAGCGCACCACTGTTCAAACCATACAAGGTGTTCCTATCATTCACAACCGCCACAGTAGAGCCCTTTCCACCACTTTGGTTTTCAGGAGACTCGATGCTACTGTCATCTTCAGCCCATACCACTCGGGTATCGGCTTTCAACGCGTTTAGAACCACATCATGATTCGAGCCCACGGGGCTGCGAAAATAGGCAAACGGTGCCCCGATAGTGCGATCAACAACCGTGAGATTATGTGACGCGGCCACGGTATATGTCTGCGCGGGGTTTGCCAGGTTAACGATGAAGTAATCCTGCGCGTTGGCACCACCAAGGATGCATGCGCCAAGAGCGGTTGCGGCGAATCGGGCTACGAGAGAGTGTTTCATATGGGTTGATATCCACTAAAGAGGGCCAAGGAGCCCCAAAAATACGGGTGCGGCATATTTTCTTTTCCTTTAGCTCGGGCAAGCTGCACTGACGATGTCAGCGAACCGCCATTTGCCAAGGATTCATAGAAAGTTGCCATAAACAGTGCAGAAAACTGATCGTCCAGGGGCCAAAGGCTGCCGAGTGCTGCGGCGGCTCCGCAGGCCAAAAAGGAACGAACAATCCCCTCTGGTTCATACGCCCGGTTTGATCGGATTGTGCCGGTTTGGCAGGCCGCCACCGTCGCGAGTCGCGTTGTTAGACCGCTACGCGCTACTTCGGTGGCATACAGTGGCCCATCGGGAAACTGGAGGTAAGAGAACATCGGATTGTTGTCGTTGAGGCGCGCGTGACCCATCACGTGGATAATATCAAAATGCTCGGCATAGGTCTCTCGTATTTCGCCTCGAGATCGCAGCACTTTCATGTGCGGAAAGCTCTTGCGAATCCCCTCTAGTTCTTGGTCAAGCGCGGGAATATCGTCCGACTCACCCAACCACACGGCGACTAGGGCATCCCGGCCAAAAGTGATTGCCTGCAGGTCGTGGCTAGAACCGGGATTAAGTTGCAACACCGGTTCAGCTCCGCCCATCAGGGTCCAAGGAATTCGCCACGTTAGGCCGTCGGGACTGATCCGCCCACCTCGAGTTTTGAACGTACTTCGAAGTCCATCCAAGTTCGATTCGAGCGCGTCGAATGCGCAATTGCGAGTCACCATAGGCTCCAGAAGATAGAACTCAACCCAGTTCAAGGCAGACCGTATTTCTTGGTGCGACCCCTTTAGTTGTCGAGAAACTCCTTCCGAAATCTGATACAGATGGGCGCCGGTGTCGATCCAAATCTCGCCCGCCGCCGGCGAGGAAGATTGAGGGCGGCTTGGTTCCAAATGCCGCCACGTCTTCTCGGTCCACTCACGACTTGCCAGAGGGACTGCTGCAGTCGCTTGCAGACGCGAACCTGGAGCTGACTCATGCGATATTTCGTCGCGAAGTTGATCCAACTCGAGGATCGCTTCTGACGTTAAAGAACTTGAACGAGCCGAAAGGATCTCTGTGATCAAAGCTGCCGACCGCGTTCGACTTAAGACGTTCATGGCTTCCTTCACGCTTTCATCCGTCGGACTAGACAATAGTAGTTCGAGGTATTCCGAGATCGCCTTGCCTCGATCATCAAGGAAGTGAATAGACGCCGACGGCGATCTTACCAGGAGCCGATCACGCTCGATTAATTCAAACGTTTCACGGTAGGCGTCCACATCTTGGTTCTGCTTCGCGCGAAGCCATGCATATTGCCATTCGAGCAGAACTGACAAAGGTGGATCGCCCAAGGGTATCCAACCACGCCGAATTCCAAGAAGCTCGGCCTCCTCCGCAAGAAATAGAGCGTTCTGTTCTCGTAAGCCTTCGATGGCCTGATAAACCTGTTCAATGCGGTTCGCATTCCGTCCGTAAAGAGCCGCACGAGCAAGGGCAGACATCTCCCAAACCCTGTTTCCAACTTGGCGATACACGCGCGCCGCGAACCGAAAGTGGCGGGCGGCAAGGTCCGGGTCGGCATCTCCGAGAGCGCGTGCCAGCCCATAGTGGCAATTCGCGACATTCAACGGCATCCGTAACGCAGTGCGACTAGACAGCCCACTCAAGTATGCGCTCTTGGATTCGTCCAAAAGGTTCAGCTGGTAATAGGCGTCGCCGAGAAACTCTTGAATTCGCAAACGATCTGGCAGAGACTCCCAGAGCTCTTCGCGCAATGATAGGAACTCCACGACAGCTTCATCGGCTCGTCCCAGCATTGTTTTTGCTTGAGCAGTGTTTAGCCGAGCAAGGGAGGCATGGTACGTTGAACCCGCCTCCTCAAACAACTGATGGGCGGATTCCGCTTCCTTCAAAGCGACCTTTGCGTCTCCCAAATAAAGTTCCGCCGTCGAAAGTCCAAGGTGCGCCATAGCCCTTTCGGCTGTTGCGTCCTGCGGCAAAGAGGCAATGGCCGCTTGGTAATGCTTGCCGGCTTCCACATTCGAGTCTTGCCAAGAGTAGGCATTGCCCACGTTGATGTGCGCTCGCGCACTCAATTGAGGCTCTCCAGCCCGATCAAACGCATGAATCGCCTCAAGCCCGAACTGAATCGCCTGGTCAGGCTTCCCTGCCCTCGCCAAGCTATCAATCGCTCCTAAGGAAAATATATATCGGTCCAGGTTTGACCGGTACTCGGCGGCGGTTAGGAAGGAGTCGGCCGCCTCAGACCATCGGCCCCTCGCCCTTTCTCCCACGGCTTTGGCTCGAAAGGCAAAGCCTAAGTCTGAGATCAAATGATATCGGCGCGCAAGACGCACACATGCGCCTGAATCTTGTCCGCTAAGCTCTGCGACCCGGGCAAAATAAGCCGGTGCGAGAGTGTGCATGTCCACCGCGGCGACGGCGCGCTTAGCTTGGTTGAGTCGAGCTGGTGACTCCAATATGGAAAGCACGTCGTCGATGGACATCTATTCACTCAATTGTAAGGGAAAGCGGATTTGGCGGTCTTCGTACTCGAGCCAAATTTCCTCTTCTAGCGAGTTCGTCAGAAACTCAAAGCGAGCGCTTCTGCACGAGAAAGATTCATCGGCGATTGAAAGGGTGCTGGGAAGAGGCCCCTCAATCACGCCCATTACCTGCCAAGACTTGCCTTCAGGTCGAACCATCATCGTGACGGAAACATCCTCAGCCTGGAGCCGAAGCTGACCGATCTCGGTAGACGTCGAGCGAGCTCCGGCTGCGCCGAGATTGAGAAGCGAGCCAAACACAACTCGCTTGCTTGGAACGAAGATTAACTGAGCACGGAGCACCATTTCCGAAGGAGCGTTGAAGTGACCACGTCGGGCTGCCGTCAGCATTGTTTTCAGCCCGGATAACTTGGCATTGCAGTTAGGGCAAACGCTTACATGCTCTTCAACTTCCAGATCGTGGCCGCCTTCTGCCAGCGCGGCCAGCCTGGATTCAAACTCTCGGCAATTTCTCTTCATGTTCATAGGAGTTAGTCTTCTTGGAGATGATACAGCGTTTCTAAAGAGCTTGGGGCGCCGTTAGGCGCCCCTGGAGGATATGAAGGGCTCTAGCGAGTTCTCACGAACGAGCCGCTAAGCGCGACGGTTCCATTTGTGCGGGTTACACGAACGACCGTCCCGGCCCCGATCACGGGCCGAACCGATGTCGTGTAAGTCTTTGTTAGTTTGAATCGGCCGAAAGCGTCGGTGACGACGTTCCAGGTGTTATTGACAATCCTGACTTTGAGTGCTGTGTTCTTGGGCAAGTTTTCTCCACCCACTTCAAGCTGAGCCTGAAAGAGGAATGCAGAATCACGAAGTTTCCAGGATGCCTTGCCCTTGCCTGCACCTGTCAAGTTTGCAAAAAAGTCGGCTCTTCCGGTTTGGGCGATTGCGCCGGTCAGAAGTGCGGTTGAAAAGAGTACGATTAAAGTGCGTTTCATGTTGTTAGTTCCTTGATGAGCTCTCATCGCTCAGTGAACATATGAGTCGCATGCCGATACCCGTGATACAAAGATCGAAACCAAATTGAAAAAGTCGTTTGATGGAACCCAATATTCAGCCTGGATTCGGCAGGCAAATCGGGGCGACGAGCGGGCTTGGGGCAAACTTGTCTCCGAGTTCCAATCGCTCGTTTACTCAATTGCGCGTCGTGCTCGTCTAAGCGACGCTGATTGCGATGACGTCTTTCAATCGACCTTTCTGGCCCTGTATCGCAACTTGGACAAGATCGTCGACGCCCAAACCTTGCCCAAATGGCTCGCGGTTACGGCATCGCGAGAAAGTTACCGACTGTCCAAACTCGCCGAGCGAACTTCGAGTCAAGAATCGCTCGAAGACGTCCTTGCGGCCGAAGATGTCGCCGTTGATACCCAAGCGGAAGATGCTATCGAAACGGAAACGCTGCACCGATCGCTTTCGGAACTCGGCGGACCCTGCGAGCCCCTTCTTCGAATGCTCTATTTCGAGGAAGAGCCCTACAACGTAATCGCGCAGAAGATCGGCATTGCTATTGGCAGCATCGGGCCCACTCGAGCCCGGTGCTTGGAAAAACTTCGAAAAATCTTCGCGAAGATAAGTGGGTAACCTCCCGTCCTTGCTCGGGAGGGTCTACTCACTAGTGGTTATAAATGGAATAAGCATTCCATTCGGAGTCCAAATGTAGCCTAAGCAGAGCGAGCTGCCCCACATGGTACGCCTCATGCAAGACGATAAAACCGGATGCAGCTTTCAGAACCTTTTCGTCATCAGCAACCCGACTCACCACTTCTGTTCTCAAAGCGTCAAACTCCGTTTTGAGATCGGCGAGCGTGGCCGCTGAAGACGTGTAGGTGCCCCAGTTGTGATCTATGCCCTGGCAGGTCTCATTGAAGGCCACACAGCACTCGCTCAGGTGGACAAGGGTCTCTCGCGGGCTCATCGCGAAATCAAGGATCTTGGCATCGGCCTGCAGTTCGGAGATGCCATCTAAAACGGCGTTAACCTGAAAGCCGCTATCGGCGAGTTTTTTAAGGACGAGTTCACTTGCAGTCATCAGGTCATATTCTAACATGAAGCCACCTAAAGAAATGGTTAAATGATTGGAGTGCAGGCGTTTTGGAAGTTCATAAACTGGCTCGACGATCCCCTCGTTAAGTTCGATTTTGGGGTGATAACGCCGCTTGGCATTATTAAACTGATTTTGTTACCCATTTTCGTCGTGGTGTTTGCCAGATTGGTCCGGCGAATTCTTCGAAAGCGCCTCCTGTCTCATTCGGATGACGCGGGAATGGCCAACACTGTAGCGACACTGGTGAGCTACGCCATAGTGGTCGTTGGCATTTATCTCATCATTTACGATGCGGGTATTGATCCCACTGGGCTCGCACTGTTGAGCGGCGGTCTTGGGTTAGGAATCGGACTCGGCTTGCAAGAGTTCGCAAAGAATATGGTCAGTGGGCTCATCATACTGATCAATCGCCCTTTGCGATTGGGAGACCGGGTTCAAGTTGGGGATATCGAAGGAGACGTTGAGCGAATCGGCGCATTTTCAACGATCGTGCAAAGCGTCGATGGCGCTAGCGTGATTCTTCCGAATTCGCAAATCGTCCAAAACCAGCTGATTAACTGGACCCTAACCAACCCGAACCGATGCGTCACGATACCGGTCGGCGTAAGCTTCGATAGCGATGTTGAACAGGTGCGCGATGTGCTCCTGGCCGTGGCCAACTCGAACGAAGACGTTTTGCAAGACCCGGTTCCAGATGCTAGGCTAGCAAAGTTTGGCGAGTCCCGTTTGGAGTTCACCTTAATTGTGTGGACGGCGTCAAAGTCGCAGTTGCCCCGACGTCTCACTAGCGATCTAAACTTTGAAATCTTGAAAGCCTTTCGCGAAAAAGGGATCGGCATCCCCTATCCTCAGCGGGAAGTTAACGTGAAGAACTCATGAACGGCTGGGATGAATCAGCAAAGGCCTGGATCGCTGATATGGGAACCGATGGCGATTGGAGCCGTAAGCATGTTCTTGACCCTTTTCTCGACCCCTACTTTGACTCTTTGCCACGTGGACGTGTGCTCGATCTGGGCTCGGGCGAAGGTCGTTACTGCCGGAAGCTGACTAACATGGGGTTTGACGTGGTGGGATTAGACCCGACGCAATTGCTGGTTGAACGCTCGAAAGAGGTGCAACCGGACCTAGAGGCAATCCGGGGCGATGCCGAGGCCCTGCCCTTCCAATCGGAGTCATTTGACCTCGTCCTTAGTTGTTTGAGCTTGATCGACATTGATGATTTCCGCGCCGCGATCACCGAATCGTCCCGTGTTCTCAAACCCGGCGGACTTTTTGTGGTGGCGAATCTCAACGATTTCGCCACGTCGGTGGCGAATCCGTGGATTAAGGATGCCGAAGGAAATCGCCTACATTTAGCGGTCGATAACTACATGACCGAACAGGCGCAATGGGTCGGATGGCGAGGGATCAACATCTGCAACTGGCATCGACCGGTTTCAGCTTATATGAAGTCATTTTTGGATGCGGGTTTGCAGCTGAAAATTTATGATCAGCCCCCAGCCGTTGGAGTTTCTGAAGAGAGTGCGGCAAGTTACGCGCGGGCTCCCTATTTTGTGGTCATGGTGTGGCAGCGGTCTTAAATGAGGCCAATCTACTAAACTATTCCCGTGCCGCGACGGTTTCTTTGGCTTGTTCTCTTGGTCGCAACTCTGTTGCCTCTGCTCCGCCCTCTTCTAAAAGGCGAAGCGATCGGGCCATGGGATCAAGTCGCTCCCATGATGGGGGCACCCGTTGTGGAGAAAACCACCGCCTGGGATGTGCTTCAAGCTGACGCGTGCCTACAATTCTATCCTTGGCGAGACCTCGTCTTTGAGTCCTGGGGCAAGGGCCAGCCACCTTATTACAACCCTTATCAACTCGCGGGAGTGCCCTTCCTTGCCAATTCGCAATCGGCCGGATTCTATCCATTACATATCATCGCTGGACTTTCGCATTTGCCTACCCCGACCGCGGTTTCACTCTTAGCCTGGTTTCATTTGTTTTGGGCCGCATTTGGCATCTTCAGGCTTTCAAAACGGTTCGGCGCGAGCGATGCCGGCGCGCTCTTGGGCGGCATCAGTTTCGCATTATCGCCGTTTATGTTAGGTTGGACCGGATTGGCCTCGGTCATCACTACCGTCGCGTGGATTCCGTGGGTTTTGCTGTATTGCTTACCAGGCGACCGACGCGCCTTACTTAAACTTGCGGGTTGCACCGCAATGATGGTTTTGGCGGGCCATTTGCAGTTTGTAGCTCTTGGTGGAATGGCCGCCGTAGTCGTGCTGGCGAGCTCGGCCATCCAAACAAAGCGATTCCCAATCGCGATCATCGGGCTGGTTC
>JBEBHJ010000079.1:0-12692 GCA_040081075.1 Fimbriimonadaceae bacterium | reverse complement strand
GAGTGGGCCCGGAAGAAGCACCCAACCACAGCCGAACAAGCCACCTGGATCGCCTTTTGCGCGTATCTGTTTCTCTACCTCCGGCACATCACTTCCCTGTTCTAATAAACTGTTAGCGTGCAGTTGCGAGTTGCCCGAGTTGCTTCCCTTTCGGGTGAGTTGCGTCCGCCATCTGATAAGAGCCTGAGCCATCGTGCGCTGATGTTCGGTGCAATCGCCGAAGGACAATCGTTGGTCAAAAACTTGCTCGGCAGTGAGGATGTTGCAGCTACCCGAAGAGCCCTAAATCAGCTAGGGTGCCAGTTTTCCGATTCTGACCAAGGCATTGCCGTCAATCCCGCACCTTGGCATAGTCCAGAGCAGCCCATTGATTGCGGTAACAGTGGCACCTCAATGCGACTATTAGCCGGACTGATCGCGTCTTATCCCATCACCGCAACACTCACGGGGGACCACTCACTTTCGCGGCGCCCGATGAGGCGAGTTACGGAGCCGCTGAGCCTCATGGGGGCAACAATCCAAGGTGAGACACCACCCTTGAAGATCGAAGGTGGCGACTTGGTGGGCATAACATATCAAACCCCGGTGGCAAGCGCGCAAGTCAAGAGCGCAATCCTACTTGCCGGATTGCGGGCCGAGGGCGAAACCTGGGTGAGCGAACCGATGCTGTCGCGAGACCATACCGAACGGATGCTACGGGCAGCTGGAGTTGAATTGCTCGCCGGCGAGCATGGAATCGGCGTTCGGGGCGGATCACGGCTTCGGGCTTTCGAGTTTAACGTACCAGGCGACATTTCAAGTGCCGCTTTTTGGATGGTCGCCGCCGCAGTTGTTCCAAATGCTCAAATTACACTTCGTGAAGTGGGCACCAACCCCAGCCGAACCGGCATTCTAGAAGTCTTTGACCAAGCTGGGGTGCGTGTAATCCTTGAAAGTCAAACGGATCAACTGGGAGAGCCTACTGCCGACCTCACGATCCGCAATACCGACGTAAAACCATTTTCCATCTCAGGGTCACTGGTCCCCCGCTTAATCGATGAAATTCCCATTTTGGCGGTTTTGGCAACCCAGGCGGATGGCGTTTCCACGATTCGCGATGCACGGGAGCTACGTGTGAAAGAAAGCGATCGAATAGAAAGCGTGGCTAGCGGTTTGCGATTGATGGGGGCTCATGTTGAAACCCACGAAGATGGCCTGAGTATTAGTGGGCCAACGCCTTTAACCGGGGCCACAATTGAAGCTGATGGCGACCATCGGATCGCCATGGCGTTCGCTATCGCCGGGCTTATCGCTTCGGGAGAAACTGTCATTAATGGCGCGGAAACGATCGGTTCCAGCTACCCGGCCTTCGTTAACGACCTTGCAAAATTAAGCGTTTTGTGAACAAGTTCACGGGTTTTGCGTATTGATCAGCATGATAACTGCACTCTTGCCCATCATCCTTGCGCCCACTACTTGGACCTTGCAGTTGGGATCCCTCAAGCGTACTGCGCTCGTCTACGCGCCCAGGGACACCAAAGACGCTCCGGTCGTTATCGGCTTCCACGGTCATGGAGGTGGGTCAAGGCAAGCGGCCCGAAGCTTTGGAATCCACCAATCGTGGCCCGAGGCGATCGTGGTTTATCCCCAGGGGCTGCCAACCAAAGGCAAAAGTGACCCCGAGGGTAAGAAACCGGGATGGCAAAAGCAACTAGGCGAGTACGACAATCGGGACCTCGAGTTTGTCGATGCGATTCTCAGCAAGGTCAAGAACGAGCTCAAGGCCGATCCAAAGAAGATTTTCGCGATGGGCCATTCTAACGGCGGAGCAATGACCTATTTCCTTTGGGCTACGCGCCCAGACGATTTTGCTGCCTTTGGTCCAAGTGGCGCTTATCGCGTAATCACCAAGCAAATGAAGCCTAGACCGATCTTTCATATTGCCGGCACGAATGATCCGTTGGTCTCATTCGAGTTTCAAGAGCGCTCGTTGAAGCTCGCTCGAAGTCTCAACGGATGCACGGACGAGCCGGTGAAATCAGGCGAGTTCATGTCCACTTACGCCAGTAAGTCTCATGCGCCCGTGGTCACCTACTTCACCCAACAAGGTCACAAGTTCCCTACCGAAGCTAGCGCCGAAATGGTCAAGTTCTTTAAGCAGGTCGCTGAGCGTTAGTCGACTTCATTTCGTCCATTGTTCGATAAACGAATGCCAGAACCTCAGCGACTGCTTGGAACATCTCGCGCGGCACGAAATCTCCGATTTCGCACTTCTTGTAGAGCTGCCTAGCAAGCGGGGGGTTCGGGACGATCGGAATCTTTGATTCCTTTGCCAGTTCACGTATCTTCGCGGCAATCAGGTCCTGACCCTTGTAAAGAACCTGAGGCGCATGCATTTGGCCCGGCTTGTAGGCCAAGACAACGGCATAGTGAGTCGGGTTAGTTACGACCACATCGGCGTTCTTGATGGCATCTTGCAACCGGCCCTTCGAAATCGACCGACGACGACGAGCCATGGCCGCTTTGAGTTCAGGTGAGGTTTCTGATTCCTTGAACTCCTGCTTAACTTCCTCCTTGGTCATCTTCAGTTGCTTTTCAACCTGCTTTCGCTGAAAGGCGTAATCCAGAATAGCAAGGGCCAACCACGCAACTGCAATTCGTGTGGATAGAACACGCATCAGGTCACCGATGATCCCAACCGAGTTCATCGAGCTCAATCCGTAGGTCCCGATGAGGCGATCCCAGTTAGAAGCGACTACCCCATATCCGAGATAAAGAAAGACGAGACTTTTACCAAACGCCTTGATTCCCTCAAACGTCGCCGTGAACGAAAACAACCTCTTAAAGCCTTGGAGAGGATTCATTTTGGCCCAGCTTGGCACGAGCCTTTCGGCACTCATTACAAATCCAACTTGAGCAAAGTTTGCGGCTACTCCCACGGCCATGATTGTTCCGATTAACACCGAAATCGCGAGAATCGGGCCGGTTGCCACCGTCGAAAAATAACTGGTGAGCGATGGCATTGAAACGTCGGTGGGGATGTTGTTCATGCCGCTTCGGAATCCAGCCGACATGGTTTCTCCGCACTTTGAAATCACCGATGGAAGCGTAACCAGCATCGCCGCAACAACCAGCGCGCTCACGAGGTCTTGCGACTTTGTAACGGTTCCCTTTTTGCGGGCTTGCTGGCGCCGGCGAGGCGTGGGGGCTTCGCTTCTTTCTTGTCCAGACTCGCTCATAGTGCTTTACCGGCTAAATGGCAAGTGATTGACGACTTGCTCAACTCCTGCCTGAACTCCCAATGTCATGGCCGGTAAAGCCACCGACAGTGCGATCATGCCTAGAGCGGATTTCACTGGCATGCCGACCACAAAGATTTGCATCTGAGGGACGGCTTTGTTGATGAGGGCCATTCCGGCATCAACAATCAAACTTACTGAAATGACGGGCATCGCCATTTGAAGCGATAGGAGCGAAAGCTTGGCAAACAAGTCAAAGGCGGAGTGTTGCAGGTCGGTCATCATGCCGGCATTTAGTGTCGGCATTGAGTGGTAGCTCTCTACCAAAGAGCCCAACATCATGTGATGCCCGTTTGCAGCCAGGAAGACGACCAAACAGAGCATGGTTTTGAACTGGCCAATAACCGAAACAGGAACGCCAGCAATTGGATTCAAGGCCTGACCCATACTAAGGCCGAGTTGCAAATCGCAAAATGCACCCGCAATCGTCGCGGCCTGCATCACCATACCAAAGAACGCTCCTATCAGCAAACCGCTTACGGCTTCGTTCCCTATCGCAAGAGCAAGCGCGATCATATCCTGAGGCACTTCACCCAGGCTTTGGCGGACGAAGAAAGTTAAGGCAAAGGCGAGCGCGGCGGCCAAACACACGCGAATGCGAACCGGGACCACCATTGACCCAAACATGGGAGCCGCCAAGCAAAACCCCGAACATCGTACGAATACGAGAAAGAATGCATAAAATGTGCCGGCGTCAAGTTTCATAACTTCCCAACGTTTGCGGCATGGCTTAGGCAAGCTTGAGTAAACGACACGATTGTCGTAAGCATCCAGTTCCCCATTAAAACAAGCGCCGCGCCGATTCCGATTAGCTTCGGAACAAAGGTCAAGGTTGCTTCCTGAACTTGCGTGATGGCTTGAAACACACTAACCGACACTCCAAGAAACAAAGCGACCGAAAGTATAGGAAGGGACACGGTGAAACCGACTTGTAAAGCTTGGCGTCCCAGGTCAACGGCAATACTTTCATTCATATTATTGGTACCCCTGCATGATGGCTTGGACTATGGTGTGCCACCCGTCCGCCAAGATAAACACGAGAATCTTCGCGGGCAAGGAGACCACCGTGGGGGGCAGCATCATCATGCCCATACTCATTAATCCGGAAGCGACGATGAGGTCGATAACGATGAATGGCACGAAGATGTAAAACCCGACGATGAAAGCGGTCTTGAGCTCGCTGATAATAAATGCGGGAATGAGAGATGTTAAGCTGACATCTTCGGCAGTTCGGGGTTGCTCAGCCCGCATATCTAGGAAGAGCGATAGATCTTTCTCGTACGTGTTTTTAAGCATAAAGGCCCTAACCGGCTTTTGCGCTTCCTTTATCGCTTGGTCGTAGCTGATCTGCTTCTCTTGGTATGGCTTAAGCGCTTTGGTGTTAACCTCGCTAAACGTGGGAGCCATGACGAAGAAGGTCATGAACAGGCTCAGGCCAATGAGCACCTGGTTCGGAGGGATGGATTGGGTGCCTAAAGCACTTCTTACAAAGCTGAAAATGATAACGATTCGGGTGAAGGCGGTCGTCAGAATCATGATCGCTGGCGCAAGGCTCAACACGGTGAGCATCGCCAGGATCTGAAGCGAGTTGCTCACTTCGTCTGGCTTTTTGCCAGGACCGAAGGTGAGGTTCACCGGCGAAAGAGCCTGGCTACAGGCAAAAGCGACCAACCCGAAGAGGCTGAGGATCGCGAGAATGCGAAGCTTTTTCAACCGACCAACCTTGCCAAGCGAGCCAATGCTTCCTGGGCTTTGTGACGATCAGCCGAATCCTCGTTAACGATTGCCATAACGGGCATTTCTGGCCGCTCCACCTCTTTGTGAAGCACTTCCATGAACAGAGGAGGCTCAGGAAGAGGGTGAGGATCAGTCAAGTCGGCGAGATATTGAACGCCGGTGTTTGAAACCGAAAGCAGCATCGACTTATTCTTGGCCGACACAACATAGAGCGCTCCTCCAGCAAACTGCGCCGACTCCTCCACCTTTAGGGTGCTGTTCAGTGGGGTTACAATCTTCTTGTGCAGTTTTCCAGCCAACTTCGGCAGTGCAAATTTGAGGATCAAAAGCACGACCCCTAACGCTAACAGCATTTGAATGAACGGGCCAGGGCCAGTCGAAGTGGCCGTTTTCCCAGCAAGATCAGCCTTTGTACCCAAGTTCTGGGCGGCGGCGATGCCTGGCAGAAATACCAGCAAAAGAGACGTTCTTTTATCAAAGAAGGGCATGATTTTCTCCGGATTACGCGGCTTCGCCGAGGCGAGTAAGTCGCTCCATTGCCGACACGATTTCAGTAATGCGAACGCCAAAGTTGTCTTCGATGACGACGACTTCACCCTTGGCGACAAGCCGACCATTTACCATCACGTCTACGGGCTCACCCGCAGCCTTGTCTATCTCTACCAAGGAGCCCACGCCAAGGTCAAGCACTTCCCTAACCATCATGCGGACTCGGCCCAACTCGACACTAATTTCAAGTGGGATATCGTAGAGCATTCCTAATCCACCATCGTCAAAGGCGGCGCTGGACATTTCACCCGCTCGGCCAGATTCAACTTGTAAAAATGGGGAAACGCTCGGTCCAGCTTCCTCGACTTCGGCCTCTAAACCTAGGATCGCCCGAGCCGTGTCCTCGTCCGTCAGCCAGACGATCGTTCCACTCACGGAACCAACGCTGAGGGCAACTTGCGTTCGAGCTATAAGGTCTGACCGCTGAAGGTTAGCGGGCAGAGCGAAGACTTGGTGACGAATCGAAATGTTGGAAGCGACAACTGGCTCGTTGCGAACATTGCCGACGCCTAGGCAAAGACCCTGCACAATAGCCTCAAGTTGGGGACGACAGTCAACAACAGTGTTGTCATCAACCTCTTCGATCTTAACATTCTTGATCTCTGATGCCAAGTCGGCAAAGACATCTGATGGAATCAAAATAACCGAAACTTGATCTGGGTCATCAAACAGAGAGAACTGGAGAATGAGCATCGGCGCCGAAAACTCGTTGCCCATTGAAGACGAACTTGCCTCCAAGGTCAATGGATCAGCCATCGTGATCATCTTCTCACAAGCCTCGGAAAACACGGATGAAACCGTGCCCCAAATCTGGGCCTGCGCATCGCTTAGAGCTGTAATAATCTCAGTGTTGTTCATGTGTCGGGTTAGTTTCCTTTAACTGTGTCTGTAATGGTGAAGCCCATTTTTCGGCCGGACAAACCGATTCGTCCGCAAAACTTTGGCGTCGGACCGATAAGCATTTGTATGTCATCGTCTGATCTGGTCTCAAGCCGGACGACATCGCCAACGGCCATTTTGAGAAATTCTTGGGTTGAAATGTGCGCCTTTCCAAGCTCAATCGTGCATGGAACTTCGGCGTGTCGAACTTGATGGGAGATGTTGCGCCGAACCCCAGTCCCCTGCTTTTTGTTTGAACTGACAAACCACCTCTGTGCGCTAAGCTTGGGCGTAATAGGCTTGAGCGTGAGGTATGGCACACAGATGCTCATTGCACCTCGTTGCTCTCCAACTTTAACCTCGAATAGCATCGTAATGACGATGTCGCTTGGAGGCGCGATTTGGACGAATTGAGCGCTTGTTTCCATTCCCTCAATTCCGGGGCTGAGAATGACGACTCCTTCCCACGCTGATTTCAACGATCCGAACATCTGCTCAAGAGTTGATCGAACCAACGGCCGCTCAATGTCCGAAAGTGACGTTCGCGAGATTGATTGTCCAGGCCCACCTAGCAGGCGATCTATGATTGAAAACGTCAAACCAAACTCGATCTCGATAACAGCCTGACCGGTAAGGGGTGGCATTGAAATGATGGTAAAGACCGAACCGCCGATGCTGCGCATGTACTCTTCGTAAGGGACTTGCTCAAGCGAGATGAGCTCAACGGTGACGGGGGTTCGCAGATAAGCAGAAAGTGATGAGCCAGCCAAACGGGCAAATGTCTCATGCAGCATTTGAAGCGTGCGAAGCTGATCACGTGAAAATTTATCGGGCCGGCGAAAGTCGTAAACCTCAAAAGGAATGTCGGTTCGAGCGGGCTTCCTTTCGCCAGATTTAAGCCAACTAGGTTTGTTCGCTTCCCTTGATTTGGCGGTGCTCTTTGTCGGCTCAGCTACACCACTCTTCTCGGGACTATCGCCCAAGGAGTTTAATAAAGCCTCTATTTCATCTTGCGAGAGAATGTTCGACACTGATTTTTGCCTTTCGAACCACCCTTTAAAGAATTTTGCGTCTTCTCTGGGTTGTCAGTATCGTTATCGGCAAATGTGCCAGCTTCTTTAGCCTGTGCAACGAAAAACTTTAAGAAACTGCTTTAGGTTTTGAGGTTTGCAGTGCCGTGCAACACAATCTCGCCATTCTCGATGCGAACACTTTCAAGCGTAAGGTTCAGTGGAAGGTCGGCTACATCAAGCACGGGGTTGATCTTCTCAAGCTGCTGCTCTGCCAATGACTTGGCTCCGACTCCAGCCATTTCAACTGATTCGAGCACAACAAACAGCTGCTTGCCATTGACGATCTTAAGGGTGCAGAGGGCCTCGGCTTTGATTTCAAAGAGAACTTTGACGGTCGCTTTGAGCTTGATAACTCCGCTTTGAGCAGAGATGTTTACATCTCGCATCCCGGCAGGGGATTCCTTCTCGAGGAAAGCCGATAGAGATGATTCGTGTACATGGACTTCGACTTGTCCAGGTGAATCCAGTTGAATGTTGAGTGGGTCTGTAAAGAT
This sequence comes from Fimbriimonadaceae bacterium, assembly GCA_040081075.1. Classification (GTDB taxonomy): domain Bacteria; phylum Armatimonadota; class Fimbriimonadia; order Fimbriimonadales; family Fimbriimonadaceae; genus JANJUB01. Next base: position 4,682 of record JBEBHJ010000079.1, on the reverse strand, counting down.
GGTTCCGGCCTTTCCTTGAATGAGAACATGATTCAGCATGAGCCCCATCGGCAACATAACATTGTCAAAGGAAGCCCCAAACGCTCCTACAGTAATCTGATCCACGCCATCAGGATACTAGGAAATCAGCCGTTTTCTGGGGCAAAGGCGCTTTTCCCCAGCCGAAATGCCCAGATTGATCCGGGTTATCTGGCATTGCTGCGATAGCGTCCAGAATGCATGGGCGATATGGGAAAACTCTCTGGGCGAGGAAAGCCAAATGTCCATCTCTTACCTGAGCGACCCCTATAACAGTCACATAAGGTGAGCAAACGATCGCATGTCCATCTTTTTGATATACAGCATCGAAACAAGTTACATTCAGCAACCCAGTTTCATCTTCAAGGTCAAAGAAGACAACTCGTTTACCGCTTGGTGTTGGCGGAAACCTAAGCCGAATCGGATTTCCCACAACGATTGCTTTTCGACCATGCTCGAGATTTCGAGCACTCTCTGTTGTGATCCCCCCTCTACTTGAGATCCGTTCTCTCTCGAAGTCAACAAGATGATTCGCTACATCAAGGTCCAGTATTCGCCTTTCGTGGATAGCCTTTTCAACTTGGTTGAAATCATCAATATCGGGGATATCTGGTTCGAATACTTCCAGTTGAAGCTTGCTCTGAACGGCTTTAACATGCTGTTCTTTTACGGCAATTTGATAGTCATGCACAGTAGGAATTGCCCACATGAGTGCACGCCGGTTTGAGGAAACACCATCAAAAGCCCCGGCAAGTATGAGCTTTTCAAGTTCATCCCGCTCGGGCAGAACTCTTTGAGCAAAATCTGCCATCGAGCGATAGTCACGGTCTCGCTGTTCTAGGATTCGATCTCTGGTGTGTTTTGAAAGACCGCTGACTTGTGAGAACGGAATCCTTATTCCGCCATTCGGAACTCGCAACGGCCGGGCATCTCCGGCAGCAAAAATCGTTGCCAACCTAGCCTCAGATGCCCGCGCCAAAATGACCTCACTTGCCACAGGACTAGGAACATAAACATCCTCGACTTGGAAACTGTTACTACTCAGATTGATGTCTAGCGGCAGTACCGCTACGCCACGGGAACGAGCTTCGTTAACAAGCGTACAAGGGCCGTAGTAGCCGGCAGGCTGAGCATCTAGCAATGCCGCGAAATACTCGGACGGAAAGTTCTGCTGACAGTACACCGATCGCACAGAAATCTCGGCGAATGCAAGTGCGTGCCCCTGGGCAAATCCATACCCCTTAAACCCGCTTGTAAGTTCAAAAACCTCATTGGCAATTGCGTCACTATAACCGTTTGCCAAGATTCTTCCACGAACTTCATCCGCAATCTTTTGCCCAAACTCTTCCCTACGTCTCTTATGGATTTCTTCGCGAATGTCCTCCGCCTCACCCGATGTGTAGCCGCAAAACGTCTGAAGAAGCTGATCAACTTGCTCTTGAAAGACGATAATTCCATAGGTGATACCGAGGATTTCTTCGAGCTCTGGGCACGCGAAAGTGAACGGTTTACCATGCCGACGAGCGATCATTTCGTTCAACTTAACAGCCCCTCCAACGCCCGGGCGGATCCCAGCTTGAACCAAGCTCGTCTCATGTAAGTTAGTTGTCTTAAGCCGTATATGAGCTTGCCGCATAGCCGGGGAAGCAGATTGAGGGATCCCAATCAGTTCACCACTTCGAATCGTTGCATAGGTGTTGGCATCATCTATCGCAATCTGCTCAACTCGGAAGTCTTTGTCAGTTAGTCGAATCCGCTTCTGAGTGCCACTCAGAACATCTTGTCCCCTTAAGCACAGCAAGTCAAACTTGTCGAAGTAGTGTTTACAACTTCTCTTATCCCATTGGATAATTCTCAGTCCTCTATCTTCACCCACCCCCGCCGAAGCTGACCACATCACCGGGACAGTTTCACAAATCGGCTGGCTGGAGATAACAACTCCAGACGAATGGGCACGCATGTTTCGTGGAATATCCATCATCCTTTCAGCAAGCGTGAAAACCCATTTGAGCCTTTCTATAGGCACCTGGCTTCCGCGTAGTTCAGGGCGCGATTGGATGGACGCCTCAAGATGCGAAGGTGATACGCCACCATGGATCCGCTTGGCCAGAAAGCTAATCATCTCATTCGGCAAATCAAGTGCTTTGCCAACTTCTCGGATAATGCCTCGCGTGCAGAATGCTCCAATTGCAGATACAGTTGCGACATGATCTTGGCCGTATTTATTGGTTAAGTAGTTCCGAACATCATCCCTGCGATGAGCTTCAAAGTCAATATCAATGTCGGGGCGCTTGCTTCCATCGTCCGGCAAGAAGCGATCGAAGTGAAGTTTGCTCTTGAACGCATCAATCCGGCTAAAACCTAAACAATAGGCAACAACAGAATCAACTACTGAACCACGGCCACTGAAAAGAATCTCTTGATCTTTTGCCCATCGGCATGCATCCCACATCGTTAAAAAGTGATCCGAGAAATTCAATCGGCATATACGCTCAATTTCAGTTTCAATTCTCCTTTTAAGCCGATGATCAATCTGTCGGTATCGCTCGTGCGCGCCAACATACGTCAACTCTCGAAAGGCATGAGAAGGGTTTTCAAAAAGCTGCGGCAATCTTGTGCGGGCGGGCAGCACGTCTTCATCACACATGTCTGCAAGCATTTGGGTCGCCCTAAGAAGCTCGGGGCGGTCAAAATACAACGCATCACGCTCGTGTGTAGTTCGAATATATCGCTCAGCATTGAGCGCCCGAGAGGGACGGTTAATCCCGCGTTCCATATCCTTCCTGCCAATCACCTCACTCACGGTGCATAGGCTCTCGCAACACACCACGATATCCTGTACAGGAAAGTGCTCCGGCCGGGCATGAGTTACTAAACCTCCCGCAATGCATGGGACTTGATGCAATTGAGACAACTCTAAGAGGCGGCTGTTAACCGTTTGCTCCCAGGGTAATAATGCGCGATCAATTTCGAGAAACAGCCTCCCTGAGAAGATGCTTTGTAGTCGCTTCAATATTCGCTCGACCAGTCCATAATCTCGCTTTGTCAAGGCTCGATTCACTGGCCCAAAATCTCCCCCAGAAAGGCATATCACATCCCGCGAGTAACGCTCAACTTCTGCCCAAGTTGCGCCAGGGCTCAATCTATCGCGGTCTAGGTGGCATATTGATATCAGCCTACTTAGGCAAGAATATCCTGTCTTGCTTTTCGCTACTAGCACGATCTCGCCAATATCTTCGAGAGATATCGTAACTCCAAGCAAAGGTTTCAGCCCGTGCTCACGACATGATCGAGAAAACTCGTGGGCACCAACGAACGAGAAGCGATCCGCCAATAAGGCTGACTGGTACCCTGCCAGGGCACAGAATGTTGCGATTTCTTGAGGAAGCATGACCCCTCGTCCGAAGTCGTAGCCTGATGCGATGTGCAGTAAGCTGCCCGATCGCTCAATCGGGGGTTCCACAGAGGCAAGTTGCCGTTTCACCGGCCGATCACGTGACTCATTGCCAATGACATAGCTTTGCCTTGCTAAAGCCATTTTCTCGTCCCGAGTCTTGCGTGCCCTTAAGTTCCAGTCTTCGCTGTAATTTTCGATATATTCCGTCTTGGAAGCAGGTAACAAACCAAGCGAGGGTAGGTTTTCAAGATGCTCACGACGGATGCCTTTTCCATCGAGGAATCGCGTGACTTCTACGTAAGGCTCTAGGTTCCACCACTCCCCTGCCTCGCGCCATTTCGCGACAATTTCACATCCATCCAGTCGCATGTTGCCAAGCCTTCAAAACTGCCTTTCTACGAGGCTCGCTCACCTTACTCGCAACTTGAATCGCTGAGTCGCCAAATACGGTTCGAACCCTTTCCATAGCCAAAACTGGCTTAACGACTGATGTTCCTTGCAACGGTAATTGCTTTCTCTCTGAGCTAGAAATGTCCAATAACGCGACTCTTATCTCGTTTGGAGCCATCTTGGCTCGAGCGGCTAACTCAGCCAGCATTAGCCGCAATGAGGGGATTAAGCTTGCGGGGCTTTGCATGGATTTACTGAACGTCCTTTCTAACTCAAGGCATTCTCCATCTGAAACAACAATTGTCATTAGGATCCTATCACCTTGTAAATCTTGATCTACAAGCCTCTCCCCTACCTTTCGAGCGATCTGTTTGAGGGCACTATCCCAAACCAACTGATCATCTACATCGCCTTCGAATCGAAACCTAGCCCGCACAGCATCTCGGGGAAATATAGGTTCAACTGCCTGATGGATTCCACCCTTACTCGCTCGAAAGATCGTCAGCGCCTCATCGGGAAATTGACCCTGAAGTACGCTCAACGGAATCTGAGCAACATGGCACAGAGTTGGATATCCAAGCATGATTAATCTCTCCCGAGCCGCTCTGCTCGCGGGATACAACGCACTCGTTGGCAAATCTGTGACCCGCTGAAGACCAGTTTCGCAGAGGGCTTTTGCTATCCACTTACTATCCCCAGATGCCATACGGAACGTATCATTCCTCGCCTTTATCGTTGCGATCACATGTTGCGGATTGGGATGTCCAGAAACATCAATATAGGCTGAATGCTGTTCTTCTGGTTCAATACAATCTGAGAACTCGGTCAGGGAATTTAGCCATTTCTCTTGGTCCCGCTCGAAATCGCTCTCTATCCA
>JBEBHJ010000027.1:0-44626 GCA_040081075.1 Fimbriimonadaceae bacterium | reverse complement strand
GCCCTATTCAACGCATTTATAGAGGCCGCCGTCAACTACGCTAAATCCAAGTCGATGCGCGCCGAAAGATTTTAGTTGTGATTGGGTGAGCAACCTGCGCAAAAACAAAATCCGGGAATCCAACCATGAAATCCAGTTCATAGTCTGCAGGAACCGCGACGAGGACGAGCGGCACGTCTCGAGCAACCGGATGTGCCATTTTTGCGTGCGCAAACCGCTCGTACCCTGCGATCTTATTGGGCTCGTCAAGGGTGGCCGTAAGCTCGACAAACATCAGGTCCACACCATCGCAAGCATCAAGGGCATCCTCCCAGTTCGCAAAAACCATTAGCCGATCCGACGGCAGAAAAGCCTCCGGTGAAAGGAAGCTATCCTCGGTAAATGGGTCTTTGGTAATCAGCAGGTAGGTCATGCTTTCTTCAAAGACGATGAAGTCACGAAAAGCGCCGCTTCGTAAGTAGCGATATTCGCTGGTTTTTGAAAGCAGATACAAGGGATACTGAGGGTGATGGTTGAAGCAAATTCGCCCTACCTCGTAATTGGCAGTGGACTGGCCGGCTTAACCTTCGCCCTTGAAGCTAGCAAGCACGGTGACGTAACCGTCCTCACCAAAGCTCAGGTGACGGATGCGAATACGAGTTACGCACAGGGCGGGATCGCGGCTGCGATCGGCGAAGCCGACTCCTGGAAAATGCACGAACAAGACACGCTCATCGCTGGAGATGGGCTATGCGATCCTGCGGCCGTGCGGTTCTTAGTCACCCGCGCTCCTGAATCCATCGAGTGGCTCGCCTCCTTGGGCGCTCGATTCGATTTGGCCGACGACGGAGATTTCTCGCTTGGACGCGAGGGGGGCCACAGCCGCCACCGCATCGTCCACCATTTGGACAAAACGGGATGGGAGGTTGAGCGGGCCGTGGTCTCAGAAGTCCGCCGCAATCCCCGCATCCAGGTGGTTGAGCACGCTTTTGTCACTCATCTGCTAACGCCCGAAGGAAGGTGCGCCGGAGCCAGCGCTTGGATCGATGGACTCGGTCAGCGCGACTTTCAAGCTGACGCAACCCTACTTGCCACCGGCGGTTGCGGAAAGGTTTATCTTCACACGACCAATCCCGACGTTGCCACCGGGGATGGTATTGGATTGGCCGACGCAGTTGGCGCAAAAATCGAGAACATGGAGTTCATGCAGTTCCATCCAACGACGCTCTATCACTCACAACTGCGCAGTTTTCTCATCACCGAGGCCGTGCGTGGGGCGGGTGGCACATTGCGGAACCATCTTGGCCGCCGGTTCATGGGTGACTACGATGAGCGGCTCGAGCTAGCTCCGCGCGACGTTGTCGCAAGGGCAATTGAAGCCGAGATCAAGCGGCTCGACACTTGGTGCGTGTACCTCGATATGACCCACCTCGATCCTCACATTATCAGCGCCGAGTTTCCGACCATTCAAGCCAAACTGCTTGGGATCGGCATTGACATAACCAAGGATTGGATTCCTGTTGTTCCCGCCCAGCACTATTCGTGCGGTGGAGTCGTCACCGATTTGGATGGCCAGACTTCGATTCCGGGGCTCTATGCGGCCGGTGAAGTGGCTTCGACCGGAGTTCACGGTGCAAACCGCCTCGCCAGCAATAGTTTGTTAGAGGCAATGGTATTCGCCCGAGCCGCCGCGGAACGAGCCGTAAAACAAACACCGTCAGGCGCCGTCAATCTGCCTATCCAAGAGCCGCCTCCCAGCATCCTAGAAGTTGATGCCGTTCGAATTCGCAAAGCACTACAACACTGGATGACCCAGGAGGTCGGCATCGTGCGAACGAACAAGGGTCTCGCCGACATGGAGGCAATGGTGTCTTCCCTAACGAATGATTTTCGCAATGCGAAGCAAGCATCTTTCTCATCCTACTCCCGAGAAACTTGGAACCTCCTTGCCACTGCTCAGCACACCGTTAAAGGAGCTCTTGCTCGTAAAAAAAACGTGGGTCTCCATTTTAACTCCGATCTAGAGAACTAACCCAAACCATTTTCGTCGTTACCGTTATGATTACCCTCATTGCCTTGCTTGGTCAGATTGCGGCTCCCATCGCAGAAAAGCTCGAGATCAAGGTTGACGGCGTTGAACGATCTGCGATCGTATACCGTGCATCAAAGCCGTCGGGCAAAGTCTCACCCATCGTTTTTGTCTTTCACGGCTTCACCGGGAATGCGGCCCAAGCGGCGTTCTCATACCCGGTTCACAAAGAGTGGCCCCAAGCAACGGTTGTTTACCCCCAGGGCCTTCAAGTTGAACTCCTTGGCCGGAAAGCACCCGGCTGGCAAATTGCTCCCAACATGGCGGGAGACCGGGACGTAAAGTTTTTTGATGCCCTCGTGCGAGACTTAAAGAGGGCCGATCCCAACAAACCAAAGCAGTTATTCACCTGCGGCATGTCGAATGGAGCCATCTTTTCATACGTATTGCTAACCGAGCGATCCAGTGATTTGGCCGCAGCCGCGCCCGTCGCAGGCTATGCTGCTCCCGCGTTCCGACGGGCAAAGGCAAAACCTATCCTGATAGTTCACGGCAAGACGGACCCCCTTATTCCGCTATCAATGGCCGAAGCCAGTTTGAATCAAGCCAGGAAGAACAACCAAACTCAAGAAACGGGGAAGGAATGGCAACCCGGATATACAATCTTCGCAGGGAAGAGCGGCAATGACGTGATCTGGCATGAACATCCAGGCGGTCACACTTGGCCAAATGATGTAACCGGAGCAATCGTAAAATTCTTTCAATCTGTGGTAGCGAAGAGCTAGCGGTTGCTGAGCAAATTGCTGGGAACTGATTGCTGTGCTCCTGTGTTGCTCATAAGAGGAGCCCGAGTTTACGGGACCTTAATGTGGGGGAATAGCGATGATATCTTCAGTTTTACTTACACTTGCGGCATTGCAACCGGGCCAAAGTGGTGGCCCTTCGATTGAGCCCAGCCAACTCAGAATAATTGACTCCAACGGTCAGGCGAGCGAGTCCTGCCCACTCAAGGACACGAAGGTAAACGCTTCGATAGAAGGTTTCGGAGCACGAGTCGTGGTTCTACAAACTTTCAGCAACCCGAGTTCGAAACCGATCGAAGCCATCTACACTTTTCCGCTCCCTCAAGATTGCGCCGTGGATGGAATGAGGATGATCATAGGAGATCGAGTGATCGCCGGGATCATCAAGAAGCGCGAGGAAGCGAGGACGATTTACGAAGCAGCGAAGAAGGAAGGCAAGTCAACGGCTCTTTTGGATCAAGAACGACCGAACGTCTTTACCCAAAGAGTGGCAAACATTCCCCCCCATGCCGAAATCCAGGTGGCGCTGACCTATGTGCAGCTTCTTAAATTCGAGAACGATCAATTTGAGTTTGTGTATCCAATGGTTGTTGCTCCCAGATTCACGGGGGCTACAACGCCAGACCCTGGCAAAGTCACCCCACCGGTCGTTCCCGAAGGAACACGCTCCGGATCTACCATCAGCTTGAACCTGCAGATTAACGCAGGCGCACCTATCACATCAATCAGCAGCGTGCTCCACAAAATCGAAACCACACCGGGAGATAACTCGCGGACGAAGGTGAAGCTTGCGAGAGCGGACGAGATCCCAAATCGCGACTTCATCCTGCGATATAGCATCTCAACAGAGAAGCTCGTGAGCAGCGTTTTGACCTACAAAGACCCTTCAAAGGGCGGATTCTTCACCTTGATTCTCATGCCACCCAAGGCCGTAACCCCTGAGCAAGCTGCCCCAAAGGAAGCGATCTTGGTGATGGACCAAAGTGGGAGCCAAAAGGGATTTCCAATTGAAAAGTCAAAAGAGCTTACGAAGAAAATTATTAAAGCTCTGAATCCCAAAGACACGTTCAACGTGGTCAGTTTCAGCAATAGTTATCGACTCCTTTGGCCCGAAGCCCGTCCCAACACCTCCGTCAACCGCGAGATTGCAACAAAGTACGTTGAAGCCCTTGAGGCGAACGGTGGCACCCAACTTGAAGAGGCCGTCAAAGCCGCACTAACCTTGCCTGGCGATCCCAAACGGCCTCGTGTTGTCATCTTCAACACCGACGGATTACTTGGTGGCGAAGCGGAAGCCCTAAGACAAATTCAGAAGCACCGTGGCAACGCCAGGATCTTTACCTTTGGCATCGGAAACTCGGTTAACCGTTATCTTATTGAAGCGATGAGCACCGAGGGCCGAGGGGACCACGAAATCATAACGCTCAACGCCGATACGGATGCCGCTACCGAAAGGCTTGTCCAGCGAACCGACGCTCCCGTCCTGACCGACGTCAAAGTTAGATTCGAGGGCGTTACGGTTGACAATATTTTGCCGCGATACATCCCGGATGTCTTTAGTGAAAAGCCAGTAATCATAAAAGGGCGCTACAGCGCACCCGGCAAAGGCATTGTTGTCATCTCGGGCATGTATGGTGGGCGCAATTGGGAATCGCGATTTCCAATCACCTTGCCAAGAAACGGGAGTTCTGGCTCGGCGATTGGGTCGCTGTGGGCAAGAGAGAAGATTAACGATTTGGAACTCCAAGAACGCATGGAAACAAACTGGCGCGATGCATCGCGATCTGATGTGAAGGGGCCGACCTATTGGGAGACCGCCATTACAAACCTTGCCCTGGATTTTTCGCTCATGTCCAGATTTACTTCATTTGTTGCGGTGGATCAACGAGTCATCAACCCCGGTGGCAAGCAAGAAACCGTTCAAGTGCCGGTTGAAATGGCAGACGGAATGAGCTATGAAAAGATTTTCGGATCAATGGCTGGCAAACCTAACGGTCGATTAGCCAAAGCCCCGCGAACCCCTGCGTACCGCGCCGGTGACCCACTTCTTGAAGTTGTTGCTCCCGCTGACTGCGATAAGGTTGTTGCAATCTTCCCCGGCGGCGACCTGAAACCATTAGCTTGGAACCCGGCTACTCGTAAATGGGAAGTTAGATTTGACATCCCCGCAACATTCAAGGAAGCCGTTTACTCGGTAAGAGTATTCATCATCGAGGCGGATGGCACACGGCGAAAGCTGGACGTACCGTTCGAGGTTTCAAACTCAACTCCTGCACTTCAACCCCTGATCACCCGGCTCCCCGACGGCAATCTCTGGTTGCATGTGGATGGGAACCCCCGCTGGGCTCGGGTTTTGTTACTTCCGCCTTGGGGCGAAAGGCTCGAGTTGGTCTACGATGCGACGCGCAACGAAATCGGAATCGCCTTTAAGCTTCCCGCGAACTTTAAGGGTGGCTGGTTCAAAATGATCGGCTTTGATCGATCCTTCAGCCAAACCTCGGCTAACATCTACATCAACGCAAACGGTGTCCTTGAGAAAATAGAAGTCGAGTGATTCGCTCTCTGGTCGCTCTGGGTGTTGTTACGGGTGCAATTGGGTGCGGATCACAATCCCCACCCTCTTTCTACGGCGACACGAAGGTCATCACGGCCATAGCTCCTCTCGAAAAGGACGGGTTTCTAGCCGCAACTCGCGGTGGCATCGTGCAGTTCGATGAAGACCTCAAACCTCGCACGTTTGGATTGGGCGGCCTAATCAATGGCCAGCCCCCCAATGATGTTTGGGTCGAAAATGGTCGCATCTTCGCTACTTCGGCAGATTTCGTGGCGGTGTGGAATGGGGCGAGTTTTAGCGTAACGAGTCAGGTTGGTCCGCGAAAATCCGAACCTGTATCCGCATCTCCTGGCGGCTTTATGGTTCCACCTAAGCCATCGTGGCCCGAGAACGATGACCCCAGTTTCGCCCCGCCGATCGGCAATCGTGGCACCCACGTAACCGCAGTTGTAGGGTCCTCTTCCGCTCTGACTGCGGCCTGGTACGGCGACGGAATTTGGGAGAACCGCGGTCAGGGTTGGCAGCGACTAGCCAGTGCGGATCGGGATGAGTTTCGTTATGTGCGGACAATGGCAACTTGGGGTGACACGCTAACGCTCGCAACCTTTGATGGACAGATTTGGCAGCAGGCAAATGGCAAGTGGCACAAGGCCAAGGCAATTCCCGGCCCTCAAGGTAGCGTCTACTCCCTCGCACCGTTCCAAGGTCAACTCATTGTCGGAACCTTTGAAGACGGCATCGCTCGGTTCGAAGGTAATGTTTGGAATCAGTTCTCCACGCCAGAGATCACTTCAAACCACGCCCGACACTCAGTTGTCTTTAGAGATCGACTGTACGTGCGGCTAACCACAGGACAAGTCGACCGATACGACGGCAAAAATTGGACAAAGAATGTATTCCCGTGGTTGCTTCGAGGCGAAGCAACTTGCCTTGAAGTATCAGACGGAAAACTCATGGTGGGGCAGTTTGGAGGTTGGAGCGAGTTTGACGGCGAAGCCTGGACCCACTTCCTCAAGATTCCTGAGTTGCAGGGTCTTGTGTGTACGGCCCTCTCAACCCGCAATCGCGAGGTATGGTTTGGAACGCAAGGTCGGGGTGTGTTGGTTTACAACCGTGACACTGGTCGGGTAACAACGTTTGATCAACGGCACGGGCTAGGAAACGATTGGGTGCGTCGCATCTTGATTGACAAACGTGGCGTTGTTGTAGGAATGTTCTTGACCGGGGCGTACGTTCTACACGAGGGCAAATTTGAACGATTAACGCCCGACATTGAAGCCGAGGCGACCGGACTTGCGCGAGATCCTCGCCTGGGAACTCTGTTTGTTTCAAGCCGCCAGGGATTGTGGCGGGTTGATCCAGAGGCGGCCGTTAATGTCCCTATTCGTGGGCTCCTTAACCTTGAAATCCAAGCCATGGCAAGAGTCGAAAGCGGATTGTGGCTCGGCACACCTTATGGCGTGGTCTTCGTTCCATGGGGAAGTTTGCGTAAGTAGGAAAACCTCATAAGATCCAAACAACTCTCGCCAATACTATCAGTGCGAGCCAAAGGCTCATCGTGGGGATGATATGAAACGATCCGTAAAATTTGCTACCGCACTGCCCATCGTCGTCTTTGCCGCGGCGATCGTGAACGCCCAGGGCCCGCCTCCTCCCGGAGGACCGCTAGTCGGCCTTACCACCGCCGAACTCCAGTTGTTCAACGCCGGCAGAGATGAGTTTTTGCAAAACGAGACACCTCAAAGCGGTCTGGGCCCAGTGTTTAACGGAGTCAGTTGCGTCCAATGCCATGGTGCCGGGGCGCCAGGCGGGGCGAGTCCAGACTTGGGCGTTTCCGTGGTCACCCGAATTGGCGCGGTTGTGAACAACAACTACACCGACCTCGATAATCTGGGCGGCGCCCTAATTCAGGCTCGCTCGTTGCGAGAAATCATCCAGAACTACCGGTTCCCCGTGAAGTCGTCCCGGCCCAGGCTTCGATCGTCGGTCGTCGAATCACCACGCCCGTATTCGGTCTCGGGTTAATTGAGGCGATACCAACTGCGACAATCCTCGCCAAGAATGACCCCGCCGATGCGAACCAGGATGGGATTTCGGGACGTATCAATGTCCTTTACAACCCGGAAACCAGAACCAAAGAGATTGGCCGATTCGGATGGAAGTGTCAAGTCTCATCCGTTCATTTGTTCTCTGGCGATGCCTACCGAAACGAAATGGGAATCACTAACCCGACGTTTCCAACCGAAGTGCTACCTCAAGGCAACGCCATACCCGCCGGGGCAGACCAAGTGGCCGACCCGGAGGATGCAACGGGAGCGGCGGTTACGCGACTCACCAACTTTATGAAGCTAATGGCGGCCCCAGTGCCCCTCAGCACCGGAACAACACAAGCTCGAACGTTGTTCGCCAACACAGGTTGCGCTTCCTGTCACACGCCGACGATGAACACGGGCCCAAATTCGGTCGCCGCCCTTGCGAACAAGCCTGTTGACCTCTATTCGGATCTGCTTCTGCACGACATGGGCGCACAACTGGGCGACGGCATCCGGCAAGGCCTTGCCGGTGGTACAGAGTTTCGAACCGCCCCACTTTGGGGGATCCGATTCCGCCGATTCTTGCTCAGCGATGGGCGCGCTCAGAACGTGGATCAGGCCATTCGCCTCCACGGCGGCGAAGCTACGAACTCGGTGACACTCTACAATGCCCTCACCGCCGCGGATAGGAATGTCCTACTAACGTTCGTTCAAGGCTTGTAGTCGCAAATTGCGGCTAAACTCCTCGTAATGGTTACCCGTCGCCAGCTACTGGGTGGTTTGGCCGCCTGCGCGGCCTTTCATGATAAGAGTCTTGACTTGGTTGAGACGGTCGCCACAAATTACACTGGCCGCATTGCGGCCGAAGATGAAGATTTCTGGGCGCAGATTCAACAAGCATTTACTCTTGATCGTACGATGATCAACTTCAACAACGGAGGGGTTTGTCCGTCTCCTCGGGTCGTTCAAGATGCCCTTCGTCGTTACATCGAGTACAGCAATCAAGCTCCCAGCTTCTTCATGTGGCGCCACCTGGAGCCGGAAGTCGAAAACGTTCGCAAGCGCCTCGCGAGATTTTTTGGGTGCGATACCGAGGAAGTCGCGATCACCCGCAATGCCAGCGAATCTTTGGAAATTCTTCTCTTGGGACTTCGTTTAGCTCCGGGCGACGAAGTGTTAACAACCACCGCCGATTATCCGCGAATGATCACGACCTTGCAACAAAGAGAGCGCCGCGAAGGAATCAAACTCGCTCAAGCTCCCGTGCCGAGCGTTCCGTCATCACCCAATGAGTTGCTATCGGCAATAGAAGCAGGAATCTCACCTCAAACCAAACTCATCCTGGTCAGCCTGGTGAGCTTCCTCAACGGTCAAATCTATCCCATCCGCGATATTGTACGCCTCGCCGCAAAACGTGGGATCCCCGTTGTAGTTGACGGTGCCCACGCGATCGCACAATTTCCGTTCGACCGCGATAGCCTGGAATGTGACTATTTCGGAGCTTCGCTGCATAAGTGGTTGATGGCCCCCATTGGCACCGGCATCCTTTACGTCAGAAAGCAAAAAATTGAGGGAGTGTGGCCCCTCATGGCCGCCGCCAAAACCCAAGACAAGGACATCCGAAAATTCGAAGAGATCGGAACTCATCCGGCAGCTAACCACAACGCAATCGGCGAAGCTCTTACGTTTCACGAGCTCATCGGCGGTGAAAGAAAGGCGGCCCGCTTGCGATATCTTCGCTCACTGTGGACCGAGCCTTTGCTGAATCTGTCAAACGTTCACTTCAAAACCAACCTGTCTCCAAAGCACTCCTGTGGACTCACGACCGTTAGCATTGACGGCATGAAACCAGAGGAACTTGCCGCCTGGCTGTGGGATAAGAAGGGGATATTTGTCACAACCATTGGCAATCCCGGATTCGAGGGAATCCGAGTTTCCCCAAACGTTTATACAACAAAAGATGAGATCGCGCGATTCAAAGAAGCGATGCTCGAGGCCGCCCTCAAGGGTATCCGCTAATCTACTCCAACCGAAAAATTGATGAGCCAATCATCAATTCTTCACCAGGCAGTAACGGTTGTCGCGTTATCCTTTTGCCGTTCACGAACGTCCCGTTGGTGCTCGCTAAATCGGACACGGTAACGCCACCCGGATGGAGTTCGATGAGCGCATGCTTCCTGGAAGCCTGAGGGTCGTTGAGCTTGATACCAGTGCCCTCGCGCCCGATTTCTATGGGACCGCCAATGCTAAAGACCTGTCCAGCGAGCGGACCACTCATCGCGCGCAAAACGGGCTGAGCCAAAGGAGCGGGCAAAGGAACAATCGGTTGTCTCGCCGGTCCGCCGTGGATTCTCTCCGCCGCACGAGCTGGAGCCGAACCTTCTCTAAGCAAGAACTCAAGCTCAAAGTGACCGACGTTGATAATTGATCCAGATTGCAATAGGCCAGGGCCGTTCAGTCGTTGCCCATTCAAGCCTGTGCCAATGGGCGTTCCCGCATCATAGAGCCAATAAGCGTCGTCTTGCCGTACGATTGAGGCATGAAGGGGCAAAACGTTCTGATCGCCAAACAAGGGGATGTTTGCCCTCTCATCTCGCCCAATGTGGGACGTTTGCTGTTCCAGAACCCATTCACGACCCTCATTGCGACCAAGCCGTAGCCGAACCCACGCCACTCGGCCAACCCGTTCAACCACTCCAATCAAGAGCCCTACGCCCGCTCCGATAAGGATACAAAGCAATGCGCGGCCCACCTGGCCGGTTTCCGCTCCTGGGCCTTTCAAGGCTACGAGCCCACTCAACGATAGGCTCGCTGTGTCAAACAGGGCACCGCCAATGGCCCCTCCTAAAATTCCACCGATGAGTCCCTGTATAAGGCGGCGAAGCGTAAGACCAGCCGCTCCAATGCCAAACCCGATTCCCGCGCCAAGTCCGATCCCGATTCCTGTTCTCGCGAGAATAACCTTAGGAAGAGAGGTTGCCTCCAATCGATCAAAAATCCCCGGGCCAAACGTTGCATGGATAACGGCCCCGCCTACGGAGTACCCCAAGGTTGCGCCTATGGCCCCAAAGATTGCACCCAAAATGAGCCCCAAAACCAGGTAGTGTCGCGACCCCTTCATGTAGCCGTTCAATCCGCCAATGGTTAGCCCCACCAATAGCCCGAGCATGACGATAAGTCTCAGCTCGAAGAAGGTCCACTCGATTGATAGAGGTGTGGGCGCCGATGGCTCGACGACAATCCAAGCCAATAAGCCCGCAACTGCCCCCGCCATGAACTTGAATGCAATTTGGCCCACAGTTCATTATGAAGCGGGCCGCCCCAGACCAACATATGGGAGAATTGCAGCGATGCAAAGGCTATTTTTGGTGGACTCGTTCTCCGACCGCCCATTTACGGGAAATCCAGCGGCGGTTTGCCCGCTAGATCGCCCGGCAGAACCATCTTGGATGCAATCGGTGGCGATGGAGATGAATCAGGCCGAGACTGCATTTTACTGGCCCGAGGGTGACGAATTTGGACTTCGATGGTTCACCCCTAACGTGGAAGTTGACCTCTGCGGACACGCCACCCTCGCTGCAGCCCACATCATCGCCCTCCCTGAAATCAGATTCAAAACCAAGAGCGGCGTTCTTACGACGCATCAACTGGGTGACAAAATCTCGATGGATTTCCCTCGTGAAAGCCCCGAACCCCACGACCTCCCCATTCATCTCAATCATGCCCTTTGGACGGGCAAGAACCGACTCTTCTGGTTTGCTGAGCTTGATTCGGCCCAACGTGTTCGTGATTTTGAGCCTGAACTTTCCCTGATCAGCACCTTTGGCTTAGTTGGGTTTCTCATTACGGCCCGCAGCGACAATCAGGAATACGACTTTGTTTCCAGGTTCTTCGCCCCCCAATCTGGAATCCCCGAAGACCCCGTCACCGGTGGAGCTCACTGCGCCCTCGCTCCCTATTGGGGCGAGAAACTCGGTAAGGCCGAGTTAACGGGTTACCAAGCTTCGCCAAGGGGCGGCTTTGTCGGCGTAAGAACGGCGGGCGACCGCGTTATCCTATCTGGGCAGGCGCGAACGGTGTTCTCCGGCGAGTTGTTTTGCTAGCGGCGAGGGTGGGCTTTGTCAAAAGTCGCTCGAAGGTGACTCATGTCAAGATGCGTGTAGATTTGGGTCGTCGCGATTGATTCGTGCCCCAAGAGCTCCTGAATGGCCCTGAGGTCGGCTCCGTTCTCAATAAGGTGAACCGCGTAGCTGTGACGCAAAACGTGAGGACTAACGCGAGAAGGTAAGCCAGCGAGCCGCGCGTACCGTGCGATACGGGCATCAACCGTTTGTCTCGCCATGGCCCTCCCTCGATCTGAAAGGATCAGGTTGCTACACGCCACTTTTGCCAGAGCGGGGCGAGCCGATTCGAGATACGACCGAATCCAACTCATCGTAACCGCGGGCACCGGGATCCATCGTGTTTTCCCCCGTTTCCCCGTCACTCTAATAGCCCCCTCTTGCAGGTCAATTTGCCCTAAATCCAAGCCTACCGCTTCGCTCACTCTCAAACCCGCGCCATAGATCAGTTCCAATAGCGCGCGATCTCGGAGGCCCGCGGGTTTGCTTAAATCTGGCATTTCCAAGATTCGCATCAGCGACTGTATGGGCACCGCCTTAGGAAGTGAGCGCGGCTTCTTAAAGCCACCAGAATCGGGCACCTCCATCTCTGGTCCTTTGCCATTGCGTTTCAGATATTTCACGAGGGACCGCAAAGAACTCATTCGCCGTTGAGCGGTTGAAGCCGCCAGAGGTGGTCCCAATGTGTTCGCGTACTCCCGAACGCTCCGGACCGAAAGCTCTCTCCAATCTGCAAGACCACGCTTTTGAAAGAAGTCAGTGGCCAAGTTAAGATCACCCGAATAGGCTGATAGTGTGTGAACACTTGCCCCTCGTTCCGACTTTAAGTAATCGAGGAACTCCTCAATCGGCTCAACCCAAGCTAATTGCGTTTCCATAGCCAGATCACCGGTCGAACGTACATGAGATCGTGTGCTAAACCATTGGCCGCGCCATACCGAAAAGCAAGTTCCCCGTTTTTGGCCATGTCGGCGGGCGCCACCGGCGTGTACGAAGCATCAAGCTCGGCCTGAAACGCTTTAAAATCATCCAAAGCCGACTTAAACTCAGGCGAAACTTCAGGTAAGCCTGTTAGCCTCGCCAAGTCCCCTACTTCGAAGCTTGAAAAGACCACATAGTCTGGCTTTGCCTCGGTGAGGAGCCGGACATCCCAGTCTTTCCGATCTTTCGCGCTGTCGTCCGGGAAATACCTGATAACCTTGGGCTGACGGGTGTTCATCAGCTCCAGAAGGCCATAGGTAGCCCCAGGAACCATACGCCCCTCACGTAAAACGGCCATGCGGGAAAGGGCCGATTCGGTAAACAAAGGGGGCGTGTAGTACCAGGGATCGCTGACCAAGCCCACGGTTGTTGTTTCTATGCTCTTACTCTTAATAAATTCGGCGGCCTGATCACGAGAATCCGGGGTCAACATCCATCCAGTAAACAAAACGGAAATCTTAAGGGCGTTGCCAATGGCGATAATGCCTAATACCGGAAAGAACCGCTTCCATCCGCCTTGTTCATGCATCGTCGAAACAACGTATCCAACTCCACAGGCCAAAATCAAGAAGAGCGGGAACGTATAACGCAGGAATAGAACCTCAGCCCGACCGATGAGAACGTAGTACGGCAGCGCAAAAGCCACCAGGGCGATGATCCACTTCTGTTTTTGAACCAATCCGTAGATGATTCCTCCAGCCCCAAGCATTACGGCAATCGGGCCCATCCCCTGCCCCAAATTTGCAAGGTGATAGATGAAACCGCTCCCAACGCCCTCGAAAACCATACCGTGTCCCGTGCTGGTGTGAAGCATCTCAAACTTGAAATCGCGGATGAATGCCGATGACTCGAGGAGCACCCCTGGAGTTGCCACTATGAATGCAACGATCGTTGCGCCAACTGCGATCAGGGACTGCTTAACGCGCTCGGCCTTGGGCAAGGTCAGCCAAATGGCCGTAAGCAGGGTTAAAAGGGCGAGCAGGCCGGTGTACTTCGTTCCTGCGCTCGACCCCGCGAAAATTGCCGACCAAACTACCGGCGACACCCGACGCAGCTTGCCCAACAGACCGGCGGCTTCCGGCTCTTCCGTCACTTCCTCTGATGCTGTCGCTGATGGGAAGAGCCGAAGCGCTTGCCATGCAGACGCAACTAAGAACATCGTCGCCAAAACATCCACCGTTTGAAATCGGGAATGCATCACAAAGGCGGGTGCGAAACTCATCAGAAGTGATCCACAAATCGCCCCAAGTGTGTTAACTCGGTCCCGCAAAAGGAAAAAGACCAACAGCCCCGTGAGAGCCCCCGCAAGAGCCGAGATAAGTCGCCCAGAAAGGTGACAGTTTCGCACCCACTGCCAATCGGTGATTTGGGGCGACGTGGGCGGGTTGGTATCTGGCCTTTTCCCGCCATAAGCCGCGGCCATATCACCGCTAATCCGCAGAGCCGTTAGGTAAAGCGTTCCGTAGTTGTAAAAGCCCGGAGTGAAATCCAATTTGGCGGGTTGCACTTCTTGCGAATACCTCCAAATCACTTCCTCGTCCGGGTGATAGCTTTGATGGTGCACTTCGTTTGGAAGCCCCCAAGTTATCCCGGCCAAGCGAAGACCGAAGCCAGTTAAGAAGATCAGCAACGGCACCCACTTGAGCAGTTTCTGGGACAAACTCACTGCCGACTCCTTTCCTTAACCAAGCACATCTTAGATTCGCACCGGAATCGCGGGTGGCAAGGGAGAAGGTTCGATTGCACCTAAGAACGCGCCAACAATGTCAGGGTCGTACTGAGTTCCCGCCCCCAAAGCCAATCTTTCCGTGGCAATCGCTCCGCCCAGACGAGATTCGGTCCAAACGAAATCGTGAGCTACACGCAGAACTCGCGCTTCCAAGCTGAGCTCGTCGTTGTAGTCCGCCAAACTCTCTCGAATAATGGGAGCAATGTGTGAAAGGGATGGGACGAGCTCAAGCATTGCCGCGCTAACCTCGGGATACCGAGCGTAAGTCGCATTTTCAGTTTCCGTCCACATCATCATGGGCTTTTTGTTAATCATGGCATAGGGCACGGCACACAAACCGATGTCTTGCAACAAAGCACTGGCTTCGATCAAGTCGATTTGTCGCGGACTAAGCTCAAGCTCAAAGGCCAAGTGCCGACAAACGCTCACCAAACGGGTGCTAAGTCCTTCGTGACTTGGAAATCGCAGCTGGATTGCCGTGCTGAGCGCCTCCATGATCTGGCGCATCCGAGCCCGCTCTCGCCGAGGAATCTCAAATCCAACCTGCCAGAACAGCAAAGCGCTCAACATAATGAGGCTTGTAACCACAAGAATTACATCGAGTTCCATCAGATAGTCCCTCCCGCAATGACCCTTCTAAAAGTCTTAACCACAGCCCTATCGAATTGCGTCCCACTGCAGCGTTCCAGTTCAGCAACTGCTTCCGCGGGTGTCATTGGATCTCGGTAGGAACGCTTGTCTCGCCCTTCCGCTCCACCGGTCATAGCGTCATATGCATCCACCACTGCAATAATCTTGCTTTCTATCGGGATTTGCGAATCGCGTAACTGGTCGGGATAGCCCGTTCCATCGGGCCGCTCATGATGGTGCCGAATCCATGTTCTCATCTCTCGGAACTCCGCAACGGGGGCGAGAATCTTCTCGCCAAACAGGGAGTGTTGCTTCACGTGGTCAAACTCTTCGGGAGTCAGCTTTGCCGGTTTGTCCAACACGTCCTCGTCAACGGCGATCTTTCCCAGATCATGTAAAATCGCGGCCTCGCGAACAAGGCGGGCGCGTTTTGCCCCGAGGCCAAGTCGTATCGCAACTTCTTCTGATGCCAAGGCCACCCTTGCCAGATGTCGATGCGTATAGGGATGCGCGCGCTGAAGCATCATCGCTAGCGTTGTGATCGCCTCGTAATAAGTGTTTCCGGCGGTCGCCTGGGCTTTCACAATCCCACGGATACCCAGCACCGGACCGAGTGCCAACGGGAGGGCCCAAACCGCGTCTCGCCAAGCGAGGCTCGCCACCGCCACAGCAAGTAGGCAGTAAACGGAAAGGGGCAAAGCCCCCTTCGAGATAATGGATCCAATGCTGAGAGGGTGTCGGGCCGAATCCAACCAACTCAATAGCAAGAGGTTCGTCAATCCGTGAGCAAGCGTGAATACAGTCGCCTGGGCCATCACCCCGCCCAAAGTGTCCCCTTGAACCAGAGACATCAAGGCTCCGGCAAAGAACACCGAAAGGGCGCCTACCGAGAGGCTGACGGTGCGAAGACGACTAGCCTCTCTATCATCAGAGCGAGTTAAGACCGCTGAAGCCGCCAAGCCGACTGCGAGGTCGGCAATGATCGCCCCCGGAATTCCGGCTACCACTGCCATACCGGCAATAAAGGGCAAAGAGAACGTAACCCGGATACCTCGGCGATGGAATTGAACAGGAAGGAATTCTGTTACCAGGGCCAGCATGGGTAAAACGAGCCACGCCGTGCCCGGGGCACGAATTGGAAAGATAAAGAGTGCGCCGATCGCGCTGGTAATCCCTGCAACAATCAGCAACAACGGTGCGTGTTCGTTACGGGTCCGCATAAGTAGCTTCCCTGCCCATGTTTTAATTTCCTGCGTTCAAATCCTTTTGAACACTTCTATTATAGCGGACGAAGCTAAAAAAAGAAACGATTACGCCAAAAAAGTTAATATGCGACCCGAATCATCGGAGTTTTCCGAATAAGAAGTAAACTTAGCTATGGCTCTACCACCGCACATTCCTCTCGCCGTCCAAATTTTTCCGCACTTAGCCGAATGTGCAAACGGGGGCAAGCGAACCAACACCGACGAACTCTGTGCTTTTGTCGGCGGCAAAACTCGACTGTTCAGCCGATCACTGGCTTGGATTCGAGACACAATCTGCGTCGAACACAACTTGCCGCCCATTACCGCGATTGTTCAAAATACGGGCAAAGACACTCCGTCGAACAGCTTCAATCCTACGCAACTTGCCTTGCTTAAGAAGGACGAATACGATCAGCTCCGCGCCGAAACTCTGGAGAAAGTGTACGCCTATCCTCGATGGACGGCGGTAAACGACGCGCTCCAAGAAATGTTCCTGAACCCCTAATCGGGTTTAGTCGCATCAATGACGCGTTCGCTCGTCATCGGGCCATAAAGTGTGAGCATGGCTTCGTAGCCGCCAAGCCAATAGTGGGTCGGATCAACTATGTATCCGATCCAACCGTTGACATGACTAAGTGGCACCCGAAGCGAACCACTTTTGGAAATTCGCCGACCGACATACGATGTTGGTTCGCCCGGTATGCCGATCAAACGTAAATCCCCCAAACCTAGCGTTGTCACCTCGGCAGATCGAGGGGCGAACGTATCTATAAGTCGCTTCGCCAGAACTTCTGGCACTCCATTGGCTTTCGCAAACTCCGGATGAATCTCGTGGGAGCCGAGCGCGATTGGGCGTGTTCCCAAACTCAGTGTCAATGACAGTTCCTGGCGATCGGACCTGAGAGATGACTCGATGAAGTGCGCTACAAAGGTTGCAATCCTGATTTGGGCCGTTGCCTTTCCATCTGCAATCGGCGAAACATCGCCAATCGCGCCCGGCAAAACAAGACCACCTGTTTCCTTGGCCAATTCCCCTGGCCAATCCCCACTGGTCTGGTTTCGCCCATCATCAAAGACCGTTGCGTGAGCCGAAAAAACTGACAGTAGAACTCGTCCATTTGCAAACACTTGGAGCGCTCGCCGATCTGGATAGCCGTAAGGAGTTCGGCTTCGGTTAAGGTTTGGTACAAACTCAGACACCTGCAGCCGCTGTATAACTTCAGGTCTTCGCCTGAGGGCACCTTGTATCGACTGGGCTACCCGATCCGCATACCAGGTCAACCACTTTTCGCGGTAACTCCCAATACCGGGAATCGCCATCGTCATACGGTCATTCAGAATTTGACTATCGGGCGCACAATGGGTGTGGGTTGCCACCATATAGAGCTTAATATCTGCGGGAATTCGAGTCTGAACTTCGCGTACAAGGCTCTCGGGAATCGTCAACATCTCTAGGCTCACGACCGCCACTCGAAGCTTGCCCTGTGAAAAGAGGGCAACGCGGCTGTAAAGAACCTCGCCCCCCGGATCACTTACTTTCCCGCCTCGCTTAGTGTAGCCCCCCAGCGGCAGTTGTTCGGGCGGCGTTAGGTCCAGCTTGAACATTTGCAAGGTTAGGGCCGCCGGCAATAGGCCCAGAATCGAAATCACCCCTTAAGGTTACAATCTCTATGATGTCCATTGCGTCGCAAATGCTCAAGATTGCCGAAGATTTCCTGCTTTCCGAAGTTCGGCCCCGCGCCCAGGAAATTGATGGAGATGTTGCTGCGCTAGGATGGGCCCTTGATGGATTGGCTGAACGTGGCCTTCTGGGTCTCAAGTTGAACCCCGAAGTCTCCGAGCCCGACTTTCGGAAATTTCAGGAACTTGTGGCCCGAGCCTCGGGCTCGCTCGCGTTTTTGCAAACCCAACACCAAAGCGCGGCCTCGCTGATCGCCAAGTCAGACAACGAGGACCTAAAAGCCGAATACCTCGCCCAAATGGCAACCGGGGCCATGCGGCTCGGCATCGGTTTCAGCCAACTCCGCCGTCCCGGCCCACCAATCATGAAGGCAACTCCAAGCGAGGGCGGATATAGCCTAGCCGGGACGGTTCCCTGGATCACCGGGCTCGATTTTTACTCCGAGTTTGTCATTGGCGCCACTCTTCCAACCGGAGAAGCCGTTTTTGGCCTTGTCCCTTTCGATAATACGAGCGAAATTTCGCTTGGATCGGTCATGCCACTATGCGCAATGGAATCTGCCCAAACTGTTTCAGGTGAGATTACAAACCATTTTCTCCCGGAAGAAAAGGTGCTCTTTACCCGGCCCTCATCGTGGATTGCCAACAATGACATGATCAACATCACTTTGCAGGGCCACTTCGCCCTCGGGTGCGCGCAAGCCGGCATTGACGTGATTCGGCAAGCATACGAACGAAAACCGTTTGACTTTATTGTCAATTCAGCCGACCACCTTCTGACCGAACTGGAAGAGTGCCGCGCGGCGGCAACACGTTCTCAAGAACTGGCTGAATCCACCCAAGGGCGCCTCCATATCAGAGCGTGGGCCATTGACCTTGCCGTTCGCTGTGCCCATGCTGCGATCGCTGCGTCCGGCGGGGCCTCAAACAGTCGGGCTCATCCTGCTCAACGAATCTACCGCGAGGCCCTCGTTTACACCGTTTCGGCCCAAACAACGGAAATCATGGCCGCAACTCTCAACCGCCTTACCGCTCGGACTCCTTGAACTCCAAACTACCGGGCAGAGCCGGAATGACAACCCACCCCGGAATCGTTGCCGAAAAGGTAATTGGCTCGACTTTCGTCGCCGATAGCGTGACCACCGTAAAACCGAACGCAGTTTCGATGGTCATGCCTTCGGTCGGCTTGGCCGCGGTTAGCGTTAAGGGAAAGGCGCTCGCAAGCGTGCCTACCCATGCCCCCGTCCGGTTCGGTGTTATCGTCAGAGTAGTACCTTCTAAGCTCGCGGTGCCTGCTCCAAACAGCCGGAGCGGACTACGTAACGACGAGGCCGAATTATCAAGTCGTCGGTAGTCATCGGGCATAAAGATATCCGCGCGAATATGCTCAGCGGTCTCAAGTAGCGGCTTGCCGTCACCCAATCCCGAGCGCTTCAACCAAATCCCAAGCCCTCTCTCGGCGACAATTCCCGCCTGAAGCATGGCCGCATCGAGCCTGCGATCTGCTTCGGGCGCCAGAGCGGCGGCGATCGCGGTGATCGCACTCGCCCGCCTCGAAACTCTCCGGTCGGGTCCCCAAATTCGCCAACTCAGCCAGTCGCGCCTAAACATAATGGTGCTGAATAGCGAATTGGGCTCGCTGTTCGGCTTGTCGCCCGAGATGTTCGATTGCATCAGAAGAGCTTGGGCTGCCAACACATCAATTCCCACCCCATCCGCACCATAGGGCAGGCGTTGCCCCGTATGTGGCTCGACAGTATTTGGCATATTCTCAACATACTGAGCGCACGTTTCCTCGGCCTGAACGCGGACTTCCTTCGGCGTGGTTGCATAAAGGTTGGCTAACGCAAGCTCAAACACTCCGGCCACGTCTATGTAGCTGGCTGTGCCTATAGTCTTTGGAGGCGGCCCCACACCGATTACGCGGCCAAGCGGCACCCGTCGGATCGGAAACTTCAGCTTGAGAGAACTCGTTTCGGTCACACTCAGGGGCCCTTCCAAGGTAGGAGCATCGATGCGCTTGGTCTTGCTTAGAATTTGCACCGGATACCCGGCGAGTCCGCTAAGGAACGCAGGCGGTGGAACTACAGCTCCGGGACGATCAAACGTCCATTCAACTGTTAGCGAAGAGTCGTCCTCGAAAATGGCCGTGTCAGTAGGAATAGGTGGCGGTTGGGTCCAAAAGGCCTCCTGAGCCTTTACGTCGGCCTCTAATCGCCCCATCTCGGCGGCACTGTTGGTTCGAAATGGCATGACACCAAGCGGAGCCGCGACCCGCATCCATCCCTTGAATGAGTCGGATGACAAAACCCAATCACCCGTTTTGCCGCTAATTTTAAGCGAACCCTTATTCCAAGGGAACGCAAAGAGTAAAGGGGGTTGGTTATCCCTGAAGCTCACCACAACCCACCGAACTTCCGGGGTCGGTAATCCCGCGGTTCCATCCAAGCTCCCGCCACCGCCCCATGAGAGGATTGGCGAAGATAGAGTTCCAATCTTCAACCGAATGCCATGGTCAAAGTAGGCAGAAAATCCCGGGCTCGTAAGGTCCTGTCGAAGCTTGCTGGGACAACCCACGTAGGGTTGAGTCATCACGGTCTGGGACGTATCCGATGTCGAGATCGCTTTCCAACCACGCAGTGGTCGGGGAAACACAAACCGGTCCGAAGCTGGAAAGTCCACCGAAAAACCCTCGCTGCTCAGACGGAGCCCGGGGACAGACCACTCGCTAACGAACCCGAAGCGACCGAAAGGCTGTGCGAAACCGCTCGCGACCCCAATCAACAGGAGGGCAAGACTAGTTAAAGGTCGTACCAAGTATCTGGAACCCGATACGCTTCGTTCTATGCGACCATGTAAGGCCAACTTCGCGATAGCCAAGACGATATCCTAGTATGAAGTAATAATCAAGGAAGCCGTCGGAAAGGAACTTGTCGTACGTGTACGCATAGCTCAACTTCCAGTCTCTCGAGAACCGGTATGACGCATCGAGCTGAACACTCATGCGGTCAATATCAAGCGACTTAATGACAAACGCATTCAATGAAGCATTGCCCAAGAAGTAGTTCATACGACCACTAAGTTGGTGCTCGCCCAGAAACTGCGAAGTGAAGTTATCCTTCGTGAAGTCGTAGCTGAGGGCAACACCGCCACCTTTAAATGACTTGCTCGCGGTCAGATTTGCGCCGATCGTTGTTCCGCTGTAGTTCTGGTCGCCAACGAGGTGAGAAACGGTAAGACTGCCGTTCAAGCTCGTGTCATGCCCATAGTAGACTGGATTTAAGCGAACCACTCCCCGAACTCCGGCCACGCTCCGGCTTGCGGTCAAGTTCTCCGAGCTATTTGTTGAGTGCGACGCCGTAAAACCGTAGGTAATCCGAAGCGGTGTCTTACCGACCTTGATGGGATCCTTATCGAGGCTCAGCAGATACTGCTGATTTCTAAAATCATCTTTTGTTAGCGAATCCGTGCGGCTTGCGGACGCATTAACATTGAAGCCCGGAAACTGCTTACCTAGATTGAGCGAGCCAAAGAAAGCGCGGTGGGCGGGTAAATCAAACTGCGCAACCAACTCTGATGTGTCGTCCAGCTTGATGAATTGGTTCGCGCTGACGCCCCAGTCCTTCCGACCAATGCTTTGAACGGTCAGCCCTCCCTGAAACTCATCGCCTCGGTTCCAATAATATTCGTAATCCAGAAATGCGCCTCGGTTTGAGGAGATCCCCCGGGAGCCTCCCCGCCCCATCGAAAATCGGAGCAAGCTCGTCTCGCCAGGCTTGAGGCTCAGATAATGCGGATAATCAATCGCAATCTGGTTGTCGTTGATCTTGATCATCTGATCGGTCAAGATCGGCGTTTGAGTGTACATGTTCACTTTGAACAGGGGCAGCTTCATAATGCTGGCCCCGCCAACACGAACATCGGCCTTTTGGAACTGAACTTCTTTGCGCGGGTACGAGGTCGCCTTTTTCGCGCTAATCAACGTAGCTGAATCGCTCAGGTCGAGCATTTCAAACAGTCGGCGGTGAACGACGTTGTCCGGCTTCTTGATGGAGCCCGGACGGATCTCTGCCATTCCGTAGGTCTCGCGCTCTTCCCCTTCGCTAAAGACGATTCCACCGCCAAAAGCTTTGATCTGCTTTGGTCGATACTTAAACGTTGTCGAACCAAACCCGAAACGCTGTTGGAGCCTGAAATAGAGTTCGCCACACTTGGTTTCCTCTTTTCCAATCTTTAGGATGGCGTTTTTGGCCCGCACTTCGTTGGTGGAGACATTG
Organism: Fimbriimonadaceae bacterium; assembly: GCA_040081075.1. GTDB lineage: Bacteria > Armatimonadota > Fimbriimonadia > Fimbriimonadales > Fimbriimonadaceae > JANJUB01. Next base: position 22,566 of record JBEBHJ010000027.1, on the reverse strand, counting down.
AACTGCAGGTCATCAGCGCGGATTTCAATGTCGCGATACTGCAAGACGGCGGTGCGATCCGCTCCCGATGCTTCGATGGTCTTGAGGTCCATCGAATAGCGAAGATCGTGGGGAGCCACTACATCGACGTATTCCTTTGCACTGGAAAGCAGGCTCCGGTCCGAGACAAACTCATAGTCCATCGTTGCGGCCGCTTGGAAAGTGATGGCACTAACGCTGATTTTTGCCAAGCCAGCAACGTTCCCAGCTTGCAAGACTGCACGTGCAACTCCGTTCTGCGTTGTCACAACAGCTTCGCGGAACGTTCCACGGTCACAGGAGAACACAACCCTCGTGCCGTTGGGAACCAAGCTCCCGCCCGCATCTCTGATAAGCGCCGAAACTGTAACGGTGCTACGCCCGTCGGCTACGCTCATTGTTGGGAAGCTTCCAAGCTCGATCGTGGCATTGCCAGCCATAACGACTGCCGATGCCAGAACCATCAGGCTACACATTCCGAGCTTGAGCTTTCGCATATTCCTATTACTGGACGGATTTTAACCTATTTGAAGTGCGACAAATAATGGAAAAGGGGTGGCAAGTCTAGCTCGCCACCCCTTTCTCGCAATGTTACTAGCGAATGACGTTGACCGGAACGATCTTACGGGCTCGATTACCGTCAGTTCCTTCCGCGACGATCTCGACTCGGTAGGTACCCGGAGCGACCGCTTGGTTTGCACTGTTGCGGAGATTCCACGTTACCGTGTTGTCGCCAGCGCGGTCCGCTCGGCCTCGGCTGATCGAATAGACCTCTTGCCCCTTGGCGGAGAGGATTCTAATCGAAGTAGTCGTGTCGGCGCCCAACGTGTAGTTGATCGTCACACTTCCACCGCTCACTCGAGTGTTTCCGGCAACAACGACGTTACCAATAACAGCGGCGGTGCTTCCCCCGAGTTCGCTCACCAAGGTGAGTTCTCGAGTGCCGGGCTGATCCATACGGAACGTGTAACCCGACGTTTGGCGTACCGACCGGCTCACGTTAGTTGCTGCATCCTTCAAAGTGAATCGAAGGTTCTTAGGCAACTGACCGAGGTTTGGCCAGGTGATGGTGACATCGCCAGCCTTCTTGGCGGTAACGACGAGTTTCCACTCATTGCGACCGGCCTGTGTGCTGAATGCACGCGCCATTTGTTTCACCTTACCAGCGTCAATCTGTCGAACCGAAAGGCCAAGGTCTTGGGTCGGAGCCATCGGAGGCTCATTGATCTTATGCCGATTTACGTCTGCGACCGTTCGAACGACACCCACACCGTTACTGCTGTCAGCTGAAGTGCTGGTTCGTGCTGATAGCTTCAGCATCCACTCTTGCTCGGTCTGCCGAATAACTCCCGTTCGAATAGGCTTCTTGTTTGAGCCCGGAACGAATGGGAGATAGACGTCAGGATAGTTAATCGTAAGGTCATCCGTTGTCAAAACGTTGATCCAGTAGCCTCGATGAGGCTCAAGGAAGCCGTCCTCCGCTGGAACAAATACATAGTCCTTGGCTTGAGCATCCCAATAGGATACGAAGCTTTGAACCCAACCGAGATCGACCATTTCCGTAAACGTCTTACTTACCTGCGGGGCCGAAGCCGAAACGCCTGTGATTTGCAAGATTGGAATGCGGTAGTGATACGGGTTACCAATCATGTTGAAACCACCGCGAAGTTGGATAAGCGCCGGATTAACGATGCTCGGTTGGCTCGGCGTTCCGCCGTAATCCGCGATAACCGAAGAAGCTCCAGTCTTGTCGTAGATTGCCCAGAAACCTCGGCCCTTTGGTGCAGTTGTCGTAATCACATAACCCTGCTGAACGGGGTCATACGAGTAAAACTGCAGGTCGCCTCCGGGAACGTTTGGATCAAGGAACGGAGCAAAAATGGTTTCCAACGAACTATCAATGAAGTTGTAGGGAAGCGTGACCATGTTCGCGTCCTTCTCAAGTGTTATCCGTGGCCTGGCGGCGACGTTGATTACGCCATTGATGACCTTGTGAACGTTGCCTGGCTGAGAGTCGATCGTTACTGTGTAGGGAACGTTACCACTAACATCAGATCCGATGGTTGCTTGGAAATCGGTGAATCGCAACTGTCGGATTCCAACGACAGCTATCGTTCTTTCCAGTTCGTACGGCGTGACTGCGGTCGAACCAGCAACTGTGATGCCTGCATTCGGAGGAAACGAGAGTTTTACGCGAACATCATTAAGAGGGAACTCTTTGCCATCAAAGCCGAAGCCTCCTACGTTGTCAACATTCACACGAACAGGGAATGGGTTCGGGAACAGGTTTCCATTGGCACTGGCTGGCAATCCAACCGTAATCGGCGCGTCCACGGAAACGCCATAAGGAAGCTTGTAGTCGCTATTTCCGTAGGTCGTTCGCACATAGTGCAGAATCGTTCGTGAAGCTCCTGGCTGAACCTGCTCTTCTGGGTAGCGCTGAACAAATGCCGTCACTCCATCAAAGTCGGTGTCGGGCAACATGGCCAATGGGAAGTTGGCAGCTAGGTCGCCAACTGTTCCCAAAAGGAACGTGTTCTTACCCATGTAGAACTGATCGGCCGTTGCCGGCTTATTGCTATCAACGTCTGTCGAAGCTACCGACGGTTCGTTTTCAATACGAATTCCGAAATAGTCACTTTGGCCAATCGTAAAGTCAACATAGGACGGGAAAGTCGAAGCGTTGAGGTTTCGATCGTAGAGCGTGTCAGTGATCGCCTGCTTGTTCTTAGGCATCGCATTGTATCCGCGCCCGACCGGGAAGTGATCCCATTGATTAACGCTTACAGCGGTAGAAACGCATCCGCCGAAATAAAGCCCAATATTGCGCGCATCTGTCGCATTGGTGTTGGTCAAGGTCCAGCGTAATCGAATCGCATCCGCAACTGACTCAACTTGAACACGGGCAAAAACGTCGGTATTTGTCGTTTCTGTACGCATGTAGCGGTTCGAGAAGCCGACAAAGGTTGTACCGAGAGCGTTTGCACCAAATCTTTCGCGAGTTCCATCCACACTTGTTGCCGCGTAAGTCCAGCAAGGGAAACTAGCCGCACCGAAAACGAGCGCCATCCCTCGATCTTCAAAGCCAGTTGGCGAGGTTTGAACCGAGCCCTGGCTAGAGCCGCCGTAGAAAAACGTCATGAATCCACGATTCTCAGCCGTAATAGCTGGGCCAAAGCATGCCCCGTTTCCTAACGCAACGTTCCCTGCAACGCCAATCGTACAGCCCATGAGCGCACCATCAGAGTTACCAACCTGGATGATGAGATACGGGTTTGAGATGGGCATCATGCTATCTGGATCAAAGCATGGAGGGGCCGTCTCAAACTGAGCAAGGGCGCTGGCGGCGAACGACACGCCTGAAACCATTGTAAGTGCCTTTAAAAAGAACCGATTCATATACATTCCTATAGAGGTTTGCTGGCCGGGAAATGTTCGCCGGCCAGCGATTATTGTTTGTTTTGTTAGGGTCGTGAGAAGGACTGCTGCGCGCTGAATACGAACCGCTGACCTGTAGCCGCGTCCGGCTTAGGCCCAGGGACGTCTTCAACGTTCCGGGCACCGACGCGCCACCAGACTTGAGTATCACTCGCGCCCGATTTCGGACCAACAGCATCGTCAAGGAACTGATTCCAGCTGTCTCCAGGGAACCGTTGCACCACCGAGATACTCTGGGCGTTCGTTCCAACCGCGATCTTTTCAGCAGAGGTGAATACCTTGCCTGCAAAAGTCGGCGACTTGGAGAACTGCAGAACATATCCAACCCGGATTGGGAAGGTTGCTACTGCGGCAGAGTTGAACGAGAAGGAGCGGAACGTGGTTACAGTCTCATTGGCCGCTGGCGAAAGCAAACCAACTCGATTAAGTGCAGTTGCGAACCCTTCGGCTGCCGCCTTTCCAGTGGCAAAGAAGCAGAAATCGCCTGCGCCTGTCGTTCCCGTGGCACCAGTCGTGCCAGTAGCACCAGTCGCGCCAGTAGCACCCGTGGCGCCGGTAGCACCAGTTGCTCCTGTGGCGCCGGTCGCACCAGTTGCGCCAGTGGCACCAGTCGCGCCGGTTGTTCCGGTCGCACCAGTTGTTCCAGTTGCCCCAGTCGTGCCAGTCGTGCCAGTAGTACCAGTAGAACCATTTGGCAAGTCAAGGCGGCTGATTCGGTAGACCGATGAAACAGCGTAAGTGTACGGCCGGCCAATGACAAGACCGGTTTGGTCTGATGATTGTGTAGACAGGCCTGTACAAACGAGCGTCGAAATATCATCTTGCTGATAGTAGCTGACAGTACGGTCAGCAGTAGTGTCAACAAACCGGGTGAACTGACCTTCCGCCGTTCCGATTGGAATCGCCGATACGTCGTCACGGAATACTTGCCACTGAACCGTTTGATTGCCTCGGAAGAAGAGGTCAAGCCTCCAACTTACTTCGATTTGAGGTGCGCCAGAACCGTTGCTTCCCAACGCTGCTTGAGCCACAACATTGTTGGCTCCCACGTTGTTATTCGAACGGCCGTTGGACAACAACAAAGCGACCAAACCAAGAATCAGGAGAACGCTGATGATCTGACCGCTGTTAACCTTGCTCTTGGGCTTAATCGGTTGGAAATCCCGAGGGCCAGTGTTTGCGTTTCCACCAACTGGCTTGAAGCCCGTAGGTTCAAAAATGACCGCGACTCGGTCGCCGGGGGCAATACCCTGGACCACGTTTGTCGCACGAATCGTAGCATCGTCTGGGGAAACTGATTCAACCCTTGCTGTCGCCACTTGAGTCTCACGACCACGGGGACCGCGAAGAACAACAACATTCATGCCGGGCTTGAAGCCAGAGCGAGCACCACCATTTATCAGGGCCTCAGATGTTGACTTCGTATTCAAAACCGATGCCATGAGTTGCTGCTTGATCAGAGTTGGTACAGCCGCTGCCGAAGCTTGACTGAGTGCCTCACCCAAAATGACTTTGTCATCAACGCTCGTGCTTCGAATTGAAGAAGTTCCCTTGCCGTCAGCACCATTGATCGCGATTCCGGACGACGCGTCCAAAACTCGAATGGTCACGGCAACGATGGCTTGCTTGCCACCAGGCACGTTCTGAACGCCCCAGTCGACAATCTCACCAACGATGACACGGCTAGCGCTCACTTCTTGAGCAAGTCGAATTTGGCTGGTTTTATCAACAACCGGATTCGTAAGACCAAGCGTCTCGATTGCTCGAGAAACCTGATCTCGCGGAATGGTTTGATAACCACCAGTCCCGCGAACTGTTTCTCGAGACTTCGAAAGTTCTTCCTGCAGCTTGTCAGCTGCATCTGCGCCCAAATTCATCTTTGTTCGCATGGAAGATTTCGATTTGTCAACAAAATCTAAGACGGCCCATTGCGGGTCATTGGCAAGTCCACCTTGAGCTTGAGCCTGTCGTACGCTTGCAAGTACAACAAAGGGCATAAGCAAGGCTACGGCTACCGCATGACAAACCAATTTGCCCGATAGCGATTCTAAAAAGCTTCTCACTTTGACGAGTCCTCCTTAACGGTCCTCATTTTTCTTTTCCCTGGATGCGTTTCACCGAGTCACCAGCTTGAGGAAACCTCAAACAATCATAACCCAATGCAGGAATAGGCATCCACCATTTTCCCGAGTTCGTGAGTATAGCACGATGTGACGCCTGGCGCAATTGCCTAGCTCAAATCTTGTTTAGCACAGAACTGTACAAAGGCCTTGACGGACTCAACGGGCTCATTGGTTCGAACAATTCGATCCGCGAACGGCACTTTTACACAAGTCGGCAGTTGAGACCTTAAAATTGAACCTGCCAGAACCGGATCGTTCAACCGCGCCGTTAACCGTTTCAACTGTTCCTCGGCCCCACATGTCACAACCCAGATCGCATCAAACTCTCGAGTCAAGCAGGTTTCGATAAGTAAAGGCACTTCAACAAAATCAGCTTCGGAGCTTAGAATTCGATCCAAAACCAACCCGTGCATCATTTGGTTAAGGGCGCGTCGCAAAAAGGGGGCTTGAGCGATCTTTTCACGAACCAGCTCACGAGTGGCTAGCTCGAGGCCAAAAACGGCTGAGATTTTGGAATTGACCGACGGGACGTCGAAGACATCGCGGGCAACCGCGTCGGCCGATAACGTTTGGTAGCCCAAATCAGCCAGATACTGCAGAACGGTGGATTTTCCTTCCGCCACCCCACCGGTGATGCCGATCATTCAGATGCGAACGTTAGGCTTCGGCCGGATAGACGCTTACGCGGCGCTTGGCTTTCGGACCCTCAAACTTCACTTGGCCCGCAACCAAAGAATAAAGCGTGTGATCGTTGCCCATGCCAACGTTGATTCCCGGATACAGCTTCGTTCCTCGCTGGCGCACAATGATGTGACCAGGTTTAACTACTTCTCCGCCGTATTTCTTGACTCCAAGTCTTTGCGAGTTTGAATCGCGACCGTTTCGAGTGGAGCCTTGTCCTTTCTTATGTGCCATGGTTAGCCTGCTTTAACTTCCGTAATTCTAATCTCGGTTAGTTCCGCACGGTGGCCCCAGCGCTTCCGCTCATTTTTCTTGGCCTTATAGTTGAAACCGTCAATCTTCTTTGCCTTAACTTGGCGAACAATCTCGGCCTTCACGCTCGCTCCCTTAACAAAAGGAGAGCCAACGGCAACCTTGTCACCATCGCAAACCATCACGACTTCCGGAAGATCAATCTTTGATCCTGCTTCGCCGACGAGCTTATCAACGAGAAATGTCTCGTTCTTTTCCGCTCGATATTGTTTGCCACCAGTCTTAACTATCGCGTACATGATCTAAACCTACCCGCCCATACCTCTGGTCGGGAAGGTAAATGATGACATATTTGGCCCACCGTTTGCAACCGCATACTCCCAATCGGCCCAAAAACAGTGCGAAAACTTGAGCGAAGCCGAAAAAAGAAACGACCAGCATATTGCCAGCGTCTTACTTCTTAGAGTTTATGGCGACAAGAGTAGCATCCGGCCGAGTGGCAACCCGGTCCAAGAGAAAGAAATCTCCTTGGGTCAAGTGGGCGAAGATTGCGTTAACATGCGCGTTTGGCACTTTCATGTTAGGTGGGTTTGCCGCAGGAATGTTCGTGTTCAACGAATTCAAGAAAGCGGAGAAGAAGATCGAAAGGCTACCTCTGCTTCTCGACAGTATTGCCGTTACTCCAACGTTCATTTATGCCAGCGATGGAACGGTCCTCTACCGGGCGAGCCCGGTTTATCGAAAGCCAATCTTGAATTACTCCGAGATTCCGGATACCGTTATATATGCGACGCTCGCCGCCGAAGATAAGCGATTTTTCAAGCATGACGGCATCGACTACTATGCTGCGGCCAGATCGGTGGTAACAAACCTTCGAAGCGGCCGGGCCGCCCAGGGTGGTTCAACGATTACGATGCAACTTTGTAAGCGCCTGTTTACGAAGTCGGAGAAGGACTTCGGTCGAAAGGTCGGCGACGTGTGCACCGCCTTGCAAGTCGAACGCATCATGCAAAAGAAGGAAATCCTTAAGACTTATCTTAACGAGATCTTTTACGGTCACGGCGCCTACGGCATCAAGGCCGCTGCTCAAGTTTATTTTGGCAAGAGCCTGAAGAGCCTAACTCCCGCCGAAGCCGCCATCTTGGCCCGCTGCGTTCGAAGACCAACTGAAGAAAACCCTTACAAGGACATCGAAAAAGCGACCCAAAACCGCAACGTCGTGCTTCGGATAATGAACGAGGAAACCGATGACAACGGCAAGAAATGGCTGAGCGACACTGAATACGAAAGGGCGAAAAACGAGCCTGTACGGCTCCAGCCACAGGCCTTTGAAAGCGGCGAGCGGATTGCCGCTTATCCCTACTTCACGCATTACGTGCTTGACTACCTCGCAAAGGAAATGCCGGACCTCGACTTCAAGAAGGGTGGCTACAAGATTTACACAACCCTTAACCCGGCCGTTCAAGATGAAACCGAAAAAGCCGTGCGCCGAGTGGTTCGAGGAAACAGCCGAGCTGGAGTAAAGACAGCTGCTTTCGTTCTGATGGATATTAGTGGTCGCATCATTGCCATGCAGGGCGGTGTGGACTATCAGCGAAACCAGTTTAATATGGTTTCCCAAGGGGCCCGCCAGCCGGGTTCGAGTTTCAAGCCATTCATTTATGCCGCCGCCCTAAGCACGGGAGCTATAAGCCCCGGCGATAGCATTTCTAATGAGCCATACACAAAAATCCCCGGCTGGCATCCGGAAAATTCAGGCGGTAAATTTGGTGGCGTTGCATCGATACCTACTGCAATTGCTCAATCCATGAACCTCCCAGCCGTTTGGGTAACCGACAAAGTTGGCCCCGAAACCGCGGCGCGATATGCCCGCGACGCGTTTGGCTTTGAGGATGTCAAGGGTTATATGTCCATGGCCCTTGGTGTTAACGAGGTTTCGCCGTTGCAAATGGCCGAAGGTTATTCCGTCTTTATGACGGGTGGAGACCGTGTCTTGCCCAGGCCGATACTCAAAATCACAGGAAAGGATGAGGAACTCGTCAAATCGTTCCAACCGAACATCCTTAAGAATCAGCTTGACTCCCGCGTAGCCAACTACATGAACGACTGCTTACGTGGAGTAGTGACTGGAGGAACCGGCAAAGCCGCCAGCGTGATCCGAGATGCCCGCGGAAAAACTGGAACAACTCAAATCAACAAAGACGCCTGGTTCTGCGGATACACCAATAACCTAGTGGGTATCGGTTGGATTGCCAACGAACAGCTTAGCGAGAGCGGAAAGAGCTGGGTTTACAAACCCATGAGTTCACGCACATTTGGTGGTACCGTCACGGTCAATATTTGGACTCAAGTCATGGCTAAGGCTCAGAAGATCTTTGGGCGCGGCACCTCACAAAATGGCGAAGCCCTTGAGCGAGGCGACTCCTATGTAGAGGCCACTTCTCGCCGACGGGAACAGGATGAACCACCCGCCGATGAACAGATTAATCGATCCGAAGAAAAGACCACCACCCGTGATGAGCGGACGACGGAGCCAGAAACCCGGCGCGAAGAGGCAAAAACGGAGCCGACCAAACCGGAGCCGACTAGACCTGAGCCAACGCGACCAGAACGCCGAGATCCGCCCCGTGAAGAGGGTGGAGTCAACGTAGAGATTTGCGCCGAAACAGGCTTGAAGGCTACTATTTATTGCCCCGAAACCGCCACTCGGTCCTTTTCCCCTGGAAACGCGCCGCGACGCTGGTGCCGAAAACATAGCCAGTAAGCACTGAACTCTGGTCATTCCCAAGCGTCTGGATACACATGCAGTCCGAACGTCAAAAAATAGCCCACTTGCTCCGCCGATTCGGTTTAGGCGCAAGCGAGCAAGAACTTGAGTTCTACGGGAGCAGCGGCCTTAAAGGCGCGATCGACAAGCTTCTGAGCTATGACCAAATCCCGGACGACAGTTTGCTTGATCGAGAGGCTTTCGCCACTCAAAAGAACGGCAACTTCAAGCCCGATCAAGCCTGCGGTTGGTGGACGCAGGTTCTCACGCGTACCAAACGCCCCTTGCAAGAGCGCATGGTTGTGTTTTGGCACAACCATTTCGCCACAAGCACCGTTAAAGTGAACTCGGGCTACTTGATCGCCGATCAAAACGAGATCTTTCGAAAGAACGCAACCGGCAAGTTTTCGACACTGCTCAGTGAAGTCAGCAAAGATCCGGCAATGCTCTATTGGCTCGATAATCATCTCAATGTTGCAGGCAAGCCGAATGAGAATTTTGCTCGCGAGGTCATGGAGCTCTTCACGCTGGGAGTTGGAAATTACACCGAAAAGGATGTCCAAGAAGCGGCTAGGGCGTTTACCGGTTGGACTTACCAAAAGCCCAAAAAGCAAAAGAAGAACCCAGACGACATCCCGAAGAAGACACGGTTCGTTTTCGAAACGGATGACCACGATGGAGGGACCAAGTCAGTTCTCGGGAAATCTGGCCGGCTGAATGGTGACGACGTACTCGAACTGCTTTGCGCCCAGCCACAAACAGCCCGATTCATCACTGGCAAGGTGTGGGAATGGTTTGTGTATGACTCACCAGACTCAGCCCTCATTGAGCGCCATGCGAGCGTATTTCACAATTCTGGTCTCGATATAGCGGTCCTCCTGCGCTCCATCATGGAATCTGAAGAGTTTTACTCCGCAAGGGCCTACCGTAAATTGGTTAAAAACCCGCTGGATATCACCGTTGTAACTGCGCGCCAGCTTGGTCTGGGAGCCGTTCCGCTTCCCGAGGATGGAAAGCCGAGCCCTGCTTTCAATGCCATCCGCCTGGCGAACAATCGCATGGGCATGGAACTCATGGCGCCACCCGACGTCTCGGGCTGGAAGCCAGGAACGACATGGATCACTTCAGCAACGATGATTGAGCGAGTTAAGTGGGCTGACCGAATCTTCGCTGGAAGGGGAGCCGGGGTGCAATTTGCTTCGCTGCTCGATTCCGCCGAGCCCCGCGCTGCCGTTGCAAAGCTCCTCAGCATCTTTGACGCAGAATTCCCCGCCACCAAGATTGACATTTTAGTGGACTCCGCCACGAAAGCCTCGGGTGGAGCGGTAACCGCCAAAAATGCCAATGCAGTTGCCACCGCGGTTTGTCGAATCATCTTCGGCGCACCCGAGTTTCAAGTTTGCTAAGGGAACCCGGCAGCTCGGTTATTCGTTTTGAAACTTGATGGGACGATCCTTCTGGTTCACGCTTGTCATAGTGCCCTTGGTTCCAGTGCTAGGATCTCTGTTCATGGACCCGATGGAGCCAGCTCTGCTAACCGCGCTTGGAATGATGGCACCCTGGGCGATTATGTGCGTCGTTGTTGGAGTGTTCTTTTTGCCGTTTCGGCGCACAAAAACTCAGGCCCTACCGATCACCCTCCTAGCACTAGCCTTTTCGTGCGCGGCAATTCCAACGATTTCGCAAACCCTGAACCGGCGCAAGCAAGGTTTTGAGCGGCTGGCTCAGAGGAGCCAAGGTCTAGTCACCGCCATTAGGCAGTTTGAAAAAGAAAACAAAAGGCCCCCAGATAACCTTGGCGATCTCGTTCCACGCTTCTTACCGGCTGTCCCTCGGACGGGTATTCAGGCATATCCCGACTACCGCTACACTCGCGAAGCCACCTATGAAAATCCGTGGTCACTGAGTGTCAACGCAAGTTGGGGAGCGAGCTTCGATCAATTTGTATACCTACCGAAACTGAACTACCCTGAGTTTGCATTCGGCGGCAACCTTGAGCGAATCGGCGATTGGGCCTATGTTCACGAATAACAGTTAGAGCTTCTTACCGCCTTTCTTCCCGTTAATCCGATTGGATATCCGCTTGAAAACCTCCTCTGCTTGCAAATGGACGCCAAAAGCGAACGATCGCGGGAACTGTCTGTAACTGATAAACGGATTAACGCTCCCAGCGCGAAGAGTGGCTTGCAGCTCATTGTCAAACCACTTCTTCAGCCCCGAATCGTACTTGCTTAAGGCGCACAGCGAGACCACACCCAAATCCGCATCCATCCTAAAATGGTATCCGTAACGCGAAAACAGTCGGTCGGATGCATAGGTTGGACGACCAAACTCGGATCCTCTCACCATCGAAGCGCCAAGAGAAAACTTCTCGGATGGGCTAAAAATTAATCCAAGCTGGCTCTGGCCCCAACCAAAAGTGTTTCGGTCTCCCGAATACGCCGAAAAATCGAGCCGAGCATGGGTTCTCAATCCCGGCATGAGTTCAACCGACGGCAGGAGTGCCGCGACATTGCTACCCACGCGCCTTTCCGATAGGCCCGATTCATCGCGAATGTCATGGAAGCGTAAGGCTGAGTAAAAAGCGATCCCGCCGAAGGGTCGAGCCTGTTCCAACGTGATTTCGAAGGGCTTGGTCAACAAGGTATCGTCCAACCTCCCAACCGGCAAGCGATTCACGGTCATCCCCAGCGATATCGCCGAACGACGAGCCTGGATTTGGTCGCGCTCATCAATCGGCTTTTTCGTGTAAACATTGTCGAAATAACCGTAACTAAACCGCTCATTCAAATCGGATAGTGGACTAATAATTCCACCGGGCTCGTTTCTGGGTAAGAGCGAGCGCGCTGCCTCCAGGGTGATACCAGGCCCCTCTCCGCTTTTCGCCTTGATTGAGCCGCGAAATCGGCTTCTGTCATCAAGAGGGACCGTCGTTTGCCACGAAACGCCAAGCCCTTTGTTCGCCGAGATACTCGGAAAGCGCAAGATGCCGCCTTCTTCCTTTTGTCCAAAACTATAAGAAGGCAGAGTAACCCAGTCTTTACCAAAAACGCTTAGCGACGCCCTCTTTGCCGTCCCAGAGTGACCCGGCCGATAGGTAACGCGGGGGCTTTTTAATGAGAAAACAGGGTGCGCAGACGCGTCCGGGCTTGCCTTGACTCCAGTAAACACCCACTCAACCGCCGTAATTTCGGCTCGCTCAGCGTTCAAAAAAAGTCCCGCGGTAGAGAACGTCACGTTCGAGGCATTTCCAATTTGCTTGCCCCAATCAAACGAGAAGCTGTCCATTTTGGCTTCGGCATCGGGATCTTCTATCCGCACATTTCCCTGTGCCAAGCCGTGCTTCTCAGTTTTGTTCGTGGCGATCTCCAAACGATCGGCAAACAACACGGTTGGTCCATACGTCGCTTTCACTCCTCCTTCAAAAATCAGGCGGCCCTCTTTTGGAACGACCGTTTTCGTTTTCCAAAAGATAGTGAGAGTCTCATCAACTTTTTCAACCTGAAGTGTTTGGCAAAAAGATACGGCAACGGCGCAAACCATTGAAAGAGAAAGAAACCCGCGAACAAGCGTCGGCACAGCAAAGATTCTACGCGATTCTTGACTTTTCGTTACGCCGAAATCATACAGACGGAGCATCAGGTTCTGAGGACGCAAGCACTTGGTTCAATCAGGTAATATTTGGCGACCTCGAATACGAGCACATCGCTATGACCACTGACGAAACATTGACGCCGGACGAAGCAATCGTCCCAGCCGCGGAAGCGGTAGAGGCGTCCGCGCCCCAACCGGAGCCTGCCATCGAGGCAGAAGCTCCCGTTACTCAACCTGATGCCGTTGCTGCGGCCGAGCCCACCCCTGCACCGGATCCAGAACCGGTTGTCGCCGAACCCATAGTTGAAGAGCCTGCAATGGACGATTCAGCTTTGTTCGAAGCCGCCTTAGATGCGTGGCAGTCGGGCGATGATGGCAATGATCGCGGTTACCGAAAGCTATCGCGGGGAGATAGGGTCGAAGCAACTGTTATTCAAGTTGATAATGATCGCGTTTTCGTTGACCTCGGAACGAAGTCTGAGGGCATCATCCCGATGTCAGAGCTTACTGATGACAACATCAACCATCCATCGGAAGCAGTTAAGGCCGGCGACAAGATTCAAGTCGTTGTTATTCGCCCAGAGGGAGCCGAAGGCAATCCGCTAGTTTCGAAGAAACGAGCCGACTTCGAAGATTTGTGGGATTCCATCGAAGCCAAGATGAAGGCCGAAACCGTCATCATGGCGCAAGTTGTTGACCGCGTTAAGGGCGGTTTGCTCGTCGATATCGGAGTTCGTGGATTCGTCCCGGCGACTCACGTCGGTTCGGGCCGATTGCGCAACATCGATCAATATGTCGGTCAATCCATTGCTCTAAAAATCCTTGAGATTGATCGAGAGCGAAAGAAAGTTGTTCTTTCCAACCGACAGGCCGACGAAGAGAGGAGAGCTTCTGCAAAGGATGAACTCTTCCAGAGCGTGAACCCTGGCGACGTAGTTGACGGCACGGTGCGACGTCTAACCGACTACGGCGCATTCATTGATATGGGCGGCGTCGATGGCCTCCTCCATATCAGCGAAATGAGCTGGGCTAGAATCAATCACCCTCGCGAAATGTTCAAAGAGGGCCAGAAGATTCAGGTTATGGTTCTCCGGCTCGATTCGGCCACCGGAAAAATCAGCTTGGGCCACCGTCAGGTTCTGCCCGATCCTTGGAAGCTTATCCGCGAAAACTACACCAACAATCAGCGCTTTACAACCAAAATCGCTCGAATGGTGGTGAGTGGCGCGTTCGTCAAACTCCCCGAGGGCGCGGAAGCGTTTATCCCTCTTAGCGAGATGAGCAGCCGCCGCATCCGAAAGCCGGATGAAGTCGTTGAAGTAGACCAGGAAGTTGAAGTCCAGATTATTGACCTTCGCCCCGATGAGCGCCGAATGGTTCTAAGCCTTCGCGCCGCGGGTGCCACCGGAGATCCCGGGCGCATGTCCGTTAGCGTCCCATCATACGATGACGACGGCCGAGACAAGAAGAAGCTCGGGGGCAAGAAGACCGGTAAGAAGGGCGGGCGTGGTCGTGATGACGATTACGATGATTCTGTCGGACGCCGTGGCTACGCTACGGGCGGCGCCACGATCGGCGAGCGCTTGGGCATGCTCAAGGGCTGGGCTGGTCGGGACATTGAAGATGATGAACTCGACGCCGAAGCCGTCGTAGAAGCCGATGCCGCAAAGGCAGCCGATGCTGCTGAAACGCCTGAAAGCGCTCCCGCTGAATAGGGCTCAGGACACAAACTGAACAAATAACCCCTCAACTCTGAGAGTGAGGGGTTATTCTTTTGTTAACGGACCGGCTTTACAACTTTGCCTGTTCGAGCACTTTCTAGGGCCGAAAGCGCGATAGATAAAGCCATGAAGCCGTCGTAACCCGTTACCGCCAAAGGATTCTCCCCACGACAGGCGCCAACAAACGCCGAGAGCTGATTGAAATAAGGATCGTCCACTGGCGAAAGCGGAGCTTCCGACCTAACTCCACTGGTTTGGTGTGTCCTCAATGTGGGGACCGAACGCGAATCGTATTGAACCATTCCGTCGGAACCGCAAACCTCAAACGTGACTCGAAATCCAGCCGGGTCCATCCAGGTTGCCTCAACGTGGGCCACCGCTCCTGAGTCGAAAGATAGCGTTGTGAGCGCGTAGTCAAGCCCAAGCCCATCCTGAATCCCCACCGAACGCGAATACAGATGGGTGACCTCGCCTAGGGTCCACCTCAGCCAATCGAAGTCATGAACCGCTAGATCAACGATTACGCCTCCGGACCGAGCATGATCAAGAAACCAGTCTGCTTTTGGCGCTCCTCCCCCCCGTCGAGTTCTCGCGGCGGCGGGGCGGCCCAACTTTCCCTCTCGCACCAATTTATTCGCTTGCTTAAATTCCGGGAAGAATCGGACAACCTGACCCACCGATAGCTTCACCCCGGCCTTGTCCGAAGCTGAAATGATCTCCGCCGCATCTTCCAAAGTGCCGGCAATGGGCTTTTCAACAAAAACGTGGCGTCCGGCTGAAACTGCCGCCAAAGCGCACGCCCGGTGGGCATCGGTTGGAAGACACACGTCAACGATGTCGCACCGATCTATCAAGGCTCCTAATGACTCCGCAACATCGGCCTCATGAGCCGAAGCCAGCACCCGGGCTTTCTCCTCAACTTCATCGAAGATAACAAGTTCGACCCCGTCGATTCGCCGATAGTGGCGGGAGTGAACGCTCCCCATTCCACCTGCACCTACAATACCGACGGTCACAGTAGCGGCCCGCCCTTTTGCAACGTTTGATAGCCAAGGGAATCGAGGTCAATCGGATGAGGATGAGGGATGTGCCCAGCGCTCGTATCGGTAACGATCGCAAATGCCCGTGCCGCCTCGATGTTCGCCCAGTTCACAAATGCGTGATGCAAGTCAATCGCAACGCCTCCCACTTGCTTGGCACGTATCCGGGCTGACTGCTCAGCGTACGAGAGCATCACAAGATCGCTCTGAGAACCAAGCTGCACCTGACCTTTGGGCTCGTGCTGCATCGCCTTGCCCGCCAGATCGGAGATGAATGAATCCCCCGCCGAAACAAGAGAACAACGACCTTCTTGAGCTCGTCGCCTCAAACGGTCCGCCAAAAACACCCGGTTGATCTCGTTCGTCCCTTCGTAAATCTTGCTTACT
Organism: Fimbriimonadaceae bacterium; assembly: GCA_040081075.1. GTDB lineage: Bacteria > Armatimonadota > Fimbriimonadia > Fimbriimonadales > Fimbriimonadaceae > JANJUB01. The sequence goes on along the minus strand of JBEBHJ010000027.1, from coordinate 6,545 downwards.
CGAGCATCGCGATAGTGGCGAGCGATCGGAAATTCTTCCGTGAATCCATAGCCACCGTAACACTGCAACATTTCATCCACAATGACGGCCTCGGCTTCAGTTGCCAACACTTTACAAGCCGAACACTCCATGGCATATTCCTCTGCCGCTCGGCGCATTCCTGGCATATCGTGGGCATAGGAATCAAAGGCCTCGTCAATCAGTGCGCCGGTGCGATAGATCGCAGATTCTGCCGCAAAAAACCGGGCGGCGGATTCCGCAAACTTCTTGCGAATCAGTCCGAACTCGCCAATAGATCGACCAAACTGCTTTCGATCTTGGGAGTATGTCGCCCCTAGTTCCATCGCGTTGCGAGCCGGCCCCATCGACATGGCGGCCAGCTTAAACCTGCCAATATTTAGGGCATTGAAGGCTACGTGGTGCCCAAGCCCGGGTTCGTAGAGCAGATTTTCTTCAGGGATCTGAGCGTCTTCCAAGACGAGCCTCGCCGTAGACGACCCCTTGAGCCCCATTTTGTGCTCCTCGCGCGAAATACTCACTCCTGGGTGGCTTTTCTCCACGATGAAGGCCGAGAACTTCTCGCCGTCGATCTTAGCCATCACCAAGAAAAAGTCAGCCCATTTCGCGTTGCTAATCCACATCTTGGTGCCGTTCAGCACCCACTTACCGTTCTTTAACTCGGCTCGAGTAGTCGCAGATAAAGCATCGCTCCCGCTATTCGGCTCGCTCAATGCGTACGCCCCAATCCACTCTCCGCTCGTCAGCTTCGGCAGGTACTGACGCTTTTGCTCCTCGGTGCCGAAGGCAATGAGACCAAAAACCGAAATGCCGCTCGTTACGCCAAACGTCACGCTGAAAGAGGCGTTCAGGCTCAGGTATTCCAAAATCCGAGCCGACAAGTTCTTACCCATGCCGAGGCCGCCATATTCCGCGGGAGCGTCAACACCACAAAATCCTATTTCCCCCGCTTTCCGCACCAACTTCGGCATCAGACCATCTTCCTGGTGGTCTAGTGCTTCAACTTGAGTCAGGATCTCATTGCGAGAAAATTTTTCCGCTTCTGAAATCATCAACTTTTCGTCCGATCCAAAAGACTCTGGCGAAAAAATGGAATCCGGGGCAACAGAAAAAAATGAACCACCTGAACTTGTTAGCGGAGCAACAGCCATAGGCGTGATTATGGTCGGCTATACTTGTTTCTTGCAACACGGAAGTACAACCTAATGCCAGGAGAATATTTACAATACGGCGGGCAGGCAATTATCGAGGGAGTTATGATGCGGTCCCCAAAGTTTTTTTCAGTCGCTTGTCGAGCCCCCAATGGAAAAATCGTGCTTCGAACCGAAGCCATCGAGAAAACCTGGATTGGAAGACAGAAGTGGCTAAAACTTCCCTTTTTAAGGGGGAGCCTCGCAATTTTGGATTCAATGGCCCTCGGACTGCGCTCAATGCGCTTCGCATCAAACATTCAGATCAGCGAAGAATTCCAAGACGAAAACGCAGAAGTCCAGCCGGGCAAAGAACTCAAACCGATGTCGAAAAAGATGCAAGAAGGCGTGATCTTAACCACGATGGTTGTTTCACTCGCCCTCGGTCTCTTTATTTTTCAATATCTTCCCAATCTAATTTCAGCCGGAATCGCAGGTAATCGCATGATCGAGGCAAGCTACACCGTTCCCACCAGCGTTACGGCTGCGGTTGTCCAAGATCGCTTGGCGAAAGCCGGAGTGGTCGCTGAGGTGAAGGATGTCGTTGCCGGACAGATTAGCTTGTCTTACCGAATCACTGGCGACTACACGAAACTCACAGAATCGGAAACAGCGACGAAACTCGCCGAGACCGCTGGATTGAAGCTTTCGGACCAAACCGCTTTCAAAAAGACCGGCGCGCCTGATTGGCGAATCAATTTGGTCACCGAAATCATAAAGATCGTATTCTTTATCGGCTACATCTGGTTAATCAGTCGAATGCCAGAGATCCAGCGTGTATTTCAATATCACGGGGCCGAACACAAAGCCATTAACACGCTCGAAGCCAATGAGGAGCTATCCATTGAAAACTGCAAGGCGCAGACTCGCCTTCACCCGCGTTGCGGAACCAGCTTTGCCGTCATCGTCTTGCTCGTGAGCTTGGTGATTTTCACCTTCGTGCCCCGAGTTCAGGGCCTTTCGATTGTGATTTCGAGCGTCGTTCGCTTCTTGATTGAAGTTCCCCTGCTCTTGGTCGTGGCCGGTATCAGCTACGAACTGATTCGCATCGCTGGGAAATTCCGGAGCCAAAAGTGGGTTGGCTACCTCTTCTGGCCCGGCCTCATGACCCAAAATATCACGACATCCGAGCCCGATGAGAGCCAAATCCGAGTCGCATTGGAATCGCTGAAAGCCACGATTCAAGCAGAAAAATCAGGGTCTGCACCAGACGAGACCCTGATTCTCGCTTAAGCAGCCCGTTTGAGTTCAGCGACGTCAGAGTCGTGGAGCTTGAAGTGATTCACCATTTCGTCCAATGCCCGAGCCAATTCGTTCAGAGTAGCTGATCGCTCAACGAGCTCAGAAGTCATCGCACTTTGCTCTTGGCTGAGCGCACTGATCTCCGCGACTTGCTCGCTGACCAGCGTTGACGATGCCGCCATTTCTTCGGCCGCGGCCGAGTTAGTTTGAATCGCGTTCATGGACTCGTCAATCGCCGCGCGAACTCGTCCCGCCAACTCAGATGCCTGGCTTGTTTGCTCACTTACGTGAGCCACCGGCTCCCGGAACGATTCTACAGTGTCCAAAATCGCTTGGAGCGAAGTCTTCGCCTGATCGCTCAGTGAGGCGCCCTTCTCTACCGCCTCATTTGCCTTACCCATAGCCACTGTAGATTGACCAACGAGATTGCTGATCTCTGTAATAAGCTCGGTGATCTGGCGCGTGGCGTCGGCTGAGTGCTCGGCGAGTTTGCGAACTTCGTCGGCAACCACCGCAAAGCCTCGACCATGCTCGCCCGCCCGGGCCGCTTCGATGGCGGCGTTAAGCGCGAGCAGATTGGTTTGCTCAGCAATACCTTCGATCACTTCGGCGATCGAGCCAATCTGCTGAGAACGGTGATCAAGCTGAGACAGTCGTTCGGCAACTTCGAGGGTCGTATCCTTGATGATCTCCATGCCTGAAATTGTATCGGAGACGGCAACTCCGCCCTCGTCGGCCGTTGATGTGGCATCCTTGGCCGACTGCGCAACGCTCTCAATACTTTGGCCAACCTGATTAACCGCTTCGACCATTTGATCCATGATTCCCGCAATCTGCTCGAGCGCAAATGCCTGTTGGCTACTCGCACCCGCCACTTCATTGCTCGCTCGGGCGGCCTCTTCAGCCGAAAGTCGAATGTTCTCCGAGGCCTCGGCTACGCGGGCCGCAGCACCAGTGATTTGGTCACTGCCCGTTGCTACTTCGCGAGATGACAAGGCAACATCTCCCGAGACATCTTGCATGCTTTGAATCATTGTCCGGTAGTTACTCTCAGTGGTTTGGAGGGCGAGCCCCAAAACATCATACGCTTCCACATGCTGAGTTTGAATCGTTAGGTCACCGGATGCAATTTTGTTGGCCCACGCCGAATGGCTCTTAATTTTCACAATCGTGTTTCGCAGCGACTGTGCAATCTGGCCGACCTCGTCTTTGGAGTTATGGTCCACTTCAATATCAACCCGCCCTTGAGAAAGTAAGTCAAGCGAGTTGGACATATGTCCGAGCGGACCTGCGATGGACCTCGCGATTTTCCATGCCCCTAAGGCAACCGCAACCATGGAGAACAGAAGCAGAAGCCATTGCCCCTTTTGGACCCCTTTGATCTTCGCGTAGAACTCTGAGGATGGAACTTCGACGATCGTCGACCACTTCATACCGGGATATCCGAGTGCGCCTTCCGACTTCTTGAAACCGCCAACGACGGCTTCATCCAGGAGTTTGCTATGACCATCTGCATGTCCTCCGTTTGCTTTCGAAGCCGCGGCGGCGATCGTAGATTCTTGGGAGAGATCGGTTTTCAAAATGCGATCAGCATTGTTCTTATAGGTGGACGAATTCGCTAAAGCTGGCGAGTACTCCGTTAGCAACTTGCCTTCTTCATTTACAACCCGAATAGAAGCTGATCGAAAGCCGCTCTTTTTGAGTTCGTTGAAACCCTCCTGAACGATGGACTCCACCAATGACATTTGAGCGTAGTTGTGCCAAACGCCGACGACGTTACCCGCCGCATCCTTTACGGGAGCGCTGTAACAAATAACCGTGCCGGCGTTGCCAAAAATCTTTGCAATCTCGGGATCATTATGCGCATCGTCAACATAGGTTCCTGTGATGCCTTCGCCCTCAAGGAATTTCCCGGCCATGCTGTTCCTAAACCACGTCTCACCCGAAAAGTCTTTTGAATAGAAGCTGGAAGTGTCCACCGGTTTCCCAGCGTAATCAACGCTGCTGACTGCCACTACTTTGCCAGCTGTATCTGTCATGAGCATCATCGAGTAAATCGGCGTGTACACGCTCATGTACTTGTTCATTGCCTCAGTGACTTTGTTGGTCGGGCCTTGTTGATACCACCCAGTTTTGTCTTGAACTACACTGTTGAGTCCGAACGCTTGCACGTCTCCGTACCGCTCGAACAAGTTACGCTCAACCCGTTGAATGATCGTTTCGGCCGAAGATTCGAGCGAACCCTTTTGAGTTTCCGCCATTTTCCACATACCGGAATTGGCCATGAGCGAAGCTGCAATCAGGGGGATGCCCCCGAAAGCAAGAAAGAGAATGATGAGTTTCGGACCGATCTTCAAGTTGCGCATAATGCAGTTACCCTGAAACAAGCAGGGTTCTCCCAGTAGATTTATCGGCGTGTGCACCTGAATTCTTTAACAGGAATTTGAAGGATTGTTCTAGTCAAGCCGTCATAGGGGTATCGTGCCAAACGAAAAGCCGTTTGATCGAATAACCCTGTCGAGAAACACCTCGGTTTACAACCTCCTTGAGGAACAACACAAAATGGTGTATCGGACGATCAAAGGCATCATTGGCCACGAGGAGACCACCGCTGATTTAGTTCAAGAGGTGTTTCTCAAAGCCGTTTCACGATTTGAGACGAGCCAGAATTTTGTGCCATGGTTGCGTTCTATCGCGGTAAGAACCGCAATAGATCACCTGAGAAGGGCCAAACCGATCGAACTGCCCGATACCCTCCCAATGGCTGATCAGGATTTGGATCAGCGGATCATGGTTGAACAAACCCTTGCCCACCTTGAGCCCCAAGATCGGGCAATTCTCAACCTAATCGTGGGTCAACAACTGAGCTACCAAGAAGTTGCTGATACCCTTCAAATTCCGCCGGGAACGGTTGGATCAAGGCTGCACCACGCCCGACAATCATTCAAACACTACTGGAGCAAACTATGGCCGGAAGAATAGACCCCTTCGAAGCGCTTGAAGAGTATTACGTGAGCTTGGACTGCAAAAGTAGCCCACGAACCGAGATCGAGATTCCAACTGTCGCCGGCGGAACAGTAGCTACTCTCATCGCCTGGATTATCATCGCGGTCGGCTCACGATGGCCGGCGGACTACCTCAAGTCCAGCGACCGAACTGACATGCCGATAGCCGCCCTCGTGTCCTCAACCCAAGATGACCAATAAGATCACATGGATTTGTTTGGTCGTGCTCGCGAGTCTGGCCTTCTTGCCCGCTTCAAATTGGGTCATCAAGAACGATCTAGACTACATTGGCGGCAAGTATCGCAATGGGCGCGGAGAAGATTTTGCTGTCCGTGGGCCATGGATTCCTTCTCTCCTTGAACTCGGTCCGCAAGAGTCCGAAGACAAAATCGCAGCCGCGATGCTTTCTGATGATCCCGAACGAGCCCTTGCACCTCTCGTGGTAGGAAACACAGGAGCGACGGCCGCTGAACTCGCACACTACCTCAGGTACGCGTTCGAGAAACACCAACGGCTGACTAAGGCGGCGCGTTATGTAACGTCCACCGAAGCAAGTCAACTCAAGGTGGTCATGACTCGTGTCGCCGGAGATGGGATGGCAAAGGACCGCAACAACGCCTTCTTCGCTTTGATATCCTGGCACCTTGAACCCCAGGTGATCCCCCCCTTGGCTTTTATGGAAACTGAATACCATTTTGATGACTACTCCAAGGATGCGGCGGAACGAAAAGCAAAAACCCTTTGGGCACGCTATGGATATCGGGGCGCGCATCACCTAGGCCACCTTTCCGAACCAATGACCCATATCACAGATCTTGACAAGATGACGGAGAAAGGCTCAGTAACACTTTTCTATGCCGACGTGCTGGCAAATCGTAGCACTCACCCCGCAGCCAAGTGGGCGGCGAGGCGTATGGCCGCACGATTCTTCGAGTCTTGGCCCTGGACGAAGCCCGGGCAGCGCGAATCCTACCTGGAGAAAACGATCAACCTCAAGGGGCGACCGCCCGGATGGATACAGGCCCTGCGCACTTTAAGCAAAACCCCCGAAGCGCGCATTACCACCCCGCGCCTCTCCCGAACCCGCCCG
>JBEBHJ010000026.1:0-44736 GCA_040081075.1 Fimbriimonadaceae bacterium | reverse complement strand
GCGATCAGCGCGCGCTCGCCCGCCAAGGTCAGCACGCATGCGTCTGCCAGTGGCGCATCAAGTTTGCCGTGTACGCCATAGAGCAGCCATTCAGCACTGACATCCACGGCCTTGACCTTGGCGCGATGACACCGTTTTTCTACATCATGCAGCAGCGAGAGCTTATTCTCGACATGTTCGAGATGTTCTCGGGCGTGCGCATGATGCCGAGTTGGATTGTTCCGGGTGGTTTACGGGGCGATATTCCGGAAGGATTTGATAAGAGGCTTTTTTCATTCCTCGAATCATTCGCTAAAGACTTGGATGTTTGTGAGCAACTCTTAGTGGAGAACCCAATCTGGAAAGAACGAACTTTTGATGTTGGTGTGCTGACAGGTAAGCAGGCGCTTGAGCTGGGATGCTCTGGTCCGATAGCACGGGCGAGCGGCGTCGCTTGGGACCTACGCAAGAGCAACCCCTATTGCTGCTACGACGAGTTTGATTTTAATATTCCCGTTGGATCGCGCGGCGATGTTTATGACCGATTCCTCGTTCGGATTGCGGAGATGAAGGAGTCTTGCCGGATTCTGCGCCAAGCGATGGAAGGATTGCCGGAAGGACCATGGAACACGAGCGACCGCAAGATCGCGCCGCCGCCCCGCCATGAGCTTGACACCTCAATGGAATCGCTCATCCACCACTTCAAGCTCTACACGGAGGGTTACCACGTACCGGTTGGAGAGTCCTACGCGGCGGTGGAGGGTTCTAAGGGTGAACTTGGATTCTATATCGTAAGCGATGGCTCAAACCGCCCCTATCGCTGGCACGAGCGGCCCTCTTCGTTCATGAATTTGAAGTCGCTTGAGGTGCTGTCGGTGGGAAGGATGATTGCGGACGTGATTGCCATCATCGGCTCGATTGACATCGTGCTTGGGGAAATCGATCGGTAGAGGTATAAGCAATGTTAGGAGCGATAGGCAAAGGTCGAACACGGAAAGTGCTCTATCCAGCTGAGCTACATGAGAATGCGTTCCCATGGTCGGACTTGAACCGACGACCACTTCGTGTAGTAGACGATAACCGTTATTCATCGGCCCATCGCTCAGTGATAGTATAACCTTCTGAAACCCAGCACCCAGGACGAACGCCCCACCGCCGGGCTAAAATCACCACGTGCCCCAATATGCCCTCGGAGTTGATTACGGAACGAATAGCGTTCGCGCCTTGGTCGTGGATATCGCCACGGGCGAAGAACTTGGGACGGGCATATGGCCCTACGCCACCGGCGAGCAAGGCGTCTGGCTTGACCCCAAAGATCCCCACCTCGCCCGCCAACACCCTTTAGACTACGCTAATGGGTTCTATGAAGCCGTCTCCATGGCTCTCGAAGCATCCGGAGTCAATCCGGCCGACATTATCGGCATTGGCGTGGATACCACCGGTTCAACTCCAATCCCAGTCAATGCTCAAGGGATTCCACTGGCGCTGTTGCCTGAATGGCAAGGGAATCTCAACGCGATGGCTTGGCTGTGGAAAGACCACACTGGGCACGCTGAAGCTGCCGAAATCACGGCACTGGCCAAGGAGCGGCGCGAGCCATATCTTGATAAATGCGGGGGTGCCTACTCGTCTGAGTGGTTCTGGGCAAAGATTTTGCGATGCAAACGCGTTGATCCGGCGGTGTTTGAAGCGGCGTACTCCTGGGTGGAGGCCCAAGACATGATTCCGGCTTGGCTTTGCGGCTTGCCTGACGCGGATTCGATTCCTCGTGGAATCTGCGCGGCTGGTCACAAAGCCATGTTTCACGAAGACTGGGGTGGCCTTCCATCGGTTGAATTTCTGGAAGAGCTTGAACCGGGACTCGGCACATTGCGCGCTCGACTTTATGCCAAGACGCAAAGCGCAGGCGATCTCGCTGGGCGGTTGGATGCCGAGATAGCCGCCAGATGTGGTTTGCGGGCTGGAACCCCGGTTAGCATTGGAGCTTTTGATGCGCATCTCGGCGCGATTGGCAGTGGAGTCAAGCCCGGCACTCTCGTGAAAATCATGGGCACCAGCACGTGCGATATCATGGTCGGCGAGCCTCCTGAGGCTCTTATTTTGGGCGTGTGTGGGGTTGTTCCCGGCTCCGTAATCCCAGGAATGATCGGAATCGAAGCTGGTCAATCGGCCGTGGGCGACCTCTTCAACTGGTGGGTTAATCTAGTCGCCCCGGACGAAGCAATATCTCCCCACCTCGCCCCTCCGGGGGAGAGGCGGTCGGGGGGTGCGGGATCCAGTCGGCACGAGCACCTCGCTACCGAAGCCGCGAAGCTCAGGGCGGGCCAATCTGGCCTCATCGCCTTGGACTGGAATAACGGAAACCGGACGATTCTCGTAGACCCGCTTCTCTCGGGGCTCATCGTGGGCCAAACCCTGCACACCAGCCCAGCTGAAATCTACCGAGCCCTGATTGAAGCCACTGCATTCGGTGCACTCACCATCATCCGCCGCATTGAAGAATCCGGCGTTCCGATACAAGAGGTCGTAGTCTGCGGTGGAATCGCGGAGAAGAGCTCGCTCACGATGCAGATTTACGCCGACGTTCTCAACCGCCCAATCAAAATCAGCGCATCCGCGCAGACGTGCGCTCTCGGCGCAGCCATCGCCGGAGCCGTCGCCAGCGGAGGTCACCCCGATATCCTGACGGCTCAGTCCGCGATGGTTACGACACCTATTCGGACATTTGTGCCAAGCCCAGAAGCTGTTAAGACTTACGAGCAGTTGTACAAGATCTACTCCCAACTTCACGATGCCTTTGGAATCGGCGATATGGCGAGCGTCATGAAAAATCTTGTTCGATTGCGAACTGCCTAAGCAAGTCTCGCGGGAGAACTATGGCAAACTAATCATATGCAAGGCTCAGATGCGGAAGAGCGACGGAGAAGGGATGTTTGCGCTATGTGCGGTAAACCGCGGGGATCCGTTGCCAAGCTCTTGGTAGGATTACATGGTGCCGTTTGTGATCGTTGCATAGAATCCGGCCTCGAGATTCTGAAAGTCGATGGTAATCTCACTAACCCGGAGGAAGTAGACATTCGGGATGAGGTCTGTTGGGCCAACATCCAGTTACGCCGCCAAAACCTCGTTACCATGCACTCTGGCAACGTCAGCGCGTATGATCCGGCTTCTGGGATGGTGTTTATCAAACCGAGCGGTATCGATTACGAGCACCTAACTCCGGGCAAGGTCGTTCAAGTGAGGTTGGACTCTGGGGAAGCACTTCCGAATCAGCTTAGACCTAGCGTTGACCTCCCTCAGCATCTTTACCTTTACCGAAACATGCCCGAGGTTCGGGCGATTGTCCACACTCACAGCAACTACGCCACAGCCTTTGCCGCCTGCCACAAGTCCATTCCATGCACTCTAACAGCCATCGCGGATGAGTTTGGCGGTGACGTCCCATGCGCGCCGTATGTTGATAACGAGGGCGATCATATTGGCGAAGCCATTCTCAAATATCGCTCGCGCGGGCCAGCCATCCTATTGGGCAACCATGGGGTATTCGCCTGGGGACGAAGCGTTCGCGAAGCTCTGAAGGCGGCGATTATGGTTGAAGACGTGGCGCGAACGACAGCACTCGCGACCGGCCTAGGGACACCTATCCGCATTTCGGCCGAGGAGACCGAGAAATGGTGGGATCGCTATCACAATCGCTACGGGCAAGGCTAGCCCCGGTTGTCGTGCCGTAGGGAGGCCGACGCCGTACGACGACAACAAGTGTGAGCTCCCCCCCGCAGGGGAGGCTTCTCTAATACTTTCGATTGGGAATTTCAGCTTTGGCCGTCGTTTCATCGAAGATGCCGTCTTTCATGACCGTTCGCTTGTCGAGCTTTTCACCCTTTCTGAACTTCTCGATCGCGTCAAACAATGCGGGGCCGAGGAGGGGGTTGCACTCTACGGTGCAGTTCATTTTCCCTTGTGCGATCGCTTCAAAGGCCACTTTGAGCCCGTCGATGGAGACGACTACGATGTCGGTCCCCGGCTTTTTGCCGGCGGCTTCGATGGCTTGGATTGCGCCGAGGGCCATGTCATCGTTGTGGGCGTAAAGGGCGTTGATTTGCGCTCCTTCGGGTGACTTGAGGAAAGCTTCCATGACTTCTTTGCCCTTTGTTCTTGTGAAGTCGCCTGTTTGCGATTTAATAATCTTCATTCCCGGCTGAGATGCGATGGCTTCGGCGAAGCCTTTTTTCCGATCATTGGCGGGAGCGCTGCCCACGGTACCGACGAGTTCGGCAATATTCGCCTTGCCATTCATCTTCTTGGTCAACCATTCGCCCGCCATGCGGCCTTCCGTCACAAAGTCTGAGCCAATGAAGGTGACATACATGTCCTCTGGGACATCGGGGCGGCGGTCGGAAACGAAAACGGGGATTCCGGCGTCTTTGGCCTCTTGTAAAACATCTTTCCAGCCGGTTTCGACAACGGGCGCGAATGCAATCACGTCAACTTTTTGGGCGATGAAACTCTTGATTGCCTTGATTTGGTTTTCTTGTTTCTGTTGCGCATCGGAGAATTTCAGTTCGATACCGCGTTTCTTGGCTTCGTCTTGAATAGATTGGGTGTTTGCGGTGCGCCACCCACTTTCGGCTCCGATTTGCGAGAAGCCAACAATGAGGGGTTTAGCATCCGGGGTTCCCGAAGTTTTCCCATCGGAAGTTGGTGTTGAAGTCGAGTCTCCGCCCGAACAGCCGAGGATAGTAAGGCTCATAAGGGCTAACAAACCGAGTGAAAAGCGAACTTTCATTTCATTTGGATATTAGCACGTAAAATCCAACCTGAGTTTGCGTTCGATTTGAACCGACTTTTAAGGGTGCCTTCACGGTACAATTTGAGTGAATACAATGAGTGCAACGGCGTCCCATCCGAACTATTCCCCGGGCCTGGAAGGTGTTATCGGCGGAATTACAACCATCAGCGACATTATCAGCGAAACGAGCACGCTGGTTTACCGAGGCTATAACGTTCATGACCTCGCCTCGCAAGGCTCCTTTGAAGAGACCGCCTACTTGCTCCTTTATGGCAAGTTACCGAATCAAGCGGAACTCAATGAGCTTAAGGCGACCTTGGCCGCCGAACGCGAAGTACCGGAGACGGTTTACACGGCACTAAAACAATTGCCAAAGACCACGCACCCGATGGATAGCGCAAAAGTGGGCTTTGCGGTTTATGCGCCAAACGATCCGGATTACGCCGCTCCCGCGACTGATCAAGCTGCTAACTTGCGCAAAGCGATTCGGATACTGGCCAAGGCAAGCACGATTGTTGGCAATGGTCATAGAATCCGTCAAGGTTTTGAGCCGATAAAGCCAAAAGCCGAGCACTCGATTGCACAGAACTTTTTGTATCTGATGAGCGGGTTGGAGCCGGATGAGAAGACTGCTCACGTTTTGGATAGCTCACTCACGCTTTACGCTGAGCATGGCTTTAATGCTTCGACGTTCGCTTGCCGAGTTACGGTAGCGACGCTGAGCGACATTTACAGTGGAATCGTTTCTGGCATTGGCACCCTTCGCGGGCCGCTCCACGGTGGCGCCAACGAAGAAGCTATGCGCATGCTCGAAGAAATCGGCTCGCCGGACAAGGCTGAAGCTTGGATTCGCGACGCACTTGCAACAAAGAAGAAAATCATGGGATTTGGACATCGCGAATACAAGAAGCGAGACCCACGCGCGATCTATCTCACAAAAGTTGCTAAGGAGCTCGCCCTTGAGAAAGGTGTTACCAAGTGGTCAGAAATCGCTGACATTCTTGAGAACGTCATGGAAACCGAAAAAGGGATCTACCCGAACGTCGACTTCCCGGCAGCCTATGCCTATTACTGCTTGGACATTCCCGTTGACCTTTACACGCCGATCTTTGTTATTGCACGTGTAAGCGGTTGGTCTGCGCACGTTTTGGAGCAACTTGCAAACAATAGGCTCATCCGACCTTCGTGTATTTATGAGGGATCACACGGAGAAGCCTATGTTCCGATTGCTAACCGTTAAACTCTAAAGAATGCAGAGCCCAGGCACCCTATTTTTGCCTGGGCTTCGTAGCTTTAAGAGTTCATTTAGATTGTGTTAAGCGCCCTTATGGAAAGATATCATTAAGCTTTGGGGAGAGCGAAGAGATTATGAGACCGAGAACAAACGAACTATCCACACTACTTTCGAGCCAAGGGGCTGATGCCTTCTTCGGATGGGATCCGATCACCTTGGGTTACCTTCATGGGTTTAATGAAGGAGCGGGTGAGAGATTCTCTACTTTGGCCGTTCATGCAGATGGCCGGTCGTCCATGATCTGCCCCGCCCTTTCGGTAAATCAGGCCACAAGAGCAGGAATAACGAATATCCGCAGTTGGAAGGATGGAGAGGACCCTTTGGTCTTGTTTGCCCAACTGGCTGCGGAATGGAATTTGAAGTCGTCAATCATCACAGTTGACGCAGAAATGCCAGCACGTATGTTGCTGGCGATGCAACACGCCCTGCCCGGCGCACTATTCCGCCAAAGCGATGCCGTTCTTGCCGCCTTGATGCGCATCAAAAAGCAGGACGAGATCGCAGCGCTACGCCGTGCCGCGGTTGTTGCGGACCAGGCGTTTCCGGCGGCGTTGGCAGCCCTAAAGCCCGGCGTAACCGAGAATGAAATTGACTATGTGCTTCGCACGGAAATGCGCAGACTGGGTGGCACGCCGGCCTTTTCCATTGTCGCTGCTGGTGCTAATGGAGCGGAGCCGCATCACTTGTCCGATAACACGGTGATCAAAGATGGCGATGTGGTTATCATGGACTTTGGCTGTGACGTTGATGGATACATGAGTGACATCACACGAACGGTTTGTGTGGGCAAGCCGAGTGACGAAGCCATTTCGGTTTATAAGCACGTTTATGATGCACACATGGGCGCGCGGGACAGGATTCAGGTAGGAGTTGCCTGCGAAATGGTTGATCGTGCCGCCCGAACCGTGATCGATCAGGCTGGTTACGGAGAGTTTTTCTTTCATCGAACCGGGCACGGAATCGGCATGAAAATTCATGAGGCACCGTTTATCGTTAACGGTAATCAAGAGCCACTATCGGTCGGGGAATGCTTCAGTATTGAACCGGGGATCTATTTGGCTGGGAAATTCGGGGTGCGAATCGAGAACATCGTCACGGTTACGCAGTCTGGGCACGACAGCCTAAACGACGAGCCATCACCCTTCTTGCTTCAGGTTTAGTTTCCGCCAGGTTCTTGATCTGGGCACATCCAGTCGCGGCCCCAATTCGAGAGTGCCTCGAAAATGTCGTTTAGCGCCCGGCCCTTGTCGGTCAGCTCATATTCGACGTTTGGTGGCATGGTGCTGACGACGTGGCGCGAGATAATGCACTTCAGTTCTAGTTGTTGGAGGCGCATGCGAAGCGTACGGGGGTTGATTCCGTTTTCGCGACTTAACTCGTTAAACCGCTTCTTTCCACCGAGCAAGCTGCGGACAATGTGAAGGGTCCACCGTTGATTCAGTAGGTTCAATGTTTGCCATACAGGGCAAAGATTTTTGTCGTCGTGCATTGAGTCTAATATCTATGACGCTACAAAACGTAAAAGTGGGCCACTCAAGCTGCGCAAGAGTGTGCCCACTAATTCATTAAGCTACCTTTGACCTTTGAGAAAGTCTTAAGCGGCGTTGGCGAGATCGAGTTCTTCGCTTGGATTAACCCAAACCCCAAGTGGGCTCGGAACTTCTTTTGCGGTGCGGGAAATCCACACGTAGAATCCGATAGCAGCGGCTCCATACACGAGTGCTAGCATCACACTTTGAATAATCGGAATCTGATTCACGATCCCTTAGCCAGCGAGAATGCCAGTCTTGCTAAGAGATGGAACGCTCGTAGATACCTTCGAGGCGGCGCACCATTTCTTTCAGGGTAAACCGCTGCTCAACAAGGGCGCGACCGTACAGCCCCATTTGGTGGCGCTCGCTCTCATTCTGCAGCATGAATTTCATGGCCTCGGACAGTTCGTCCGGCCTTAGATCAATAAGCAACCCGGTCTGCTTGTGTCTCACGACCTCAGTAAGGCCGCCCACACGACTTGCAACAACGGCTTTCTTACGGGCCATGGCTTCGATCGCGGCTACACCAAACGTTTCCTGATGAGATGGCATGGCGGTGAAGGCGAAAGAGTCCAAAAGCCGGGGCACATCATGACGCTCACCGGCAAAGGTCACGTTTGATTCAATGTTTGCACTGGCCACGGCTTCCATGAGTTCGGGTTCGAATTGAGATTCCAATCGACCCACAAACATGACGTGGGCAAGAGGATCGCGCTTTACGACATCTGAGAGCGCCTCCACCATGAGCAAGTGGCCCTTCTCGCGGCAAACTCGACCGACCATTCCGATGACCTTACGATCTTGAGGAATGCCGAACTCTTGCCAGACCGGAGTTGCTTCGTTGTATTGTAGGTCAGTGAAGTCAGTGCCGTTATATACGGTATCAATAAACTGGTCCTTGATGCCCCTTCCGTGAAGAATTCCTCGCACAAAGTTGCTGACAGCAACGAGGCGATTTCGCCCAAAGGCCATTCGCCTATAGATTTCATCATGGTTGGCAATGTGGACAGTTGCAACGGCCGGGCGTCTTCGGGTGAGTCCCGAAATCGCTCCGAAGTAAGTGGCACGCGTTAGGTGACTGTGAACGACGTCAATCTTGGCCTCTCGGATTCGTCTCATGGCAAGGCCCAAGGTTCGGCCCCAGCCGGCACCTCGCATCTCGCTCTCGAACACTGGGATTCCAATCGCCCGGCACTGTTCTCCCAGCCAACCATTGGGAGGACAAATGAGTTCCACGTAATGCCCGTTACGGGTCAGTAGCTCGGAGAGATTGAGGACGTGCTTTTCTGCGCCGGAAGTAGTTGCGCTAGAGATGATCTGCAGAACGCGCATTTTTGCTACTTGTTTCATGCGCTAATCCCAAGCTCCATTGTACCTGTGGACGAATCATCGAAACGAATCGTCTCTGAGTCTGGTATATCCTTGTGCAGTGCTTCAGGTTATCAACCTCGTTAAAGAATACAAAAACTTCCGCGCAGTTGATCACCTAAACTTTGAAGTTCGGCCCGGTGAGATCGTGGGCCTCCTGGGTCCAAATGGCGCAGGCAAGACCACCGCAATGCGGTGCGTGGCAGGAATCCTTCGACCGAACGGGGGGCATATCCTGATCAATGGATTCGATCTGGATTCAGACCAGGCCCGAGCTAAGGGCGGTTTGGCGTTTGTTCCAGAGTTGCCTTCTCTGTACGAGTTGCTTACCGTTGAGGAGCATATCAAGTTTGTTGCGATGTGTTTCAACACGTTAGAGGCGTTTGAGAACAATGTCGATTCGCTTCTTGACCGATACCATCTTGCGGCTAAGCGTAACGATCTGGTTGCGACCCTTAGCAAGGGCATGCGCCAGAAGCTCGCCATTGCTTGTGCGATGGTTCACAACGCCAACGTGTTCTTGTTTGATGAACCCGTAATAGGCATTGATCCTCAAGGGGTGGCCGAGTTTAAAGATGAACTCCGGGCGGCAAAAGCCCGCAATGCGACCATACTCGTGTCAACCCACTTGCTTGATACGGCCGAAAAACTTTGTGATCGAGTTGTAATTCTAAACAAGGGGAAGACTATCGCTTCGGGGACTCTGGCTGAGCTCCAAACGATGGAGCACATGGAAGGACAGAGCCTTGAACATATTTTCTTGGAGTTGACAGATGAACGCGGCAAAGCCCCTGTTGTTTTTGACCTTTAGAACAACGGTCAACGCAATCAAGCGGGCGCTGACGACGCCGCGCCGGCTGATCAGCCTACTGCTCTTTTCCGGCTACTACTTTATGGTTTTCATGCGTCCGGGCATGGGCGGCCAACGGGGTTTTCCAACGCAAGCCCAAGGTTTGGTCCCATTTCCAGCTTATGAAGTGATTGATGCGGTCGCCTTTGGGGTTTTTGCTCTGCTGTCGGTGATGATGCTTGGCGGCATAGCAAGCGCAAACACGAACTTTAAGCCCGCCGACGTTGACGTACTGTTCTCGACGCCACTATCGCCAAAAGTTGTTTTGCTGTTTCGGATGGGGCGCGATTATCTCGTCACGTTGATTCTCCCCCTGTTGCTTGCCTTGTTGGGCATTCGACCCGTTCGAATGGGTTGGGAAGCGATATTCCGGGGAATCTCGGATCCCGATGCGCCTGGGAAGGCCCTGCGATTTGCCTCGATTAGTTGGATTCTGATGGCAATGGGTTGGATCACTCTAACTTATGGAGTAAGTCTTCGAGTTAATCGGTCGGATCGGGACTCAACCAAGGCACGCCGTCAGCTAGGTTGGTCTATTAGTGCGGTTCTTTTGGCGGTCGTAGGTTATGTAGCTTGGAAAGTTTCTTCTAATGGGGATGTTGCCGGTTTGATGGAAGTTGCCCGCTCACCGGTCCTTCGCGTGCCGATGTTCATGGCTACGTTTGCCACCGAGTTTACGATTTCACCATTATCGCGGGATCCACTTTCAAGCGGACTGATGGGATTGACGGGACTGGTGAGCGTGATCGCAATCGGATTGATCATGGCTTTTCGACAGGTCGGCTGGATGTATGATCAGGCAGCGGTGAGGGCCGTTCAGCACTCCGCAACTCAACGATCCCGCGGCGACATCTCACAGCTATTAGCTCATCAGGCTCGCGAGGGCAAATACAAGGGGATTCGCCTAAAGTTTGTCCAGCGATTGCGTATGACAGGCCCGTGGGCTCTCCTTTGGCGCGAGATGATCTTGGTTCCCAGGGTTATGCTTGGTATGACCATCCTGTTTACGCTCATCGCCCTCGTGATTAACCTAATTCCAATTTTGGTGCCGGATGATAAGGAGTTAGCGCCGGGACTCATGGTAATTGTCATGCAGGCGGCGACGGTTTTCATGATAGCAATGGGCCAAGCTCAGGTTGGCTTTTTGGAGGTTTTGCGACGCGTTGACTTGCAAAAGCCTCTTCCCTTCAAGCCATCTATGACGGCTTGGTTTGAAATTCTTGCCAAAGGGCTTACCCCCTTGTTTCCGTGTCTCCTTAGCAATATCCTGATCATTGCCATCAAGCCTTCGTTGTGGAGCTACTCCGTCGCATCACTCTTATTCGTCCCGGCCGCAGGGACGCTCATTTCAGCCTGCGTCTTTTTGGTTACTATGTTGTTTCCCGATGTAGATGACCCCATGCAACGGCAGTTCTGGGCGCTAATGACGATGCTATGTGTCGTTATTGTCGGGGCACTGCCCACGGGTTTGTTCGTCGTCATGATCGCATTTAAAACTCACGTGATATTGGCCTCGTTGGTCACCAGTCTTTTGGCAGCCGGAATCTCGTTTGTAGTTGCAACTTTTAGCGGAAATCTCTATGCTAACTTCAATCCAGGCGAGTGACTGGTAGAATTTGGGCACTAGTCGCATTCGCTTCTTGTTAAAGCTCGTGGAACGAGTGTGGTGATTGAATAGATGAAACTTCGAGGATCCCATAAAATTGCGATCGGCGGACTTGCGTTGGCAAGTGCGGCTTATTTTGGGTGGCAAGCCTATTCGGCGAGAGTCGTCGATAACTTGGTTTTTCCCGAGCTGAAGCCGGGCAAGTTTACGATTGTTGGCGTTGACACAGGCAAAGGCTACAAGGTTCTCGTCGCGAACCAGGTAGCTCAGTTAGTTGAGCTGGAAAAGGACGTCGATTTTGGTGGTGACGACATTGAAAGCGCCACAAGTGAGCAATCATTAGCCAGCAAGCGACGCGTTCCCCTGAGAGATATGCTGGAATCCATGCAAGGGAACGAGGCGGCGTTGGGCCGACTAGTCACGGCCCTCAATGATGCATTGAGGAACGCCGAGATGCCCGCTGCAGAAACCATTTGGACAGCCAGCGACTTGAGCAAGGCACTCGCCGGAGACGCTGCACTTAAGCTAAAACTCGAACAAAATCTAAATGTTCACCTTGATGGCACACCTCTTGCGGAGATACGACCCAACGCACTTCGGGACGGCATTGTTGTGGAAGCCACAGTGCCTATTTCGGTGTCAGTAGGGGGGAAAATCACCAAGATGCAAGCGCCTATCAAAATGCCGTTTCGAGCCGAATTTTCGAAGGCTGTGGTTGAGCATTACAAGGAAGAAGTTGCTCCCACTTCGAACATGATTCGAGGCTTTTATTTACAGGAGGCGCAGCGCATCGCCGATGATCCAAGAGCTAAGCAGGACATCGCTGGCGCCCTTAAAGATCGCATTGATGCCGACCTTCTCGCGAAACAGTTCGCCCCCAACCCAACCCGGATTCTCGAGAATTCAAATGTCGTGCTAACCGAAGATTTTGTTGAAAACGCCGAGGTTGTGGAGCTTACGGACAAGCGGGGTCGGAAACTATACAACCTAATCCTGAATCTAACGGATGAAGGACGCAAACGGATGTGGCAATACAGTCGGCGGGGAATCGTGGTGGCGGGCAAGGAATCTAGTCAAAATCGAACTCAGCTCCTCGTTATCCACGATGGCATTGCAATCGCGGCGCCGCGGGTAAAGCACGAGTTGCCACGAAGCGAAATCAGTATCTCTCAGATTCCAGAAAAGGGCCTTGTTAATGAGGCCGCAGATTTTCTCAATCACAAAACTCAAAAACCATGAAAACTTCAACTATTCTTTTTATTGCCTGTGCGATTCCGATTTTCGGGTGCGGATCGGGCTCGTCTAGCGGAGCATATACGCCAAAACCCATCAAGTCGGTATCACCCGTGGCGATTAACCCCGGTGAAGAAGCTAGCTTGTTCCCCGCAACTGTTGATAACATGTGGCAGTACCAACTCACGAGCTCGACAGTGGTGGGCGGAAAGGCAGTTAACCAAGACACCAAGTATGGATTCAAAATCAAATCCGTAACCCCAATTGATGGAGGCAACGAAGTGACTCTAGAGCTGTTGAATGAAGATGTGGTGCTCTCAACTCAAGTTTGGAGGGTCACGACGACAGGTATCTACCAGCTTTCGGTCCAATCTGGCGCGACGAAGCAGTCCTTTGTGCCGGCTCAGCTAGTTGCACCCTTCCCGCTGAAAATTGATGCGGACAATCCAGTCAAGGTTCCTTGGAAAGGAACAGGTACAACCGGCTTCGGTCAAAGCACCATCGATTCCGTCACGACCACCCAGGGTCCTGTTGTCGTTGACACGAAAGCTGGACAGTATTCGGCTTACCGCTTCAACACCGAATCCAAGGTGACTGGCCCCAAGGGCGAGCAAGGCACGCAAATCACGACCTCTTTCTTTAGCCCAAAAGTGGGTCTCGTTAAGTTTATGCAGACATTTAAGGCCGAAAACGGAGCAAGAACAGAAAAGTTGGAGCTTTTACAGGTCACAGTGAAGTAACTTATTGATATGAAGAAGCTGTCCCTCCTATTGATCGTCGCGGGAACGGTACTCGGGTGCCAAACGGCCGAGAGACCGAAAACGACTGAGCCTGAAGTTAAGACCGATACGACAACTAAAACGGCTGAGCCCGCGAAAACCGAGCTCGTAATCCCCGATGAAATCAAGACAGAGGGATACGCATTCTACGGCCTTGATCGAAAGGAGCCCGTCAAAGTTGAACTCATACAGCCGGGCCAGGATAAGAAAACGGGAGAACTGTCATTTGAGCTGAAGGAAGTTAAGAATGGAAAGCTTTACTTCAACCAAATCTACGGAGGTCAGATCAGCGAAAACTTCGGGGCAACGAGCGAACTTTACGCCGACAAGTCGGGAATCTACGGCACGGCCATGTTGGGTAAGCCCATTGATGAACCTCAACTTGAAATGCCAGCCAATGTATCCTCAGGCAAATCTTGGGCAATGGGAAAGCCACTGAAAACCGACAGTTTCACAATCGACTCGATGACCAACAAGATTGCGGGCATCGAATCGGTCACGGTCCCATTAGGCAAGTTTGATGCCCTCAAAATGGTGAGCACGGCCAAGTTGACTCAAGGCACAACTAAGACTTCCGCGACTCTTACCGCCTGGATGGTAAAGGGGATTGGAATGGTCAAGCTCATTATCAAAACTGTTGATGCGCAAGGCAAGTCCCAACAGCAAGAGATGAGAGCGGTAAAGTGATCGCGGCGATTGTCGCGGGGTTACTGCATGGGCAAACGCCTGTGCCTAGAGCAGCCGCGTTCTTTGGTTTAGTTCCGGGGCTGAAACGTTCGTACATGACGACCCAAGACAAATCGGCGCTAGAGACCATCGAGGAAGTGATGCCTGGAAGGATGATAGACCAACAAGGGGTTGTTCCAGTCGTCACCACATCATCGGGCAAAAAGCTCGACACAAACTTCTTTTCTTACGACGATGATGGGGTTTATCACTACGCGATTTTTGATGAATCAAAGGTTCTACCCCTTCGGGCTATCCTTAAGGAATCAAACAAAGAAACCAAGTGGTCTTGGCGTTTCCAAGATACGGGAGCAAACGTCGTAATGACATGTGTCAGCCGGCCAGGAGCAAAACGCACGATTCAAGGCAAGGAAGTGGAAACGCTGACACTCGAAGTGAGCGGGACGATGGGCGAGGATGTGCTTGCCGTAAAATTGAGTCAGGTAGCCGTTTATGGTTACCAAGTCGGATTAATTGAAATGAAGGAGATACAGCAAACGAAGCGAACAAAGACTCAACGAGAAGTGAAGCTCGTTCGCATTGCTGGAGCAGGATGGTAACTGACCACTCGAAGTCAATGACCTTGTTGTATGCTGCCGTCTTGACCGGGCTGGTGCTGCCCTCAGGTTGCCGGCCCCCTTCGACGTCGACGGGAGCAAAGGAGATCAAATCGTCGGCGATCTTTAATCCCGGCGCTCTCTATTCTCCGAACGTGATCCTTTCGATGAGTGACACCGAGATCCCGGTCGTCATGAGAGTGAAGAAGGAGGGGAGCTTGGTGATTTTTGAAAGTGTGAACCATGATACGGTGCTTGAGACCGAGAAATATGATTTGCAACCGGAGGCTTTCAGCCTCGTCGAACTCGTCGAGACTTACAATCCTCCGATCAAGCTTATTGGCTTTCCGATGAGCATAAAAGACAGCTGGGAGTGGAGTGGGGTCCAGACCAGCGCCTCAATCGAGAGAAAAGCGAAGGCAACTATCACTTCTTCACTTGACAATTTGAGCCAAGATGGCGTTGCTGGGCTCGAAACGGTGAAGATAACGGTTGCCTTAGAGGTGGAGTCTGGTGTTTCAAAACCACGCGAGAGCAAGCTAGAGTTTTGGTTTGCCGCGGGCAAGGGAATCGTCAAACGAACGTATGGCACCGCGATCATGCGGAGACCGGCGAAAGTGGGACCCAAAGACCCGCAGGAGTAGGCCATGGCCGCAACAACAAGCCTTAAACCAGCCCGAACTACCCAACTGTTTCGAGCCGTTACTCACTACGATTGGTGGCTCATATTGGCCACGTGTGCCTTGTTAGGGTTTGGCATGCTTTCACTGATGAGCATCGACTACGGGACCAAGTCGACCTATTTCAAGCGGCAATTTGAGTTTCTCGTCGTGGGGTCAGTTCCGTTTTTGGTCTTTCTCACTACTAAAACCGCTACGCTCCGAAAGTTCTATCCATTTTTATATTGGGTCAACGTTGCTCTCCTGCTGGTAGTGATGAAGGCGGGGACGGCGAGGGGAGGTGACGCTCAGCGCTGGCTGGTGGTCGGTTCCTTCCAGTTCCAGCCTAGCGAATTGTCAAAACTTCTCATCGTGGTTACGCTGGCTGGTTTTTGGGCGACTCGGCGAAAGGAAGAGATCAAGATGGGTCGAACGTTCTTCATCAGCTTCCTCCATGTCGCGTTGCCGATGGCCCTTGTGTTCATACAGCCCCACTTGGGGGCAACACTCGCGATTTTTGCAACGTGGTTGACCGTTTCGTTGGTGATGGGATCGCCGGGCAAGTATGCGTTTACGGCGATCATCTCCGGAATTCTCGCGCTCGCCATCGCGATCTCTGTTCCAGGGATTCTAAGCCCATATCAGCTTGATCGCATCAAGGGCCTTTTAAGGCCCGATTCCTCAAAAAATGGCTATCAGGTTGAACACGGGCTCACGGCAATTGGAAGTGGCGGACTAACGGGCAAGGGATGGAAGAAAGGGGACCTGACCGCCGCTAACTACGTGCCGGCAGCGCAAACGGACTTCATTATAACTGTCTTGGGCGAGGAAGGCGGCTTGATCGGTTGCACGCTGCTCCTGCTTACTTACGGTTTTTTCTTTTTCCGCATCTGGTTGATCATGTTGCGATCTGATGAGCATTTTCACAAAGGGTTGCTGGGAGGAGTCCTGATGATCTTTGTGTTCCATACCGTCGTCAACCTTGGGATGGTGCTACGCATCTTGCCCGTGGTGGGCTTGTGGTTGCCGTTCATGAGTTCAGGGGGCACGGCGCTTTGGCTTTGCCTTGCTTGTGTGGGACTCGCCTTGAACATCAAGTCGAGAGAGGCGGTCGCCAAGTTTTAACATGTTCACAGGCATCGTTCAGCAAGTTGGAGAAGTTTCGTCGTTTACGCAGGGAAGGCTGCAGATACGCGCTCAGTTCCCCGCCGATGACCCTATCGTCATCGGTGAGAGTATTTCCATAAATGGGTGCTGTCTTACAGTGGTCAACTTCGACGGTGCGCTTTTGGATTTTGATCTGAGCGAGGAGACCGTGCGACTAACCACGACCGGACAGGTGACGAGTGTCAACATCGAGCGGGCGATGAGAGCCAACGACCGTCTTGGCGGCCACTTTGTGCAGGGACACGTTGACGGGGTAGGTCGAATCGTAGATATTCAAGATCCTTCGCTCTTTACGTTTGAGTTTCCTGAGATTTTCCAGCCCTTGGTGAGTTCAAAGGGCTCGATTGCCGTTGACGGAATCAGTTTGACCGTCGTGGAGCCGCGGGGGAATGTCTTTGATGTTTGGGTAATTCCTCATACGCTTATGCACACCAATCTATGCAATAAAGCCAAGGGCGATTCGGTGAACCTCGAGTTTGACATGCTCGCAAAGCATGTTCAGCGAATGGTTGCAGTAAACTCGCCCACCGCATGACGGGTATCTTATTGATTGAAGCTCGCCTTAAACCCGCGAGCTTTTTTTGAGGCACAAATTGGCTATCGAACGACGCGCTTACCGAAGAATCTTGTTGAAGTTAAGCGGGGAGGCGCTTTCTGGCGGTCAGGGATTTGGACTGGATATCAAGACCCTCAACTACATCGCGGATGAAGTCGTTTCGATTCACCGGGAAGGCATACAATCCGCTATTGTGGTAGGCGGCGGCAATTTTGTTCGAGGCGAAGCCTTCTCGGCGACCGGCGGAATTGATCGAACCGTGGCGGACCAGATGGGCATGCTGGGCACGTTGATGAATGCGCTGGCATTGCAATCAGCCATCGAAAAGGCGGGCGCACAAAGCCGTGTTCAAAGCGCGATTGGCGTTTCCCAGGTTGCGGAATCGTTCATTAGACGCCGGGCCATGCGTCATCTGGAGAAAGACCGCGTAGTGATTTTCGCGTGCGGCACCGGAAACCCTTACTTCACCACCGATACGGCAGCCGTGCTTCGAGCGCTTGAGATTGAAGCTGAAGTGATGGTTAAAGCAACCAACGTTGACGGAGTTTATGACAAGGACCCGCACAAGTTTGATGATGCTGTTCGCTATGAAACGCTGGACTTCTCCGAAGCGATTTCAAAGAGGCTTAAGGTTGCAGACATGACAGCCTTCACGATGTGCCGGGAGAACAACTTGCCTCTGGTCGTTCTTGATTTTAACCAGTCGGGAGCGCTGTTGCGAGCGTGTCAAGGCGAAGCCGTTGGAACTCTTGTTGGCGGAGACTAATCTCCACTTGAAACTCGTACTTGAACTATACTAAATCTATGACACCTGAAGAAACCCTCGTTGACGCCGAGAAGCGCATGAAGCACGCCATCGAAGTGATGGTCCATGATTTTTCTACCTACCGCACTGGTCGCGCGACAACGGCCGTGCTTGAGCGAGTTCATGTCGACTATTACGGCACCGACACGCCGGTTTCTCAAGTTGCAAACGTTTCAATTCCTGAGCCCCGCCAGTTGCTGATTCAACCTTACGATAAGTCGTTGGTGGCGTTGATAGAGCGCGCGATTATGAAGAGCGATCTTGGGATTACGCCAACCACGGACTCAAACGGCATTCGGCTGAACTTCCCGCAGATGACCGAAGAGAGGCGGAAGGACATGGTGAAGCAGGTCAACGCTCGTGCCGAGCAAGGGGCGGTCGCCATTCGGAATGTTCGCCGAGATGCGAACGACCATTACAAAGTGATGCAGAAAAACAAAGAGATTAGCGAAGACGAGTTGAAGTCGTATGAGGCAAAAATTCAGAAGCTAACCGACAAATACGTGGAAGAAGTTCACGCCGCTCAGAAGAAGAAAGACGCCGAACTCATGGAAGTTTGAAGTTTGAATTCGACACAAGAGAAAGCCGCGGGTATGGCCGTTGACCTAGCCAATCTGCCTTCCCATATTGCCATTATCATGGATGGAAACGGGCGCTGGGCGACGGGAAAGGGCTTGGCCCGGCTCATGGGTCATCGCGAAGGATATCGAGCCCTGCGTGGAATCTTGCTTGCATGCAGCGAGCTTGGGATTCGATACCTCACGGTTTATGCTTTCTCCGCGGAAAACTGGCGCCGGCCTACCGATGAGATTGATGGGCTGATGAAGCTGATCGAACGGGCCGCCCGCGACGAACTCGCGGGTATGCATCGTAACAACGTGCGAGTGAATGTCAGTGGTCGAATTGGTGCCCTTCCAGAGGGGCTGCAGGAAGCCTTTCGAACCGGCATCGAAACGACAAAAAATAACACGGGAACAACCTTTACGTTGGCTGTGAACTATGGCGGTCGAGCCGAAATTGTAGATGCGATCAAGGCGATCACTGCTCAAAGCACGGCGATTGAGGAGATTACGGAGGAACTTGTTTCGGCAAGCCTTTACAATCCGCACCACCCAGACCCCGATCTCATGATTCGTACAGCGGGCGAAATGAGGATTTCTAATTTCTTACTTTGGCAAGCTGCTTATGCTGAGATCGTCGTAACCCAGAAATCTTGGCCCGAATTTGATGAGAACGAACTCATCTTAGCGATCCGCGAGTTCCAGGGGCGGACCCGGAAATTCGGCGCAGTGGTATAAAAAAACTCCACCGTCACCAGTGGAGTTTAAGGTTCGAACTCTTCCCAACGGGAAAAGTGGTCTAGAAGCTTCACCCTCCACCCGGTGGCGCACCATCGAAGGACAGCTTGGCAACTTTGGCACCGGCCGCTTTTGCCGCGAGATCGTTAACAACTTTGAGGTCGGTCGATGATCCACCTTTGAGAACCTTAGCTACCTTGCCAGTCTTGTCGACTCCCACGGCCCAAGGCGAATATTGAGCTCCATAGGCGCCAATAATCTTCTTGTCAGGGTCAGCCACGATAGGGAAGCTTGTCCCATAGGCTTTTTGCCACTCTTTGGCAGCAGTGATGTCACCATCTATGACTCCAACGATATTGCCCTTGCCCTTGTAGGCTTGGTCGATCCTTTTGAAGAACGGGGCCGCACGGTGATTGACCGGGCAACCGATTTTGATGAAATAAAGGGTCACGGGACCCTTTTGGATACGCGACTTGAGTGATACGGTGGCACCAGTGGTTGCTTTGGCCGAAAAAGCCGGAGCTTTTGAACCAACTTGAACACTCTTTACGCCGCCATGAAGGCCTGCGAAGCAGAGGGTTAGCATCCCAACGGTAGCACCAATCGCAAGAACGCGGGAACGTACGATTTGCATACAGCTCAATTGTACGTCAGGAATGGACAGATCTATAGTCTCCGGCGGATCAATTGTTTCTTTTCGCACACAGAGTCATGGTCTGCGGTGGCACACGTCGGCGCTGATTTGCCAACACGTGAGCACGAAAATGAACCATAATTCTCTAAGCTTTGAAGCTAGGAGTATTTGATTTAGAATGAAAGTTTCGATTATTGGCGGCGGTGGCCGAGTTGGTTCTGACGCGGCATTTGCCTTGCAACTTGGTGGCATCGTCAATGAAATGGTTCTTGTTGACGCTAACGCCGACATGGCCGCAGGAGAAGCGCTTGATTTGCGCCACGGTTCGGCCCTGAGCTCTTCTCAGAAGATTCATGCGGGTGACTACGACGCGATCACGGGTTCGGATTGTGTGGTTATCACCGCTGGTTTGCGGCGGAAGCCAGATGAAAGCCGGTTAGAACTGATCAACCGAAATGTTGGTCTTTTTCGACAAATTTTGGATTCGTTGAAAGCCGTAAAGCTTGCCGATGGCGCGACAATCTTGGTTGTTTCAAACCCGGTTGACCTCCTGACGCAACTTGCGATTGAGACCGGAATGTTGCCCGAATCTCAGATCGTCGGCTTGGGCACGGTTTTGGATACCTGCCGATTCCGATCGCTTCTGGCCGATCATTTCGGCGTCGGCGCTCGAGACGTCAACGCACTGATTTTGGGCGAGCACGGCGATTCGATGGTTCCGATTTGGTCTTCGGCGAGCATCAACGGCATGTCGATCAAGTCGCTTAACGGTTACGATGACGAAACCGCCAAGAGCATTTTCGGGCTCACGAAAACCTCCGGTTCCGAGGTAATCCGCATGAAGGGTGGTGCTGGTCGGGCCGTTGGCATTTCGATCAAAGAAGTGGTTGAGGCCTTCGCCTTGGATCAAGGTGCAATTTTGCCTATTTCGGCCATGCAAAACGGCAAGTTGGGCATCAGCGGCACGTCGCTTTCTCTGCCGACGCGCGTTGGTCGAAAGGGCGTTGTCGAGATAATCGCCCCTGCGGTGAACGATGAGGAACGAGAAGGACTGCTCCGCTCGGCTGAGCAACTCAAGAACTGGCGCGCTCAGATTGAGTAGCCCCCTCAAGCTGATTGGCGGTTTGGCGCTTGGAGGTCTCGGCTGGCTTGTTTATGGCACGCTGGTTGAGGCCAACAAAATTGTGCTCGAGCATCATCGGTTGCGGCTTCCCCATTGGCCGGCATCGCGTGATGGATTTAAGATCGCGCTGTTAGCCGATTTACATATTCGCGACAAATACTCGGTCGAGATGTGCCGCCGTGCCGTTCGGATGGCGCTTGACACCAATCCGGATGCGATCGTGATCGCTGGCGACTTCGTTGGCTACTGGAAAATGGCATCTCCGGCGTTGTTGGGTGAAGCTTTGGATGATTTGCGTGGCCACTTTGTGGTTGCCGTACCTGGAAATCACGACTATTGGTCAGGAGACGCGACGTTACTTGAGCCAATTTGCGCGGAGTTGGGGATTCATTTGTTACGCAACGCCAGTGTCAGCCAAGATGGAGTTGGCTGGGTTGGTATAGACTCTGCAAATGCTTATCAACACGACCCGATTTCGGCGCTTTCAAGCGCACCCAAAGAATCGGCCTTGATCACGGTTTGGCACGAACCGGACATGGTTGACGAACTTCCCGACGGCACGGCCCTTATGCTATCTGGGCACTCCCACGGTGGTCAATGGCAGTTCCCTTGGGGGTGGACTCCCATGCATACCCGCAATGGCGAGAAGTACGTGTCTGGATTCTTTCCCGATGCTCGAACGCCGCTCTTTGTTTCACGCGGAATTGGAACCACCGGCCCACCCGCTCGCCTAGGAGCCCTAGCTGAGGTTTCGATTTTGGAGCTGGTTCATGGCTAAAAAGCAGGTCATTCGACCGGCGGCTTATACATTGGTCGTGCGTGAGCAATCGCTCTTACTCTGTCGGCTCTGCTTGCCTGAACCCAACGACGGCCGTTGGACGTTACCAGGCGGAGGCTTGGATTTTGGCGAATCCCCCGCCAAGGGCGCAGTGAGAGAGACCTTCGAAGAGGCTGGAATTCATGTGAAGCTGGGAGATCTGGCCGAAGTACAGTCTCAACACTTTGTTTATCCCGACAAGGAAATGCATGCCCTGAGATTTGTGTATCGCGTTGAATCATGGTCTGGCGAAATCCGAGATGAAGCCGATGGCTCGACCGACACGTGTGATTTCATCCCTCTGGACTGGATCATTAACGGCACCGATCATCCCAAATTTGGCCCTATCCGGCTAGTTCCTCTTGGTCGGCGTGGGTTTGAGTTAGCCTTTGGCGCACGCCTTCGGCGATAGTGAGGCATACTTTTGCTATGCCAATAGAACCATGGGGAGTGCTTGAAGATGGAACCCCTGCTCACCTTTTCACGCTTGCAAATGGCCGCGGGTTAAAAATGGTGGTCTCCGACTACGGAGCCACGATAACACGCCTTGAACACAATGGCACCGACGTTGTGCTGGGATTCAATGACCTTAGCGACTACCATAGCTGTAACGCTTATTTCGGATGTGCGATTGGGCGCTATGGAAATCGTATTGGGGGGGGCCGGTTCAGCCTGAACGGCAAATCCTACCAGTTGGCTACCAACAATGAACCGGGAGGCACGCCATGCCATCTGCATGGCGGAGTGAGTGGGTTTGATCGGAAAGTTTGGTTTGCGACGCTGCTAGGCGAGGGAACGCCAAGCGCAATCCTGTTTGAGCGAGTGAGCCCACATGGCGAGGAAGGCTATCCTGGAAATTTACGGATCCGAATGCTGTACCAACTCACCGCGAGCAATGCGCTTCGAATTGAGTATTGGGCAACGACCGATGCGGACACAGTTCTTAGCTTGACGAATCACACCTACTTCAACTTAAACGGCGACCCCTCCGCCAAAGGCGGCAAGGGAATTTTGGATCACGCGCTTCGTATAAACAGCCGATATATCACGCCTACGGACGCCGGTATGATCCCGACCGGGGAGCTAATGGCCGTGGAAGGGACTCCGTTTGACTTTAGCCGTCCCACTACGATTGGCTCGCGAATTGACGAACAAAACGAACAGCTCACGTGGGCAGGTGGCTACGATCATAACTTCGTTTTGACTTCGTCGAGCTATGCAGCTTCCCTATCAACTGAAGTCCGCAAGGTGGAAGTGTGGACATCGGAACCGGGAATTCAGGTTTACACCGGAAATTTTCTGGATGGCAGTTACAAGGGGAAACAAGGCGGAAAATACGAAAAGCGGTCCGGCATCTGCTTGGAAACTCAACACTTTCCGGATTCGCCAAACAAACCCATGTTCCCAACGACAGTGCTTAGGGCCGGAAAGAAATTTAGATCGGCTACGGAATATCGGTTCCGGATGGTCTAGAGCTTTCGGGCGAAAACCCTAATCCGGCGGTAATCCGCATACCACTGGCCACAACGATAAAGGGTGGGTCGCATCGCCTCGCATGCTGCCTCGCACGCTGCGGCCCTTTGACCTTCAGCGAGATCAGCCTCTATCGCCGACCCGAACATGGTCAGCCAGTTCATCATTCCGTCTTCGCCTTCGAGCTTGGTGGGACGATCAAACAGGAACGCCTGTTGCAATTCCAGGCCATTGCCTTCAAGAATAGGAGCATATTCGGCAATGCTCGGATAGAACCAGCCATGCTTAGCGGTCAAGGCTCCGGCATCTAGAAATGCCTTGATGGTGCAGTCGACAATCGTTCCAACATTTCGATGCCCGCCAAACTCTGCAACGCAGCGACCGCCCGGTCTAAGGCTTTGGGCAATTCGCTTCACGGCGAGATCAGCATTTGGAACCCAATGCAAGACCGCGTTTGAAAACACGGCATCAAACTCGGTATCGAACGGCATCGCCGTAACATCCATGACCCTAAAGTCCATTCCAGGATAACTGGCGAGGGCAGAGTTGATCATTGCGGGAGAGTTGTCGATTCCAACGACTTTGCCCTCTGGTCCGACCGACTCTGCAAGCTGGGCCGTAAGTTGGCCCGTTCCGCAGCCAACATCCAAGATGTGCTCGCCAGGTTGGGGATCTAGCAGATCAACGACACCTTGACCCAAGTTAAAGACGAACGCGTGCTTGTCTGCGTAAAGATCAGCATTCCAAGCTTGATTGTTCGCCATCTTAAACCGGCGCGCCCTGTGACCGCATGAACCACCCAAGGGCAACAACGCCTAGCGCAATAACTGCGACAATAATCGCTAGAGGGCCATATTTGTTGCCCGATAACTGGCATTGAATGGCTGTAACCAGGGCATAAATGCCGAAAATGAAACCAAGACCCTGAAGCAAGAAAAACACGGCGACGGCCGCCACGGAACGAATGATAGAGCCCCAAGGAAAGGATTCGTCCTGCATCTTAACAGGGGTCGCAGCGTAAGGGTTTTGATAGTTCTGGCCGTAGGGATTTGCTTCATACGGATCTTGCTTTGCCGGACCGGAATCTGGTGCGAAAACAGGATTTGATGGAAAAAGCTCCATAAGGGAGCCAGCTTTCGTACGCTCTCCCGTGTTTGCGTCTTTAAGCATCGTCAATGGTGTGACTCGGTTTTCGGTGACCCAAGCCTGAAGTTGTTGGATCGAGGCAGGTCCATATTCTGATCCGTCGGAACCGATGACAAAATACACTCTCTCAATTTACTCTACGGGTGATAGAGATAATCGTGATGGCGGGATCAAGCGATTGTTCTTTCGCTGGTTGAGATTGGATTTTTCGAACTATATCCATGCCTTTCAAAACCTGTCCAAAAGCCGCAAACCCTTGACCGTCGGGGTTTCTCTTGCCACCAAAATCAAGCTCGGGCTGCGCGCCTATGCAGATGAAGAAGTCACTTGTGGCCGTATCAGGGCCATTTCGAGCCATGGAAATCGTTCCGTCAAGGTGCTTGAGGCCGGTGTCTCGCGTGCGCTCAAGTTTGATCGCGGGGAGACTCTCTTTTTCTTTGTTCGGATTGACTCCGGCTTGGATGACTTCGATCTTTATCTTCTTATCGGGCTGGTTCTCCATGGTAACCGTCCGATGAAACCGCCCACCCGTGTAGTGACCCATATCAACATACTTCAGAAAATTCTCAACAGTCTTTGGTGCCTTCTCTAGGTTGAGTTGAATCTGGATGTCGCCGAGTTCCGTTTCAATTGTCACGACATTCTTTGGTTTGTCTTGCGCGATTATCCCAAACAGCAACGCGAATAAGAGAATTACTTTCATGGCTGAAATCTTATCCTAACCGCGCGCTTTGGAACAAATGGTAGATTTCTACCGTATTGTGGTAGAAGTATGGCAATGAACATAAAGAACGAAGAGGCAACCCGCCTCGCTCATGAGCTCGCGGCGATTACAGGGGAGTCCATCACGAAGGCGGTCACGGAAGCCCTTAGGGAGCGATTAGAGAGGAAAAAGCGAGATGACGAGAAGTTGATTTGCAAGTGGATGGAAATTAGTCGGGAATCCGCCGCCAGGCTCAAAGGAAAGATGATTGAAATTGAGTCGCTATACGATCCCGAAACTGGTCTGCCGATATGATCGTCGACTCATCGGCAATCGTAGCGGTGCTGAACGGCGAGCCTGAAAGGGGAGCGTTTCTTTCGATTCTAGCTGAAGCGAAGGGAAGCGCAAAAATGTCCGCCGCGACCTATGTCGAAATAGGGATCGTCATCGACTCGGGCAAAGACCCAACGACTAGTCGGCGAGTTGATGAGTTGCTGAGCGAGTTTGAAATTGGACTCGTTGAGGTTACGTCAGAACACGCACTCATCGCCCGATCCGCCTACCGCGATTTCGGCCGAGGATCAGGCCATCCCGCTCGGCTCAACTTTGGAGACACCTTCGTCTTCGCCCTCGCCACGGTGACGGGCGAACCCGTGCTTTGTAAGGGCGATGATTTTGCTCAGACGAACTTGGCTATTGTCAAGCACTGACTAAGCATCCCAAACAAACGGCTCCGTATCCGTAAGAATCCGAGCCCCCGCTTCCGCCTCCAAGAGATACTCCGGCAAAGTAAAGCAAGCCGAGTGAAAACGCCCTGTGTAATAGCGATTTTTAACCCCCCGCTCCGCATGCCTCTTCTCAATCTCCTCGCGTGTTAGCATGAACGGATCGAGCGTTTTTGAAGCCAAAACGAAGCCCCAAGGCTGGAAGAACGTCGTCACGATGCCGTAATATCCCGCAACATAAGGAAAAGTCTCTCGCAAAGTCTTGATGCAGCAAGCCATACACGCCGGATAATTCTCGTTCGCCGAGCCCGCCTGCATTGCGAAAACGCCGTCATCGCTCATCGCTTCGGCGCATAAATCGAAGTATTCCTTCGTAAACAGCATCTGTCCCGGTCCATCCTCGTGAGGGTTCGGAAGGTCGCTCAAAATCACATCAAATCCCGCTCCCTTGTGATCTTTGATCCAACCGCGGGCATCGCAATGAAGCAGTGTCGTTCGCGGATCTTCGAAAGCGCCCTGATGCCACTCCGGCATGTGAACCTTCACCATATCCACGAGCTCTTCATCAATATCTACCATCACCGCTTCGGTAACGGTGTTGTGGGTCAAGGCTTCCCTTAGCGTGGCGCCTTCCCCGCCTCCACAAACCAAAACCTTGCGCGGGTTTGGATGAAGCGTCATCGCCGGCTGGCTCATGCACTCGTGGAACACATACTCGTCCATCAGCGAAGTCTGGATGTTGTAATCCAAAAAGAGAGATTTACCGAACCTGGGAACGGTGGCGATTTGGTAGGTTTGATACTGAGTCTTGCCCTCCAAGATCATTTTCTCGACGCGGTACTGCCAGATGGCAGCCGAAGTGTGGGTTTCATTGATGAACATGCCGGTGGCATCGCTGTGGCTCATGGAACGCTAATTGTGGCAGGTTCGAGCCAGATTCAGCGCACGGCCGAGCTGATGACTTGATAGACTTGCAGTCGGCGGTGATCTTTTTGGGTCTGAGGCCTTTGATTACGAATCGCTTGCTCGGCGGACTGAACTGCATCGAACATAGCTTCAAGGACGGCATCTTCCACAAAGTCTCGGCGATAATGGGCTACATCGTTTGACACGCTAAATTTTGTCGAGGCACCGCCACTTCCCGATATGCTCCCAGCTTCGTTTTTGCCACTGAGACTCGCTGATACATTCACCTTCTCGAAGTCGATGGTGACACTCACAGACATCGTGCCAGCCGCACCCCTTTGCAGGAGCAAATTACGGGTTTCGAAACGCCGAATGGCGAGGGAGGTGAGCAAACTCGCTTCGCGGTCGGCGTTTCCGATGTTGATGTTCTTGCACGAAACAGTGACATCGAAGGGGCGGATGTAGACCGTTCTGTCCAGGCGATCGAATAAGCCTTGGAGGTCAACCAGCGGGGTGACCGCTTGCGTCAGATCGCGCGAAAGCGAAAGAATCCGTTGTTTGTTTGTAAGTAGTACACCGAGAACAAAGTCTTTCTCAGCCTCATGCGCGGTCACAACAGCTACGCCTCTCTCGGGATAAGCGACAACCATCCAATCCGAGGAGCGCCCAGCGAGAAACAACTTCTGGGGTTCTCCGAGTTCCTTTACAAGGTCATAAAGAAGCGCCGAAGATTTGGATTCAAACCAAACACCGATGGCCTTCGCGTTGGCACCTCGCCCATCGAGCAAAGCATCGGCACGCCAATCGTCATCGTTAGAAACAACTAGCGCCTCAGGGCGCATAGCTCCTTTGCCTACTTTGAAAAGCTTCTTCAGGTCTTTGTCGGCGGTTTGGCCGAAAGTGATTGAGCCGACGGATCTTTGGTCGAAGTCTTTTAGCTCAGGCAAATTCAAAGTTGCCTGGCCCATCGTGAAGGCAAGTAGAGTTGCGATCAACACGATTCAAACTCTCCACGAAACGGCACTTCCCCCTCCGCCATAGCCAAAGTTCCCGCATTCAAATAGCCAAACTCGTGCGGCATCCCCTGCCCCATAGCGGGCAAAGATCCGGGCCAATCGAACGACACTTCCCTGCCCTTTGAGCCCCAGACGAACGCAGAATAGCCGCCGAAGCTAGGAACCAAACCCCAATATGAACCCGCAGCCGCAAAGGCTTGGCGGTAGGTCGCCAAGATGGAGTCCAACGAATATCGGCAGAAAACAGGGTTATCGGCTTGAGTCACCACGATACCTTCAGGCGAGAGCAATGAATGAATCGCGGAATAAAACTCGCCGGTCCAAAGCTGCTCGCTGAGTCCGCCGTCCTCCTCTTCGTAAACGTCGGTGGAATCCATTACGATGAGGTCGTAAGATTCTAGTCCGCCCTTCACGAACTCAAATGCGTCGGCAACGTGGATTTTCAAACGCGTGTCATCGAATGCGCCCCCGTTTAGAAATGGCAAGAAGTCGGTGCACGCATCAATCACGGCGCGATCAATCTCCACCATATCCACATGCCGGATGGAATTGTGTCGAAGAATCTCGCGAACCACGCCACCATCGCCGCCACCCACAACTAGGGCTCGTTTTGGTTGATTGAGGCTCAACATCGGTATATGCACCAATGACTCGTGATAGGCATGTTCGTCAAGTTCGGCGAGTTGAATATGGTTGTCAAGCAAGAGCATGCGCCCAAAGCACAGTGTGTCTACGATATCAATGCGTTGGAACTCGGATTGGCGAGTAAACAGGTGACCCCGCACCTCAACATTCATAGAGAGTTTGTTGCCTCGAATCGGAATCGTGAGATTGCTCATGCGTTAGGGAAGATACCTGCTGAGCGATCTTTGGCTCCGCGCCAAGGTGTTTTCTCCAAAAATGTTGTGCTTGCGGGTAAAACGTGCCCATGAAGGGTTTGTTATCATTTGTTCTTCTTGCATCACTTTTCGCCGTTGGCTGCTCGGGAAAGTCGGCCGAGGGCGACAACCCCAAAGCAACTGATTCGGGTTCCGGTGGGGGGAAGATGAAGATCGCAATGATTCCAAAAGGAACGCAACACGTTTTTTGGAAATCGGTTCAGGCTGGTGCGATGAAAGCAGGCACGGAACTGGATGTAGAAGTCATTTGGAAGGGTCCCGTTACTGAAAACGACAAAGACGGCCAAATCAAGGTCGTTGAAGATTTCATCACGAAGGGCGTTAAGGGAATCGGCTTAGCTCCACTTGATGACACCGCCTTGAGGATTCCAGTTAAAGAGTCGCAAGATGCGGGAATTCCGGTTCTCATTTTTGATTCCGGATTGAAGGATGCGGAAACGGTCAGCTTCGTTGCCACTGATAACAAGGCGGCGGGCAAATCGGGCGGAATGAGACTTGGCGAGTTGCTAAAGGGCAAGGGCAAGGTGATTATGATGCGGTACCAAGAAGGCTCCGCGAGCACGATTGAGCGCGAAGAAGGCTTCTTGGAAGCGATGAAGACGTTCCCGGGGATCGAAGTGATTAGCTCTAACCAATTTGCCGGGCCAAGTGTGGAAACGGCACAAACGAAGGCCGAGAGTTTGATCAACGCCAATAAGAAGGGCGACGTGTTTGGAGTTGACGGCATTTTCTGCTCGAACGAAAGCGCGGCGTTTGGAATGCTGAGAGCACTTGAAGGCGCCCAACTCGCGGGCAAGGTACGGTTTGTCGGATTTGACTCCTCCGATCAGTTGATAAAAGGTCTTGAAGACGGACATATTGATGCGCTGGTGGTGCAAAATCCGGTTCAAATGGGATATTTGGCGGTGAAGAATTTGGTGGCCCATATCAAGGGTGAGACGGTTGAGAAGCGCATTGATACGGGAGCCATGCTAGTGGACAAAGCCAACATGGGTAAGCCCGAAGTTCTCGAACTGATCAAGCCAAAGTTCTGATTTTATGGACCGGAAGAGCCTCGTTCGTGCGGCCGTTCTCCCGGTCGTTTGGTTAGCACTGTATGCCATTGGCTACTTGATGTTGCCAGAGGCTTTTGGGTCTCCACGCAACATTGAAACGATCATTCGGCAAACCATCATCGTTGGTTTTGCTTCCATCGGGATGACCTTTGTGATCGCGGCGGCAATGATTGACCTTTCGGTCGGCTCGGCGGTCGCCTTAGTCACAGTTGCCGTTGCCACAGCTCTAAAGGCGGGCTGGTCTCCCGGTATGGCGGCTTTGGCGGGCATCGTTGCGGCCATCGCGGTTGGTGCTTTCAACGGGTTACTGGTGACTCGTCTCAAGGTCGGAGCGTTTGTCGTCACGCTTGCCTCCCTGCTGGCCGTACGTGGGACGGCCAAAGGCATTGCCCATGAGACTAAAATTGATGCGAATCTCACCTGGCTTAACGACCTAACGGCGGCGTTGAACGCCAAGACGAGCTGGATGCTGTTACCCATTGGAGGTTGGCTCGTGATCGTTTTCGCCATCCTCGGCGCGTTAATTTTGCATCGCACGGTATTTGGGCGCAATGTCATTGCGATCGGATCAAACCCCGAAGCTGCTCACCTTAGCGGAATATCGGTTTCTCGAGTTCAACTCGGCGTCTATTTGCTTGCGGGCATTTTCGTTGGCATGGCGGGTGTTTCACAGTTTGCGCGGCTCAGCGTGGGCGACCCGACCGTAGCCGAGGGGCTGGAGCTGAATGTCATTGCCGCCGTTGTTATTGGGGGAGCCAGCCTTTCGGGTGGCTCAGGTTCGATCTTTGGCAGTTTGATCGGCGCCCTAATCATGACCACGATCAACACGATAGGATCGCAAGCCGGATGGCCAACCTGGATTCAGGCAATTGTTACGGCAGTGATTATTCTGGTCGCGGTTGGGCTAGATCGACTACGTTCGAGCCGAACTTCAGGCTGAAACTTGGATGAGCAGTTCGGAATCGCTCATAGTGCGAATTTCCTGAGCGAGCTGATCAAATTCCGCACGTTGGCGTCCGCGGATATCCCGACGCAGCTTGCCTTCAAGGAAATTGATCCGATCTTCCCTCGTTTCGCAAACCAGCCTCGGAACTTCGATTGGCTTGCCATCTTTGATCGCGACCATGGTTACGCGTGCCGTGTTGGTATGCCGGCGTTCGCTTTTGAAGATGTTCTCGGCGAAGACCTCGATCGTCACCTCAACCGACGTTCGCCCCACATAAGAAACGTACCCTTCGCACGTAACAAGTTCGCCCACCTCAATGGGCTGAATAAAATCCACCCGATCAAAACTGGCGGTAACGCAGATATTGCCGGCAAAGCGCGAGGAAACGGCGTAAGCCACGAGGTCAAGCATGGAGAGGATGGAGCCGCCGAAAACTTTGCCAAGGAAATTCGCATCGGTGGGCTCCATCACCTTGGACATCGTGACGCGGGAAGCGGAAACGGTTTTGTCAGGCATGATCAGTTATTCCGGCAATATGTGACCCATTTTGTCGCGCTTGGTGTCCATGTATTTTTCGCGCGGCTCGCTTGGAGCGGCGACGAGCGGAACCTGCTCGACAATCTCTAGCCCGTAACCTTGCAATCCCGCCATCTTCTTGGGATTGTTTGTAAGCAATCTCACTCGGCGCAGGCCGAGGTCTGCCAAAACTTGCGCCCCCAAGCCGTAATCGCGCAAGTCTGGTTTGAAGCCGAGGGCCACGTTTGCTTCAACCGTGTCCAATCCTCCGTCCTGCAGTTCGTAAGCTCGCAACTTGTTGATCAGGCCAATCCCACGACCTTCTTGCTGGATATAGACTACGACGCCACGACCGGCTTCTTCGATGGCTTCGAGCGCCATCGCGAGTTGGTCGCCGCAATCGCAGCGCATGGAACCCAAAAGGTCGCCCGTAAGGCAAGAGGAATGCATGCGCACGAGAACCGGATCTTCGGTGCAAACGTCACCCTTGACAATGGCGACGTAAGGATCGCGATCTACCACTGGTTCGTAGGCGTAGAGGGTGAAATGACCATACTTGGTCGGGAAATCTATGGGGCCAGCCTTACGGCTAATCAACTTCTCGTGCTGGCGGCGATAAGCGATGAGGTCGGCGATGGTAACGATTTTCAGGTTGTGCTTTTCGGCAAAGGGCACCAATCCATCGAGCCGCATCATTTCGCCGTCATCGGCGATGATTTCGCAACCTACGCCTACGGGCTGAAATCCGGCGAGGACGGCTAGATCAACGATGGCTTCGGTATGGCCAGCGCGGCGCAAAACCCCGCCCTTCTCGGCGCGTAACGGAATGATATGACCAGGACGGGCTAAGTCGTCGGGGCTAGCCTTGGGGTTTACGAAAACTTCAACGGTTTTGGCGCGATCGAATGCAGAAACGCCGGTGGTGGTTCCGTGAAGAGCATCGACCGTCTCAGCCATCGCGGTACCGTGGCGGGCGGTGTTTTGCTTGGTCATCATGGGCACGCCAAGTTCGGCTAATCGCTCGGCGGTGGTGGGGATGAAGGGAACACCGCGACCGTGAATAATCATGAAGTTCATGATTTCGGGGGTGCATGTTTCGCCCGCACACACCAGGTCTCCCTCGTTCTCTCGGTCGGGATCATCTACGACGATAATCATTCGACCCGCTTTGAGGTCTTCGAGGGCGTCAGCGATTGAGGCGAAAGGCATTGGCCTAATTCTACGTCCAAATCGCGGCTGCCATTCGTCAAGTCAACCGTTTAGGGAATAGCGTACAATTCCCACTGAGTGAGAGAAAACACTCGAAAGGAAACGAGCCAACGATGTTTCGAAGACTTTACTGGATAGCAGAACAACTTAACGCCGATGGTTCATCGCGCGTTACCGGCATTTACACATCAATTCAAGACCTGTGCCATAACGGGCTTCAATGGTCTTCAAACTGTAACACGAAGATTATTCGCCTTACCCTCATGAAGCCTGACGTTTTTGATCAGCCGCTGGGGAGTTGGGTCTCACCCGGATTTGGTGAAATCGCGACTGACATCCAGGCGTTCGTTGAGTCAAATGAGTACACCGAGGAGGAAGTTAAGATGCTTCTCTCCTCAATCAGCGGCTTCGTAGCTTGAGCACCTGATGCAGGTGCACTTCGGTCTAGAGCATTTAGTGGCCGAGTGGCCAGAAGCGGTTGGGTGTATCGGAACTTTTGATGGTGTCCACCTAGGACACCAGACTGTTATCACTCAAACGGTTCGGCGAGCTCGCGAAATTGGCGTTCCGGCGGTCTTGATCACTTTTGATCGGCACCCTGCTGCCGTTCTCCATCCGACCCGCGCTCCCCTTGCGATCGGATCCGTTGAGTCGAATCTCGCTCGATTTGCCGAGTTGGGGGTGGATATCGCACTAATCCTCCCGTTCACTAAAGAGTTGGCGCACACCTCAGCAGACACCTTTTTTCAATTGGTGATTTTGGGTGGGGTTCGCCTTAAGGAAATCGTAGTTGGGCACGACTTTGCGTTCGGACACAACCGTGTGGGGACACCGGAGTGGCTATCGGAACGAATGCCCACCGAAAAAATCCCGGCCTACTTGAATGAAGGTGCTCGAGTATCGAGTTCGGCAATACGCCAAGCGGTCCAGGAAGGCCGCGTGGAGGATGCGGCGAAGTGGCTTGGACGCCCGTTCACTATTCCCGGAGTGATCGTTCGTGGCCAACAATTGGGGCGGAAGATTGGGTATCCCACCGCGAATCTAGCGAGGTCGTTTCACCAAGTCCTGCCGGCGGACGGAATCTACGGAGGGATGATGACGGGAGCTTTTGGAGCATTTCGAGCTGCGGTTAGCATTGGAAAACGTCCAACGGTTCAGGGAACGGATCGAACGATTGAGGCGTTTCTTATTGACTATAAGGGCGACGAGTTCTACGGGGAATCGGTTGAGTTAGCACTAACCCAATGGATCCGCGAAGAGCGCCACTTTGACAGTCTAGATGCTATGTGCGAACAGATTGCGAAGGACGTTATGATCGCCCAGGGGTGACGGAAGAATGAATAAGAAGACGATCATTTGGGGAGCGGGTGCTCTCGCTCTCTTGACGTTCATTGCATTTGGAATGGGTTTGTTTGGTGCGCCAAGCGACCAAGAGTTGATCCAAAAGGCGCTAGATAATGCCGTGAAGGCGGGGCAAGAAGGTCGCCCGGGCAGTGTGATTGAATTCCTCGCGAATGACTTCGAGATTAACGGCGAGAAGTATCGTATGGGTCAAATCGCTGAGCAGATCAAGAAGCTAAAGCCGAAGGCCGAGTTTGCGAATCGCGTTCCCAGCGTTTCGGGTGATTCGGCGACCCTCGTGAGCAACATCAAACTGTCGGTGAGCTTGCCTCCCGTCAATGTTGACGTGGACGAGGTCACCGTTGAGTTTGAAAAGCGCTCGGCGCGGAAGTGGCTGATTTTTCCCGATAAGCAGTGGCAGCTCACCCGCGTTACGGTTCCGGCGGAATCCTATGAACGAGCCGCTGCGCCATTTTCGGGCAACTTTTAGTGTATGAATCCTGTTGTAATGATGTGAGAGAATCAAGAGCTCTCACAAACTTATCAACACGAGGTGAACATATGAAAAAACTTTTAATCATGGGCATTGCCCTAGCGGCTCTGGGACTGGTTGGTTGCGGCCAACAAGCGGAGGGCGACCTGAAGCCTGAAAATCAGGTGGACAAGGTGTCAACTCCGAAAACGGAAGAAGGGGTTAAGGACTCTACAGCCAAGGTCCCGGGCGATTCTGAGCCGAAAGCTGACGATTCCACGACGAAACCGGGCGACCCGGTGAAACCGGGCGAAAAGCCTGCAGATGATGGGGTTAAGCCCGATGAGAAGGCAAAGAGCGAGGGTGTTCCAAAGCCAGGCGAACCGGTAAACAAAGTTGAACCCGGCGCTACCGTCCCCGAAAAGAAGGTAGATCCCAGCTCAAAGCCAGCGGGTACTTAGGCTTCGTTTGGGTCTTTGCGGACTTTGCGAGGAATTGTTTCACGCAGAGTTCGCAAAGTCTCGCGGTTTGGTTGCTTCTAGGACTGCAATCTTTACGGCCCGGCGAGAAAGTTTCCTCGAAACAATCGCCAAAACCTCCCAAAGCAAGGCTGAGTTAGCCACGCAATAGAAACGGCAGATGAATTTCAACAATTTTATGCCAGGGTACGCAAGTTGTGTGATAATGAGCTGTGAGAGCCGTTTTCGCAATTTTGATGGTGATGGCCATGAGCCTAACCTTCGCGCACGGTGTGACTTCTTGGGTGAAGCATGTTCCAGGACGCCCTGAAATCAAGTTTCGCCCGGATGGGTCGTTCTTTAAACCGGATGACCCGGATATTGAACTTCGGAACGCGAGTGGCAATCTGATTTGGCGGAGATCGCTCCCACCCTCGGGCTATACGCGTCGGGGCTACTTTGAGTGGTGTGTTGATCCCCAAGGAAACTTGCTCATGCTTTACGCCTTACCGTATGGGGAGTCGGGGCCGCCCTTCACCCTGATTAAGGCCGACGGAAACGGGAATGTGATTTGGCGGTATGAAGCATCGGGGACTCAGATTTACCCCAGTCGCGTTGAAACCGATTCAAAGGGAAACATTTTCGTGACCACGGCCAATGAAGTTCTGCCCGAGCAGTTTGTCTACGAAGGTTGGAAGTTTAACCCATTGGGTGAACTGATCTTCAGGAGTGTCGGCGGGTTCCTGTATGTTGGCCCCCGAAACGCTTTTCAGGCGACCAGCGGCGGCGTGCGACTGTTTGGTCAGACTGGCGAGACCATTTGGGAGAAGCCCGTGCGCAGGTTCCACGCTGGTGCGGGGACTTCCGATGGTGGCATTGCTTTGCTTAGCATAGTAGATGTACGGACTTTTGCAATAGAGTTCCTAAGTGAACAGGGAGCAAGTATCACTGAACGGGTGCGATTGCCGGAAGCGCCGGAGTCCGAGGGTATGCATGCGCCAAAACTGGTGGCTGTCCAAGGTGGCGGAGTGGCGGGCGTCATCATTCAGCGAGCTTATGAAAACTTTCAACCTTTGGACCGGGTGTTTTATTTTGTGGCAAAACCGGGCCAGGGAGCAGTGTTTCATCGCTTGCGTGACTATGGGTCCTTCTATCCGCTCATCCGGAGCGCCTTTGGCCAAGTGTATGTCGTAAGCGACAGTTTAGAGGACGATACTGAGAAGTCGTACCTCTACGCCTTCGATGCGCGGATTGGGGGAAACAAACTATGGGAATTCGAGCTTACTTCGAATGGAAAGGCTATTTTTCAGTGGTTAGAAGTCGGACCCTATGGAACGGTAGCAGCGAGCGGCATGAAGTCCAGTGGTAGTGTCATTCAGGTTTTTCGGCAAACCGGTTTTCGGGATATTGCCTTCACTTCTGATGATTCCGTCGGAGGCAGAACCATCAATGCCGCGGTCTCCTTTTTTGGAAAGAGCCCGCTCAATCGCACGGTTTTGCTAAGTAGTTCAAGTCTCAACTTGACAGTTCCGCCATCAACGGTTGTCGCGGCGGGACGATTGCAGGTTACAGTGCCCTGTGTTCTATCAAGTGTGATCAGCGACGAAGCGGCGACAATCACGGCGCGATGCTCTGGAGTCGCACGCACGGCGACGATCATGATCAAGAAGACGAGTTTGGCGTTTCTGGGTTGCGCCCCTTCCGCGGTTGTTGGCGGAGCGGATTCGACGGGCGTGATAAGGCTCTTTGGGCCAGCGTCCGCGGGTGGTTTTGTTGTGAAATTGCTCAGCGACGGGAGCGAAGCCGTCGTCCCCGTTGGTGCAATAGTTCCGGCAGGGAGCGCAGTGAGAAGATTCACGATTCGAACTCTTAGCGTTTCCAAAACGGTGGTTCGAACTTTGACGGCGAGTGCCAATGGAGTAAGTAGAACCTCCAGCCTCACGATTCGCCCATGATGCAAATTGGCGCTTGATTTGAGTTAATTTCAATAATTCCTGGTTCCCGCGAACTACAGGGGTTGACAAACGGGTCCATTAAGGTGAAAACTAGTGTTCAGCTAATTGTCAATGGATTTTTAGCTGTCTCGGAGAGATTATGATCGCAACCAAAAAGTTGACAACATTGGCCGCAATGGCCGGAACGGCGGTTCTCACAACGAGTGCAAGCGCATTCATGGTAGATGACGCGAAAATCCTCGTAAGTGGTGCGGCAAATAGCCCAACTCTTACGGTGAAGTTTACAGGCGCAAATACCACGATGGTTGAGCTGAAGCTGAACGGTACGAGCTTCGGAACCAGAAAGGTCGCCAATGTTAATAAGGCGGGCGAAGCCAGTTTCACCCTAGATCTGGCCCTCTTGGCCGATGGCGAGAATGAAGTTGAAGTTCGGCTTTACGATAAGGATGGCAAGCTTGTTGGATCAGAGAAGTCGACGATCTCCGCTCAAAGCAACGAGAAGAGCCAGGTTTATCTTGTCAATCCGAAAGTCGGTTCAACCGTTCTAGGCAACGCCGAGATTAAGGTTGGATTTGGCAAGGACATGAAGAACTCCTACGTGAGCTTCTTTGTGAACAACCAGTTCCGTTCGATGACGAACAATCCTCCTTACAATTTCATTTGGGACACAACTCGAGAAGCCAACGGTTGGCACGAGGTTGAAGCTTGGGTTGTTGATGGCGATGGTAACACCTTCAAGACCCGTAAAGTTAAAGTTTTTGTCAATAACCCAGGCGGTAGAACTAATCGTCCGATTGATCCGGCCGTTAAGCCCGATCCATCAACCACGAAGCCGCTCGGTGTGAAGACCCCTGATCCAAGCGTTGCAACTACGGTCACAACACCATCAACCACGGTGGCTCCGACCGTGAGTGCACCGGTCGCCGTGAATAACGTATCCGGTGCAACCTCGTCTAGCGCCGCATTTAAGCCGGTCACGGTGGGCGATACTGCCATTGCAATGGGTCAACGCAACGTTGCTCCAGGAACGACAACGACCGTGGTTCCTGCCGGTGGAGCAAGGACCCCTCGAACTGTTGTTAGCGTAAAACCAAACGGCCCGACTAACTTAGTTAAGGCCGCTGGGACGGGAATCATCTCGGTCACGAAGGGGACTCGGCTACCCGATATGGCTCCGCTGAACATCATGATGAACTCCAAACCGATCAACTTTGATGTTGCTCCTCGAGTTCAGAACGGTATTCCTCTCACTCCTTTCCGACACCTGTTCGAAGCGAACGGCGGCAAGGTTGATTGGGAGCAAACGACGAAGGAGATTTCGGCTTCTGGCGATGGTCGCGACATCTGGCTCAAGATTGGTAACCGCGTCGGTCGCGTTAACAAGATTGACGTTGATCTCGAAATCGCGCCATTCATCGAGCGCGGTCGAACGATCGTTCCTCTCAGCTTTATTCAGCAAGGTCTGAACGTCAACGTAGAATACGATCCAGCCACTGGCCACGTATTCATCACGTCGGCGAAGAAGCAGTAAGATTCATCCCTTCCTCCAAATCGAAGCCTCATTCCTTGCGGAGTGGGGCTTTTTGTTTTGTGAGCACTAACTCCCACTTTGTGCAATGCCCTCGCTGGGCGTCAAGCGTTACTACAAGGCTCGGTTCCAGGGTAATAGCTATTCCTTGGTCAATATCTCGGGCCCATTTGGCGTGATCGCGATCATGTGTTCGAAGTGGGCGGCGAGTTTGCGGTCGCGCGTCAAAACGGTCCAGCCGTCGTCCAAAATATCGACCTTCCACGTCCCCTGGGTCACCATGGGTTCTATGCAAATGGT
This sequence comes from Fimbriimonadaceae bacterium, assembly GCA_040081075.1. GTDB lineage: Bacteria > Armatimonadota > Fimbriimonadia > Fimbriimonadales > Fimbriimonadaceae > JANJUB01. Next base: position 6,316 of record JBEBHJ010000026.1, on the reverse strand, counting down.
CATTCCATTTTTGAGCGCGACGCCTGTGTTGGGCTTGCCGTACATGGCAATGTTGTGGGGCTCATCGTGGAGGCGCTCGCCGATTCCGTGGCCCACAAAGTCTCGAACCACCCCGTAGCCGTTCTTCTCAACATAGCTCTGAACAGCGTGACCGATGTCGCCGACGGTGTTTCCGTGCCGCGCTTTGGCGATTCCCTGGTTGAGGGCTTCTCGGGTTACGTTCATCAGCCGCTTTGCTTCGGTTGATACCTCTCCAACCGGATAAGTCCAGGCGCTATCGCCGTGCCATCCGTCTTTAACCACCCCAAAATCTAAGCTAATGATATCGCCTTCCACCAGTTTGCGGTCATCGGGGATGCCGTGGATAACGACTTCATTAACGGAAATACAAGTGGCGGCGGTGTAGCCTCGATAGCCTTTGAAACTGGGAACGCCACCTTCGGCAAGAATCAGTGACTCGGCCATCGCATCAAGCTCTCGGGGGGTGACTCCCGGCTTGATTTCGGCGGATACAAGTCTGAGGGTTTTGGCTATGATTCGGCCCGATTCGCGCATCAGGTCAATCTGGGCCGCGGTTTTCAGCACTCCCATTAGTCTGGCCTTACAATATCCTCGTATACAGTCTCGGTATCGTGCCCAGCATCAACTCGCCGCAGGGCTCCTACACGGTCATAGTATTCAACTACCGGAGCCGTGCTCTCGCGGAAAACGCGGAGTCGCTCGCGGATGGTTTCGGGCCGATCATCCTCGCGCGTTACGAGGACACTATCACACCTATCGCAGAAGCCTTCTCGCTTTGGCGGTTTGTTCGCTGAGTGGTAGATTTCGCCACACTTCGTACAGCCGATTCTTCCCGCCAATCTCTTGATGACGATTTCATCATCCACTTCGAGTGAGATCACTCTGTCCATGGTTATGTCCATGTCGAAAAGGAGCTGGTCGAGGGCTTCGGCTTGCCGAATAGTTCTTGGAAATCCATCCAAGACGAACCCTGATTTGCGGGCTTCATCGGTTCGCAGCCGTTTAGCCATCATCTCAATAGTTATGCCATTTGGAACCAGCTCGCCTCGGTCGATGTAGCTCTTTGCGAGTCGACCCAGGTCCGTTTCGGCCTCAATCTCGGAGCGAAATATCACCCCTGAAGAAAGCACTTTGGCTCCCAACCGTTGCTCTAACATGGCTGCTTGAGTGCCCTTTCCTACGCCCGGTGGGCCAATCAAAATGATGCGCATGTTTCGTATTATTGGTTGTATTGCTTCATCAAGATATTGGCTTCAATCTGCCTCATGGTTTCAAGCGCGACGCTAACCATGATGAGAAGCGAGGTTCCACCAATGACTCGGAAGATGTTTAGGGAGCCATCAAGACCGACAACTGCAGGCGCGATGTACTGAATCAAGGCGACAACCGTCAGGAACAGGGCCCCGGCAATCGTGACCCTTGAGATCACTTGATCAAGGAAATCTTTGGTTTGCTTGCCTGGTCGGATCCCTTGGATGAAGGAGCCAGCCCGCTTGAGGTTATTGCTGATATCTTCGACGTTGTACTGAATCGCCGTGTAGAAGTAGGTGAAGAAGAAAATGAGAACGGTGTAGGCCAAGATGCCAACAAGTCCCTTGGGGAAATCTAATCCAGGGCTAAGGTATGCGGCTACGTTCCTAAAGAAATCGCCGATTGGAACTCCAACCTTAAAGAAACTCGCGATTTGCGCCGGCATCAGCACGAGCGAAATCGCGAAGATGATCGGGATGACGCCAGCCGTATTAACGGGAATAGGAAGGTAGTTGGTCTTTCCACCCATCACTTTCGTGCCAACTTGTCTCCTCATATGTTGGATGGGGATTTGGCGGAGCGCCGAAGTGAAGTAAACAATGAACCACGTGGTGCTGAGGAACACCGCGATTAGCGCGATGGCCTGGAACCAGTTCATCGCCTGCTTATCAACGATGTTGTCGTACATCTGCGCCCCTAGGCCTGGCATCGAAACGACAATCCCCGCGAAGATCATCAGCGAGACGCCATTTCCGATTCCCTTCTCGCTGATCTGCTCACCCAGCCAAAGCACAAAGAACGCGCCTGCCGCCCAGAATAGGAGAGTCGTAAAAAGGGCAAACTGGGGCATGGCGCCCTCAGACGCTGAGGCCAACATTTGAACCAATCCCCAACCTTGAGCTCCGCACAAGAGTAAAGTTAGGCCCCGCGTTCGCTTGTTTTGCTGCTTTCGAGCATACTCGCCGCCTTCTTGCAATTCTTTTTTCCACTCCGGAAATGCCGTAGTGAGAATCTGGATGATGATCGAAGACGTGATGTATGGGTTCAGGCCAAGGGCGAAAATGGAGAGGCGCTTGATCGAGCCACCACCAAAGACGTCCATGACCTGGAACATAGGATTTTCCTGTAGTTTCGCGATCAGGGCATCATGATTTACGTTTGGCAGCGGCACGGGAACGTGGGCGCCTAAGACGTAGACACCGAACATGGTGAAGATAAAGATTATCCTCGTGCGTAGGTCAGGATCGGCCCAGGCTTGCTTAAGGGTCTCGATTAACGAGAGCTTAAGCCCCTTGGGGCCGCCCATATCGCCGGACGCGCCAAACATACTCATAACTGAATCGCTTCTCCGCCTGCTTTCTCAATTGCTTCCTTTGCCTTAGCACTAAACTTGTGGGCCGACACTTTGAGCTTCTTAGAGAGTTCGCCAAATGCGAGGATTTTTACGCCATCTTGGACTTTGCCAATGATGCCGATTGCTATCAGGGTTTCGGGAGTTACCTCCGCGCCCTTTTCGAACAATCGCTCGAGATCATCCAGATTGACAATCGCAAATTCCTTGTGATTGACGTTTCGGAAACCCTTCTTTACCGGAAGTCGCCGGTGAATTGGGGTTTGGCCGCCCTCGAAGTGGGGCGGGATTTGACGTCGAGCTTTTTGGCCCTTCGTTCCTCGGGTCGCGGTTTTACCCATGCCCGAGCCGATACCGCGTGCAATTCTGCGCTTACGGTGCGTGCTGCCCTTAGCGGGCTTAATATCATGCAATCCCATCTTGATCCTTACTCCTTCTTATCCTTTGGCGTTGCTTTCTTAGCGGGTGCCTTAGGTTTCGCTGGTGCTTTTGGCTTAGCTTCTGCTTTCGGTTCTGCCTCAGCCTTTGGCTTTGCTTCAGCTTTTGGCTTTGGCTCGGCCTTTGGAGCCGGTGCCACTACTGCAGCCGGAGCCGCCTTGGCTACCTTTGCGGGTTTCGCTTCGCCTTCAACAACTTCCACGCTGAGCATGTGCTTAATGTGGTGAATCATTCCCCGAATCGTCGGGGTGTCATCGTGCAACTTAGGTCGGTGCATTTTGCGCAGACCCAAAGCCGCCGCGATCTTACGATTATTGGCGGTTTGTCCGATTGGGCTCTTCACAAGCTTAATGCGCAGCATCAGCTTCCTCCTTTCTTGCCTTTGAAAGCCATGGGATCAGCTCGGCTGAATCCATATCTCGCTCGGCCGCACGCTTTTCAGGAGAACTCAATCCCTTGAAAGCGTTGATCGTTGCGTAAGCCATGTTGACCGCGTTTCGGCTACCAAGGCTCTTGGCCAACACATTGTGAATGCCGCAAGCTTCCAAGCACATTCGAACAGCGCCACCGGCCTTAACTCCCGTTCCTTCGGATGCGGGCTTGAGCATGACTCGCGACGAGCCTGCGTAAGCCACAACTTCGTGGGGAATAGTTGTGCCGATCATTGGAACCTCGAACATGTTCTTTCGAGCTGATTCCTCAGCCTTTCGGATAGCGTCGGGGATACCACGCGCTTTGCCCAAGCCAACTCCAACCTGACCCTTGTTGTCTCCAACAACGACCAAGATGGACCAGCTTGCGGTTTTGCCGCCTTTGGTCGTCTTAAATACCTTGTTTGTGCGAATGATCCGAACGTCGAGTTGGGGTCCGCCATCAGTGTTTCGGGATTCTCGTTTCCCGCTTAATCTCATTCTCATGTTAGAACTCCAATCCTCCCTCTCGGGCACCTTCAGCTAACCCGGCGACACGGCCATGATAGCGGAATCCGCCACGATCAAAAATGACCGCTTTGATTCCCGCTTTCTTAGCGCGCTCGGCCAAAGTTGTTCCGATCTTCTTCGCCCCTTCAGCATTTCCAGTTGCCTTGAGATCTTTTTCAAGGCTGCTGGCTGCCACCAGGGTCGTTCCGGTCGAATCATCAATGATTTGAGCTGAAATGTGTTTCAAACTGCGAAAAACTGCCAAGCGAGGCCGGGCCGTTGTTCCTTCCATTTTTTTGCGAAGGCGCACGTGGCGCGCGACTCGCAAATCGTTTCGTGATGCTTTTGCCATAATGCTCCTCTTTTACTTAGCCGAGGCCCTCTTACCTGCCTTTAGCTTGACTACCTCACCGTTGTATCGAATGCCCTTGCCCTTATAGGGTTCTGGCTTTCGAACTTTGCGGATATCGGCGGCGACTTGACCAACCATGGCCTTGTCGATTCCGCTGACCTTGATTTGTTGGGTTCGAGCGCGTTCGTCGGCGATGATTTCGAAGGTAATACCGTCGATAGGATCGATCTTAACCGGGTGGGAATACCCAACCGCCAAGACGAGGCCCTGGCCTTCCGCCTGAACACGGTAACCAACGCCGATGATATCGAGCAGCTTGGTGTGACCCGCCGTAACGCCTTGAATGCAGTTTGCGATCAAGGTGCGCATTAGGCCATGCTGAGAGCGATTGACGCGATCGTTATCGGGCCGTGAAAGCTCAAGCTTGCCATCTTCTTGGGATACCGTGAGGTTCTTATAAACGTTGACTTTGAGTTCGCCTTTGGGTCCCTTTACGGTGACGACGTTGTCGTCGCCTACTGTGATCGTGACGCCATTAGGAACTGGAATTGGGAGTTTGCCGATTCGTGACATTACCAGACCTCACACAAGACCTCGCCGCCGATACGTCGCTTTCGCGCTTCGCGGTCTGTCATAACACCTTGGCTCGTCGTGAGGATTCGGGTGGCCAAACCACTTCGAACCGGTTTCAGTGAATCGCAGGGCTTATACACACGAAGGCCAGGCTTGCTGACTCGTGAGATATGAGCGATTACGGGTTGGCGTTTTGCGTCGTATCGCATATCGATGCGAATCGCCGGGAATTTGCCTTCCGTCGTGATCTCATAACCCTTGATGTATCCTTCGGCTTGAAGGATTTTCAATAGTTCTACTTTTATTTTGCTGTGCGGCGCTGTCACCGATTGCATCCGAGCGTGAGCTCCGTTGCGAATACGTGTGAGAAGGTCCGCGATAGGATCGCTATGCATGGATTAATTCCTCCCCAGCGCTTACCAGCTGGATTTAGTGATGCCCGGAAGCTCGCCGCGATGGGCTTTCTCTCGAACGCAGATACGACACATTCCGAAGAATCGGAAGTAACCGGAAGCCCGGCCACAAATCGAACAGCGGTTATATTTCCGCGTAGAAAACTTCGGTTTCTTTTGTTGTTTTTCAATAAGGCATTTCTTAGCCATTCATTCTCCCGCCGTTATCGAGTAGGTCTGAGAGATCAAGCTCTCACACTGCCCGTGGCAAAATTGTAATTCCCGGAGACATGCTCCGAGGGCAGGATTGTACCTGATAGGTTCAGCAGATGGCAAGGAAGGATTAGTGACCGCAGGGCGCATGACGTGGCTGGTCTAAAGTGGCGGTAAAGTACTACTCATGCGAACCTGGATATTATGTTTGCTCTTCGCTCTAGTTGCGAGTTCACGGGCGGCTACGTACGGCGTCAAATGGCTTACAGATTTGGGCGGAACTGCGAACGAATCACTGCACGGGATGCGGGTTATCAGTCTGACAAATGGCACGTTTGTTGGCGTCGGTTACGAATCAACCCTTGGTGGTGGTCCGAAACTGGTCATTCGTGGGTATGACGCGACTGGACAAGTGCTATGGACGAGATTTAGACCTGTCGGGCAATTCGAATCTATTGGCAACATCGTGAGTGCTGCTGATAACTTCGGCAACTTCTATGTAACATTCGGGCATGAAGAACTCGTGGATTTTCGCGATATCGTCACGATCAAATACAACAGTAGCGGCCAGGAAATCTGGGCGCGATCCCTTGATTTTGCCAATAATGGCGAAGACTACCCGAATGCTATCACCGTAGACTTTGCTGGCAACCCGGCGATTGTGCTTTCAACGGCTGGCCGAATCGGGATCATTCGCTACACGAAAGATGGAGTGCTGATGTTTCGGCACGCGTATGGGAGCGTCGGCAGCGGAGCCCAAAGGGAAGTTGGCGAGCAAATCGCATATGACTCCCAGCGGAACATC
>JBEBHJ010000116.1:0-3557 GCA_040081075.1 Fimbriimonadaceae bacterium | reverse complement strand
CTCCCTCCCAAAGTATCTCTCAGAAACACCCGAATGACTTCGAGGAAACGGTACCGGGGCCCAGGTTGAGCGGTTCGATCAAACCTCAGGAGAGACGCGTCAGTCAATTGTTTAATGGAAGAGGTTGCGGCCGAACCAACAATGGCGGTTGCAGCCTCAAACGTAAACCCGGAAGCGAGCCAAGCGAGATGACCGCACGTTTGCTTGGCCTCTTGACTCAAGGGCTCGACCGTTGCCGTCAGAACAGCGTCGATACTTGCGTGTCTTCCCGAACCGGCCCCGACCCGTGCAAGTTCATACAGCCTCTCCTGGATTTGAGAAACTGACATATTGTGGACATAATAGGCCGCAAGTTCGATGATAAGTGGAACTCCCTCTGCCGCCTGACAAATCGCCTCAATGGCCCCCTCGTCTTCCGGACGAACTTCAAATGTGTCGTCCTGGTCCTTCGCGAGTGCAACAAATAGGTCAAAACATGAAGAGCCGCTGTCGCCGATTTCCAAGCCATCAAGATTCAGAGTCGCGCAGCCCGGCAACACCAGCCTTGACCTCGTTGTGGCGATGATGCGCAAGCTTGGATAAGCATCCAAAAGAAAGGCAATAGCGCGAGTGGCTTCCTCTAGAACATGCTCGCAGTTATCGACAACCAGGATGAGGCCCGGCTCGATTGATTTGGCTAGTTCCCCTAACCTAGACTGCCCCAACGTATCGGCCAAAACGTGCTCAACGGAGGCCGCATCGAGAGCTTCTATCAGGTTGGCAAAGGCACAGGGATACCCGAGTTCTCTTGAAAGCGTTTCGGTTGCGCGTACGGCCAACCTGGTCTTTCCCATCCCGCCGGGCGCAAGTAGTTGCACAAGACGATGGGTTTCAAGCGATTTCGAAATGCGCTCAAGTTCTGCCTGCCGACCGATAAAGGTGGTACCGAACGAGGGCATCCGGAACCTTGCGTCGGTCTTAAGTCGTGGATAACGTTCTGGAGCCGCCCGCTCTCCAACTTGCAATATCTGAGTCGCGCTGGATATATCCTTTAGCCCGTGCCAGCCGAGATCAATGAACTCCATCCCCTCACTCGAGAGTTGCTGGGCAAGTTCGGCGGCAATGCCCGAAATAAGAATTTGGTTGGCGTGCCCAACATCCCTCAATCTTGCGCACAGGTTGAGCGTGTGACCATAGTAGTCCTCGCCATCGCCATAGCACACGCCGTAATGGATGGCGATTCGGCAATTAAGGCTAAGTTCATTGATTTCTCTCGACAAAGCTGACCTAAAGCTGAGCGCCGCCCGAACCGCATCTGCCGGTGCCTCAAATTCGCCCAACAAGCCATCGCCTTGACCGCGCGACTTGAGCAGTTTCCCTCCGGAAGAGGCGAAGCACTGTTCAGCTAAGAGATTATGTTTGGCGAGTGCATTGCCATACTCAATTGGATGATGCTGCGTGAGGATGGTGCTGCCCACCACGTCGGTCATCACGAAAGCCCGGTATGTCTCCTGACCCAAGCCGTGCATCAACTCAGATTATGCTCAGGTTACGCTTAGTTTTGAACAGGTTTGTTTACTTTCGGCCGAGCAATCGTATTAGCGACAGTCCAACCGATGCCGTAAACCGTGCGTGTTACCTTCTCCATCCGCACAAAATCTATCTTCGAAACCTCATCTCCGGCGCCGTGATAGTCTTCATGTACCCCATTGAAAAAGAAAGCGATGGGGATGCCTTTACGCGCATAGTTGTAGTGGTCGCTGCGTTCATAAAAATGCTCAGGATCCTTTGGATCATCGTATTTGTAATCCAAATTCAGCTTCATCATGTTCTTGTTCACCGCAACAATCGTGTCCCCGAGTTCATCGGAGAGTTTACGAGAACCGATCACATAGATCGAGTTTCCGTCGGCCAGATTGGCGTTGGCGGGTTTAGTGTCCCCCGGCGCCCTTGAGCGCCCTATCATGTCAATGTTCAACTGGGTCACGATGTTCTTTAGTGGCACCGTGGGATGCTCGACGAAGTAGTCGGAACCCCACAAACCCTTTTCTTCTCCCGCATGCCAAACGAACAGGCTTGATCTTTTCGGCCTTGGCCCCGTCGCGAAAGCATGAGCGATTTCTAGGATCGCGACGGTTCCCGAACCATCGTCATCAGCTCCGTTCCAAATCGTATCTCCCGGGCCATCACCGCGTTTCCCGACATGGTCATAGTGCGCGCCAAAAGCAACATACTCTTCCTTCAGCTTTGGATCGCTCCCGGCAATTTTGCCAACGACGTTCTTATAAGTATAAGTTTCATTAGTTGAACTTATTGTTAAAGCAACAGTTTTTGCAAGTGTCGAGGAAGCACCTGGATCACTTTGCCGGCCCCTTCGAAACAGTTCATCGGGCGATAATGTTGTGCCTTCCAGCATCGCCGTGACCGCGCTGGGCTTCAAGATGATCGTTGGAATCCCGCCCATCCGCATCATGGGAAATTGTCCTGGCTGGGCAAGAATCATGATTGCCTTTGCCCCAAGTTTTTGGGCGGCATCAACGGGAAATTCAGCATCAGGAATTTTGCCGCTAAACAGTTCCTCACGAGGGAGTTCCTTTGGCATCCCGGCCAAAACCAGCAAAATCTTCCCCTTCACATCTCGGCCGGCATAGGGATCGATGCCCTTCGAGGGAGCCCGGAATCCATACCCCACATACTCAACGTCTCCCGTAGCCGCCGCTGCGGGAAGGAAAGCATCAAAATCGGTGGTGGCGTGTAAAGTTTTGTCCCCAATAGTTAGCACGGTTTTCGCAGTGTCAAGCTTGGGAACGGTCATGCTCATGTTTTGGAAGTAAGTCCCGTTATCGCCCGCCGGTTGAACCCCCCAAAGCTTGAGTTGCGACGAGATATAGAGCGCGGCAATATCGAGTCCGCGCGATGGCGTATCCCGCCCCTCTAACAAATCATCTGCTATAAACTCGAGATGAGTCTTAAGCCGACCGCTCGTAATAGCGGCGGGCGCACCGAACCGCAGAGCCTTTGAACCAGCCTTTGGCGCCTGGGCAGAGGCAAGGGTGAGCGAAGACAAGAAGACAACAGACAAAGCGAAGCGTTTCATAGGGCCGACCGCCAATTTACTTCATGCCGGGTCTAGTTCGTTCCGCCCTGGAGTGTGACTGTAGAAGTTGCGTAGAGCTCAAGGGCAAATCTTCGCGCCGATTGCGACAAACGTGAAGGACGGGAGCGTCGTAATACCGCTAACCGAGCCCCCGTGACAAATTGAAAGTTAACACCTAGGTTTTAATCCATAATGCAGCAGAACCAGGCCCATTAGGGAGCCGCGCGGTATCGACTCATCGGAACTGCTCAGCTGTGCGCATATCTGAGGTATAAATATGCGTCTGGATCGTTAGCTCAGTTGGTAGAGCAGCTGACTCTTAATCAGCGGGTCGAAGGTTCGAGTCCTTCACGGTCCACCAGGTTTTAGGTTCAAAATGGCTCCTTCGAGGAGCTTTTTTGTTGCCTGTCTCCCCGATTTGTACTCACCCGTGTACTCACCCGGCTATTTGGTGGGTGTTTGGGGGTTGGTTGTACATAGG